>NZ_CP045720.1:3600000-3900000 GCF_009646115.1 Pantoea eucalypti | reverse complement strand
TATCAATCACATTTCATCTGGCTGGAAATGTAACTTTCATTTTCTTAAGTGAATGCTGTCACATATTTATCGGGCGTGCTGGCGTAGAGTGGCGCGATACCTTCCCTTAACAGGAGTCTGAAAAATGACACAGTCTGACGTTTTCCATCTTGGCCTGACTAAAGCCGATCTGCAGGGCGCCACCCTGGCGATTGTGCCGGGCGATCCGGAGCGTGTGAAGAAAATTGCCGGACTGATGGAAGATGCCACGCATCTCGCCTCACACCGTGAATTTACTTCATGGCTGGCAAAAATTGATGGTAAACCCGTTGTGGTCTGCTCAACCGGTATTGGCGGTCCTTCAACGTCGATTGCGGTGGAAGAGCTGGCACAGCTCGGCGTGCGCACCTTCCTGCGTGTCGGGACCACTGGCGCGATCCAGCCACATATCAATGTTGGCGATGTACTGGTGACCACCGCATCGGTTCGTCTGGACGGGGCCAGCCTGCATTTTGCGCCGATGGAGTTCCCGGCAGTGGCAGATTTTGCCTGTACCACCGCACTGGTTGCTGCCGCAGAAGCCTGTGGCGCGAAGACCCATATCGGTATCACCGCCTCATCTGACACCTTCTATCCGGGCCAGGAGCGTTACGACACTGTTTCAGGCCGCGTCGTCAGCCGCTTTAAAGGTTCGATGAAAGAGTGGCAGGAGATGGGTGTACTTAACTATGAGATGGAATCCGCTACACTGTTAACCATGTGCGCCAGCCAGGGTCTGCGAGCCGGCATGGTGGCGGGCGTGATTGTGAACCGCACGCAGAAAGAGATCCCTGATGCGGTCACCATGAAACAGACAGAAAGTGACGCAGTGAAGATTGTGGTCGAAGCGGCGCGTCGCTTGCTGTAGGCCGCGTCAGGCAGCAGGTTTTTGTCCAGACTCAAAACCTGCTGCCGGTCGTTAATGGCGCGTAACGTCAGTGAAACCTGAGAGTGTTTATGCGCAACACCATTCCTGTCCGACGTCCTCTCCCCGGCGCGAATCCTGCCGCACTCAATGCCCGCCTGGAACGCAGTGCCGAACGTTTCCGTGCCGCCATGCAACAGGGCGACTATGCGCTGGCAGCCCAGTGCTGCGAAGAGGTGCTGCGCTTAATGCCCAACCAGATGCAGGTGCTGAGCGACTACGCCCTTTGTCTGCTGCGTCTGGGTCAGTACAATAAAGCGTACAAAATCTATCAGAAGATTTATCAGTCACCGCCCGCTGTGCAGGCTACAGCTTCTGAAACCTGGCTGGATGGCCTGACCGAAGTGTGTGGCTGGCTGGATAAAAAGGACGAAGTCGCACGTTACGGTCTGGCGTCGCTGATGCGTTCTGATGCACGTTTCAGTCAGGGGCAGTGCATGGCCTTTCCCGCTCCGCAACCTGAGCCTGTTGATCTCCGTCAGCCGCAGCAGAATGTCATTGCTTTCTGCCTGTATGGCGATCAGCCACGTTACTGCGAAACCTTAATCAAAAACGTTGAAGTCGCGCCTGAGTTTTATCCCGGCTGGGTCTGTCGCATCTATCTTGATGACAGCGTGCCGCAGCATGTCTGGCAGCGCCTTGACCAGTCGCACGTCCAGCTGGTCGATATGTCTCATGAAAAAACTTTGTATCCAACCCTGTGGCGTTTTCTGGTGCTCGACGATCCCGCGGTGAAGCGCTTTATCGTGCGCGATGCCGACTCGTTGCTCTCGGAGCGCGAAGCGGCGGCGGTTAATGCCTGGCTGGCGTCGCCTTACTGGTTCCACCATATGCGTGACTACTTCTCTCATACCGAACTGCTGCTGGCAGGGATGTGGGGCGGCTGTCACGGCGTCTTCCGGGGTGTGGAACAGGCGATGCGTGATTTCATCGCGCAGTATCAGGGTAGTGAACGCTTCACCGACCAGTATTTCCTCAAGGTAGCGCTGTGGCCAACTGTGCGCGAAAGCCTCCTGAGCCATGATGAGTTGTTTCATTTCCATCAGGCCCAGCCGTGGCCTGACCATACGCCTGTGCGCTGGAATACGCCGCATTTTCACGTTGGTAGTAATGCGGGATTTGCCAGTATGACCGGTAAAACCAGCGCCGCTGACGGTAACCGGCAGCGCGTCGCGATCACCTCCGGCGAGACAACCTGGCACTATCTGGCGCAGGTCAAAAACGGTGAATGGCTGCTGCCGATGCCGTTTTTCCTGATTGATGCGTGGCAGGCTGGAAAGCTGACGGTGGCGGCTCTGTAAGCCGCTGAGTCTGGCTAAAATTGTCTGGACATTCATACAGTGCGACTCTACCTTTTCCCTCAGCAGCCTGAGTCGCGGGGAAATCATGGATCAGCACATCATCATCAGCGCCTGTCTGGCGCTTGCCGGGTTAGGGATTGGCTGGATGCTGGCACAGTTACGTGCCGGTCATCAGGTCGCCAGTTTCCAGACCGAGCGCCGTCTGCAGGAAGAGGCGCAACAGCGCCAGCAGCAGCAAATCGAACAGCTTCAGCAGCAGACGCAGCAGCGTGAGCAGGAACTGCGTCAGCTTCACGGCGCACTAAGCGGTGCCAATGAGCGACTGCAACAGCTTGATTACTGGCGCAATGAAAGCGAACAGCTCAATCGTGAACTGCGTAATCAGCTGGAGGTTAACAGCGCGCAGGAAGCAGAACTGCGTGAAGTGACCATCCGCCTGGAAGAGACCCGCTTCGCAGCTGAAGAGAAACAGCGCCTGCTGACCAACAGCGAACAACGCCTCAGCGCCCAGTTTGAAAACCTCGCCAACCGTATTTTCGAAAACAGCGGCCGTCGCGTCGATGAACAAAACCGCCAGAGTCTGGATGGGCTGATTGGCCCGCTGCGTGAGCAGCTTGATGGCTTTCGTCGTCAGGTTCATGAGAGCTTTGGCGCAGAGGCGCGTGAACGCCACACCCTGACCCATGAAATCCGGCAGTTACAGCAGCTGAATGCGCAGATGGCGCAGGAGGCATTAAACCTGACCAAAGCGCTGAAGGGCGACAACAAAATTCAGGGTAACTGGGGTGAAGTCGTATTGGGCCGCGTGCTGGAAGCCTCCGGACTGCGTGAAGGTTATGAATATGAAACCCAGGTGAGCATTCAGTCAGAACAACAGGGCAGGATGCAGCCGGATGTAATAGTGCGTCTGCCGCAGGGCAAAGATGTCGTCGTGGATGCCAAGATGACGCTGGTGGCTTATGAGCGCTACTTCAATGCAGAAGATGAAATTGAACGTGAGCAGGCGATTCAGGAGCATGTCGCTGCCATGCGGGCGCACATCCGTCTGCTGGGCCGAAAAGATTATCAACAGTTGCCCGGTTTACGATCGCTGGATTATGTGTTGATGTTTATCCCGGTTGAGCCCGCCTTTATGCTGGCCATTGATCGCCAGCCTGAGCTGATTGGCGAGGCACTGCAGCAGAACATCATGCTGGTCAGCCCCACCACACTGCTGGTGGCGTTGCGAACCATTAATAATCTCTGGCGCTATGAGCATCAGAGCCGCAATGCACAGCGTATTGCCGATCGGGCAACCCGGCTTTATGACAAGATGCGGCTGTTTGTCGATGACATGACCGGCATTGGTCACAGTCTTGATAAGGCGCAAAACAGCTATCGCGAGGCGATGAAAAAGCTGTCAGAGGGGCGCGGCAACCTGATTGCGCAGACAGAGGGATTTCGGGCGCTGGGCGTGGAGATCAAACGGCCCATCAACCCGCAACTGGCCGAACGCGCCATGCCGGAAAACCGGGCGGATGAGGATGCAGATGACGACAGGGATGCGGATGAGAGTGAGCCGCGTGTGAGACGCCTCCACGAATAGTATGGGCGCAGCGTGCCTGACTTCCGTGACTCTGATACACTTCGGGAAGTATTGTTTGTGGAGCAGGTAAAACCGATGGCAGATGAATCACAGCAGGAAACCACCCATTTTGGCTTTCAGACGGTCGCCAAAAGCGAAAAAGCTGACAAAGTCGCGGACGTGTTTCACTCCGTAGCGGCAAAATATGACCTGATGAACGATTTGATGTCGTTTGGCGTCCATCGTATCTGGAAGCGTTTTACCATTGACAGCAGCGGCGTACGTCGCGGTCAGCGCGTGTTAGATTTGGCCGGCGGTACGGGCGATTTGACCGCAAAATTCTCTCGCCTGGTGGGCGAAACCGGTCAGGTTGTCCTGGCCGATATCAACAGCTCCATGCTGAAGATGGGCCGCGAAAAGCTGCGCAATCAGGGTGTGGTTGGCAATGTGAGTTACGTACAGGCCAACGCAGAAGCTCTGCCTTTCCCCGATAACTATTTCGACTGCATCACCATCTCCTTTGGTCTGCGCAACGTCACGGAAAAAGAGAAAGCGCTGGCCTCGATGTTCCGTGTCCTTAAGCCGGGCGGACGTCTGCTGGTTCTGGAGTTCTCTAAGCCGGTGCTGGATCCGCTGAGCAAGGCGTATGATGCTTACTCATTCCACATTCTGCCGCGTATCGGACAGCTGGTGGCGCAGGATGCAGAGAGCTATCGCTATCTGGCCGAATCGATACGTATGCATCCCGATCAGGAGACCCTGAAAGCGATGATGAACGATGTCGGTTTTGAAAATACCACTTACTCCAATATGACCGGCGGCATTGTCGCGCTGCATCGTGGATTTAAGTTCTGAGTGAGATGGTAATGAACCTGATGCCCTTGATTACCGCGGGCCTGGAAACGGCGCTGAACCGTATTCTCTATCGCGATCGCGGCCTGAAACCGGCGCGGCAACGTCTGAATGGCAAAGTGCTGACGCTGCGCCTGACTGAGTTCTCTTATCCGCTGGTGCTGGTTTTCAGTGAACAGCAACTGGACGTGTTATCGGACTGGCAGGATAGCAGTGACTGCACGGTGATCACCTCGCTGAAAACGCTGACGAAGCTGCGCGATCGCCAGCAGCTGACGCCGCTGATTCGCAGCGGTGAGCTGCAGGTTGATGGCGACCTGCAGGTAGTGCAGCAGTTCTCCGCGCTGATGGATCTGGCTGAGCTGGACCCGGCAGAATATCTGGCTCCCTGGGTAGGCGATATCGCCGCACAGGGCATCAGTCAGCGCTCGCAACAGGCATTCCGCTTTTTCACAGGCGAAGTGCAGCGTCGCCAGGATTATCTCGGACAGGCTATCACCGAAGAGTGGCGTGTTGCGCCTGGCTCACTGGAATTAGCCTGGTTTTCTGAGGAGGTCGACGCGATGGAACGTTCGCTTGAGGCGCTTGATGCGCGTCTGGCGCAGCTGGAGGCAAAATGAGTTTTGGAGAGATCCGCCGCTTATATCTGATCATGAAGGTGTTTCTGACCTATGGCCTTGATGAACTGATACCTCAGACACGCCTCACATTCCTGTTTCGCCTGTGGCGTCGCTCTGTTTTCTGGATCCCGAATCTGCATCAGCATGAACCCATCGGCGCACGTATGCGCATGGCGATGGAGCAACTGGGTCCGGTCTGGATCAAGTTCGGGCAGATGCTCTCGACCCGTCGGGATCTCTTCCCGCCGCTGATCGCCGATCAACTCGCGATCCTGCAGGACCGCGTAGCGCCCTTCGATGGCGTCAAAGCGAAAGCGCAGATTGAAGCCTCAATGGGCGCGCCGATTGAAACCTGGTTTGATGATTTTGATATCAAGCCACTGGCGTCGGCATCCATTGCACAGGTGCACACCGCCACGCTGAAATCGACCGGCAAGAAAGTGGTGATCAAAGTGATCCGCCCCGATATTTTGCCGGTGATCAAAGCGGACATGAAGCTGATCTATCGCCTGGCCCGCTGGGTTCCGCGTCTGCTGCCGGATGGCCGCCGTCTGCGTCCGGTCGAGGTGGTGCGCGATTATGAGAAAACCCTGCTTGATGAGCTGAACCTGTTACGTGAAGCAGCCAACGCCATTCAGCTGCGCCGGAATTTTGAAGACAGCCGCATGCTCTACGTACCGGAAGTCTATTCAGATTACTGCAGCGAAACCATGATGGTGATGGAGCGTATCTATGGCATTCCCATCTCAGACGTTGCTACGCTGGAACGCCATGGCGTGAATATGAAGCTGCTGGCTGAACGTGGCGTGCAGGTCTTTTTCACCCAGGTCTTTCGCGACAGCTTCTTCCATGCGGATATGCATCCGGGCAACATCTTTGTCAGCTATGACCATCCGGAAGATCCACAATATATCGGCATTGACTGCGGTATCGTGGGTTCACTGAACAAAGAAGATAAGCGTTATCTGGCGGAAAACTTTATCGCCTTCTTTAACCGTGATTACCGTAAGGTCGCGGAACTGCATGTAGACTCCGGCTGGGTGCCGCCCGATACCAATGTCGAAGATTTCGAGTTTGCGATTCGTACGGTCTGCGAACCGATTTTTGAAAAGCCGCTGGCTGAGATCTCCTTCGGACATGTGCTCCTGAACCTGTTTAACACAGCACGCCGCTTTAACATGGAAGTGCAGCCGCAGCTGGTCCTGCTGCAAAAAACGCTGCTTTATGTGGAAGGGATTGGCCGTCAGCTCTATCCTCAGCTCGATCTGTGGAAGACAGCCAAGCCGTTCCTGGAAGAGTGGATTAAGGATCAGGTCGGTCTGCCGGCCATTATCCGTGCGGTGAAAGAGAAAGCGCCATTCTGGGCTGAAAAGTTACCCGAGCTGCCCGAGCTGTTTTACGACAGCCTGCGCCAGCACAAGTTGCTACGGCATAGCGTCGATAAATTGGTGGGTGATATGCACGCACAGCGCGTTCGTCACCATCAGGCGCGCTACCTGTTTGGCGTCGGGGCAACGTTGCTGTTAAGCGGAACGGCTGTACTGCTCACCCGACCGGACTGGGACTTCTTCCCGGCGGTGTTAATGGCGGCGGGAATCGTCTCCTGGTTAATCGGCTGGCGTAAGACAAACTGATTGTCACGTCCGTCTAAAAAAAGGTAATGTCGCTGGCTCAGGCCCGGTTGAAAAGGGCACTCTGTGGTGCATTACCTCATCGTTTTCACAGAATATTAGAGGCTATCTCATGGGCGGTATCAGTATCTGGCAATTGGTAATCATTGCCGTCATTGTTGTACTTCTGTTCGGTACCAACAAATTACGTAATCTGGGTTCGGATTTAGGTTCTTCGATTCGTGGCTTCAAAAAAGCCATGAGTGACGAGGACGATAAAAAGGATCAACCGAAAGAGCAGGATGCTGACTTCGCGGCCAAAACGCTGGCTGATAAACAGCACACTTCGGCTACCAAAGAAGACACCAAGAACGACAAGCAGGTGTAAACCGTGTTCGATATTGGTTTTAGTGAACTGGTATTAGTGTTCGTTATCGGGCTGATTGTACTCGGCCCGCAACGTTTACCGGTTGCGGTGAAAACCGTAGTCGGCTGGATCAGGGCGATTCGTTCGCTGGCAGCCAATGTGCAACATGAACTGGCGCAGGAGCTCAAGCTGCAGGAGCTGCAGGACAGCCTGAAAAAGGTGGAAGAAGCGAGCCGCGGCACGCTCTCACCTGAGCTGAAAGAGTCGATGGAAGAGCTGCGTAAAACGGCGGATTCAATGAAACGCTCGGTCAGTCAGAGCATCGACATTGAAAAAGAGGAAGACGAGGCAAACACCATTCACTCGGCCCAGCACAGGCCCGTGTCTCATCCTGCTTCAGAAGCAGGAGACGCATCTGAGTCTGGCACGGCGGAACTTTCGGCGACACCGGCTACCGCAGAACATCAGGCCAGCGCGCCAGCACAGGCCCCTGCTCCGGTTTCAGACGCTGTCACGGCTGTGCAACCTGCTGCGGCACCTTCCGCTGTTGCCACTGCCCCGGCACAGGCTCCGTCAGCCGTTTCATCCGCGCCGGCTGTGCAATCTTCTGCCGCACCTGCCGCCGTGGCCAGCGCACCGGCACAGGCGCCTGCGGTTGAAGCCGCCAGACCGGCCAATACTGCGCGACATTCCGCTCCACCCTCTTCTGCAAGTGATGAACGATAATGGCCGTTGAAGATACTCAACCGCTCATCAGTCATCTGATTGAGCTGCGTAAGCGACTACTGAATTGCATGATCGCAGTATTAGCGATTTTTCTGGTGCTGGTTTTCTTCGCCAATGATATTTACCAGCTGGTCGCGGCACCTCTGATTAGCCAGATGCCGGTTGGATCGAGCATGATCGCGACTGATGTCGCCTCACCGTTTTTCACCCCGATTAAGCTGACTATCATTGTGTCGGTGTTTCTTGCGGTGCCAGTGATCCTCTATCAGGTCTGGGCATTTGTCGCTCCGGCGCTATACCGGCATGAGCGCAGGCTGGTTATGCCACTGCTCTTTTCCAGCACTTTCCTGTTCTATTTCGGCGTAGCGTTTGCCTATTTTGTGGTCTTTCCGCTGGCATTCGGTTTTTTCACCAAAACCGCGCCGATCGGCGTCACCGTTGCGACAGATATTGCCAAATACCTCGATTTTGTCATGACGCTGTTTATGGCATTTGGCGTGGCGTTTGAAGTGCCGGTGGCGATTGTGCTGCTGTGCTGGACCGGCATCACCAGTCCGGACGATCTGAAGAAGAAACGTCCTTATATTCTGGTGGGTGCCTTCGTCGTCGGGATGTTGCTCACACCGCCGGATGTTTTTTCCCAAACTTTGCTCGCTATTCCGATGTACTGCCTGTTTGAAGTCGGCGTATTCTTTTCCCGTTACTACGTGGGTAAAGGCCGCCGGTCACAGGATGAGGACGAGAACATCGACTCCTGATGCCGACCGCGTTACCGTTACCCGCACAGGCGGGAAGCGATCAATCCAAACCGCCCTGATGGGCGGTTTTTGTTTATAAACTGTGGGAAAAATTATGTTTGATATCGGTGTAAACCTGACCAGCACGCAATTCGCCTCCGACCGGCAAAAGGTGGTTAAACGCGCGCGTGATGCGGGCGTCACCGGCATGCTTATTACCGGCACTAATGCGCTGGAGAGCCAGCAGGCTCAGCGGCTGGCTGAAGCGCAACCCGATTTCTGCTGGTCTACCGCGGGCGTTCATCCTCATCATGCCAGCGAATGGTCCACGGACATTGCCAGTACCCTGCGTCGACTGGCTGAAAAACCGGAAGTGGTGGCTATCGGTGAGTGCGGGCTCGATTTTAATCGCAACCTGTCGGCGCATGAGCAGCAGGAGTATGCGTTTGATGCACAGCTGGCACTGGCGGCGGAACTCAACATGCCGGTGTTCCTTCACTGCCGTGAAGCCCATGCACGTTTCGCCGCGGTGCTTGAACCCTGGCTGCCAAAATTGCCGGGTGCGGTGATTCACTGCTTTACCGGCACGCGTGATGAACTTGAAGGCTGTCTGGCCATGGGATTATCCGTGGGGATCACGGGCTGGGTGTGCGATGAGCGTCGTGGTCTGGAACTGCGAGAGCTGCTGCCACTGATTCCGGCCGATCGTCTGCTGCTGGAAACCGATGCACCGTATCTGCTGCCACGCGACATGCGCCCGCGCCCGACTTCACGCCGGAACGAACCCTGCTTTTTACCGCATATTGTGCATCAGGTGGCGACATGGCGTGGGGAGAATGCTGACGAACTGGCGGTCCGCATTGATCAGAATGCGCGGACGTTGTTCAGACTGGCTTAAAGCTTGCGGAACTGCTTGTTATCCACACTGCGCATCACCTGCTTGTTCAGCAGATTAAGCAACAGAATCGAGCGTGTTTCACCATCCGGCTCGGCAAAGATGGCGCGCAGCCCCTCAAAGGTCCCTTCAGTGATAACCACTTCGTCGCCGCTTTGAGGGGTTTCCGGATCAAGCAGGATTTGCGGGACATCAGTCTCCAGCGCTTCAATCACGGCCGATGGCACGGTCGCAGGTGTGGTGCCGAAGCGCACAAAGTGGCTGACACCGCGCGTGCTGCTGATGGTCGTGGTGTGAATCGCTTCCGGATCGAATTCAATAAACAGATAATTTGGAAACAGTGGCTCACTCACCGTGGTACGTTTTCCGCGCACGATCTTTTCCAGAGCGATCATCGGACTCAGGCAATGCACTTCCTGCCGCTCCAGATGCTCCTTCGCGCGCAATAGCTGTCCACGTTTGCAATAGAGTAAGTACCAGGATTCCATAACTGCTCCCATTGAATGGACGCTAAGAATAGCAAACCTGCTGCCAGAGTTATAGCGCAGGGGCAGGGTAAAGCGTCCTGCAAAGAAAATAAACTGAGACTTTTCTTAACAGGCCGGCTGGCAGGTGAAAAGGTAACTGAAAATTGACGTCTGCTTAAGAGGCTGCACTATAAACCTCAGCATATCCGCTTAATCAGACCTATAATGGCCGATTCACTCTGGCCGGAAAGCTAAAGCCGCATGAAATATCACGATTTAAGAGACTTTCTCGCGCTGCTCGAACAGCGCGGTGAGCTAAAGCGCATTACCCAGTCGATCGATCCCGAACTGGAAATGACCGAAATTGCCGATCGCACACTGCGCGCCGGTGGTCCCGCCTTGCTGTTTGAAAACCCGAAAGGGTACGACATGCCGGTACTGTGCAATCTGTTCGGCACGCCAAAGCGCGTGGCAATGGGCATGGGCCAGGAGGAGGTCAGCGCACTGCGTGAAGTGGGTAAACTGCTGGCCTTCCTGAAAGAACCGGAGCCGCCAAAAGGCTTCCGCGATCTGTTCGATAAAATGCCGCAGTTTAAGCAGGTTCTGAACATGCCGACCAAACGGCTGCGTAATGCACCCTGTCAGGAGGTGGTGTTCAGTGGCGATGACGTTGATCTGACGCGCATTCCGGTGATGAAGTGCTGGCCCGGTGATGCGGCACCGCTGATTACCTGGGGCCTGACTGTGACGCGCGGCCCCCATAAAGAGCGGCAGAATCTTGGTATCTATCGGCAGCAGGTGATCGGCAAAAATCGTCTGATTATGCGCTGGCTGTCGCACCGTGGCGGTGCGCTTGATTATCTGGAGTGGACGAAAGCGCATCCGGGTGAGCGTTTTCCGGTGTCGGTGGCGCTGGGTGCCGATCCTGCCACCATTCTTGGTGCCGTGACGCCGGTGCCTGATACGCTGTCAGAATATGCGTTTGCCGGTTTGCTGCGTGGCAATAAAACAGAAGTGGTGAAGTGTCTCTCGAACAATCTCGAGGTGCCTGCCAGCGCTGAAATCGTGCTGGAAGGGTATATCGAAGCGGGCGATATGGCGCCGGAAGGCCCTTACGGTGACCACACGGGCTACTACAATGAAGTAGATAGCTTCCCGGTGTTTACTGTGACGCATATTACGCAGCGCCATAAGCCTATCTATCACTCTACCTACACTGGCCGTCCACCGGATGAACCTGCGGTACTGGGTGTGGCGCTGAATGAAGTGCTGGTGCCGATTCTGGTGAAGCAGTTCCCGGAGATCGTGGACTTCTATCTGCCGCCAGAGGGTTGCTCATACCGCCTCGCGGTTGTGACAATTAAAAAGCAGTACGCAGGGCATGCCAAACGTGTCATGTTTGGCGTCTGGTCGTTTTTACGGCAGTTCATGTACACCAAATTTGTTATTGTGTGTGACGATGACGTTAATGCGCGTGACTGGAACGATGTGATCTGGGCGATCACCACGCGTATGGATCCGGCTCGCGATACGGTATTAGTGGAAAATACCCCGATCGATTATCTCGATTTCGCCTCGCCTGTGTCCGGGCTGGGATCGAAGATGGGGATGGATGCGACCAACAAGTGGCCGGGTGAAACGCAGCGCGAATGGGGTACACCCATTGTGAAAGACCCTGCGGTCACCGCGCGCATTGATGCCATCTGGGATGAGCTAGGTATTTTTGATCAGCCGCCACAGCGTTGATGGCGAGCACAACCATAAAGACGACCCGACAGAGGGAACGCATGACAACGTTAAGCTGTAAAGTAACTTCAGTTGAGGCGATTACCGACACGGTCTATCGCGTTCGCCTGATCCCTGAAGCGGAATTCAGTTTTCGCGCGGGACAGTATCTGATGGTAGTGATGGATGAGCGCGACAAGCGTCCGTTCTCACTGGCTTCAACGCCGATGGAAAAAGATATCATTGAGCTGCATATCGGCGCGTCCGATCTGAACCTCTATGCCATGGCCGTTATGGATCGCATCCGTAACGATCGCCAGATCACGGTTGATATGCCGCACGGCGACGCCTGGTTGCGCGAAGAGAGCACTAAGCCGCTGATTCTGATTGCGGGCGGCACCGGTTTCTCCTATGCCCGTTCAATTCTGCTTACCGCGCTGGCGGAACAGCCAGAGCGCGATATCGCCATTTACTGGGGCGGACGTGAGCTCAAGCATCTGTACGATATGGACGAGCTGGATGCGCTGGCAGTCAAGCACCCGAACCTGAAGGTGATCCCGGTCGTCGAGCAGCCCGAAGCGGGCTGGCAGGGTCGGTCAGGCACGGTCCTGACAGCCGTGATGCAGGACTTCAGCACGCTGAGCGAGCATGAGATCTACATCGCCGGACGGTTTGAGATGGCGAAGATTGCCCGCGATCGTTTCTGTGCCGAGCGTGGCGCCGTAGAGTCACAGATGTATGGCGATGCGTTTGCCTTTATCTGATTCCCGGTAGCAGCCTGTAGCAGACAGAAAAAACCCGCCGGTTAACGGCGGGTAAATCTGACAAAGTAAGACTCAACGTATTACAGACGCTCGAATACGGTCGCAATTCCCTGACCCAGTCCGATGCACATGGTAGCGAGTCCGAAACGGGCATCGCGTCGTTCCATAATATTCAGCAGTGTGGTGCTGATGCGCGCGCCGGAACAGCCCAGCGGATGGCCTAAAGCAATCGCACCGCCATTCAGATTCACCTTGTCATCCATCAGCTCCAGCAAACCTAAGTCCTTGATGCAGGGCAGCGTCTGCGCGGCAAAGGCTTCGTTCAGCTCAAACACGTCGATATCACTGACGCTTAACCCCGCCCGTTTCAATGCCAGTTTGCTGGCCGGAACCGGTCCGTAGCCCATAATCGACGGATCACAGCCAACCACTGCCATGCTGCGGATGCGGGCGCGTGGCGTCAGCCCCAGTTCACGGGCGCGTGATTCACTCATGACCAGCATGGCGGCTGCACCATCTGACAACGCCGACGACGTGCCCGCCGTGACGGTGCCATTCACCGGATCGAAGGCGGGTTTGAGCGCCGCCAGTCCTTCGGCGCTGGTCTCCTCGCGGATCACTTCATCAAAGTCATAGCGTTTAAGAATGCCGTCGCTGTCGTGTCCATAAGTGGCGACAATCTCAGTGGCGAAGTCGCCGCGCTGGGTGGCCTGCCATGCGCGCTGGTGCGAACGCAGGGCAAACGCATCCTGCTGCTCACGGCTGATATGATGCATACGTGCCAGCATCTCGGCAGTTAAGCCCATCATGCCTGCGGCTTTGGCGACGGTGCGTCCCAGGCCGGGATGAAAATCCACACCGTGATTCATCGGCACGTGCCCCATGTGCTCCACGCCACCGATCAGGCAGCACTGTGCATCGCCCACCATAATGGCGCGGGCCGCATCGTGCAGCGCCTGCATTGACGAACCGCACAGCCGGTTAACGGTAGTGGCCGGTACAGAGTGCGGGATTTCGGCCAGCAGCGCGGCGTTACGCGCGATATTAAATCCCTGTTCCAGCGTCTGCTGTACGCAGCCCCAGACGATATCGTCGAGCGAAGTCGGATCCACTGCCGGGTTGCGGCTCAGAATTTCGCGCATCAGGTGCGCAGAGAGGTCTTCAGCGCGCACGTTCCGAAAGGCTCCGCCTTTTGAACGTCCCATTGGCGTGCGCACCGCATCAACAATCACCACATTTTCCATCTTTTTGCCCTCAGGCGCTTTTCAGCGCGGCTTCATCAATCGGTTTAGCGGCGGGATACCAGCTTTCATGCTGATGGGCTTTCTGCACCAGCAGCGCAGGCAAGGCATAGAGCCCACCGAGCGCGCTATAGCGGCGTGCCTGATCGACCACATTGCTGTTGCCCAGGGTATCGAGATAGCGGAATGCGCCGCCACGGAACGGCGGGAAGCCAAGGCCGTATACCAGCGCCATATCTGCTTCAGCGGGTGAGGCGATAATCTTCTCTTCAAGGCAGCGCACCACTTCATTCAGCATCGGCAGCATCATGCGGTTCAGGATCTCTTCGTCACTGAAGACCCGCGCGGGCTGACAGACCTGTTGCAGCAGTGTGTCCACCTCTGCAGCGGGCACTTTCTTCAGCTTGCCTTTTTTATCCTCTTCCCAGCGCCAGAAACCTTTGCCATTTTTCTGGCCAAAACGACCGGCATCAAACAGCAGGTCAATCGCATCACGATAGTCATGCTTCATACGATCCGGGAAACCGTCCGCCATGACGCTTTGCGCGTGATGTGCGGTATCGATGCCTACCACATCCAGCAGCCAGGAGGGACCCATCGGCCAGCCGAACTGTTTTTCCATTACTTTATCAATCTGGCGGAAATCAGCGCCGTCGCGGAGCAGCAGGTTGAAAGCGGCGAAGTAGGGGAACAGCACCCGGTTAACAAAGAAGCCGGGACAATCATTCACCACGATAGGGGTTTTGCCCATTTTGCTGGCCCAGGCCACCACTTTACTCAGCGTGGCTTCACTGGTTTTCTCGCCACGAATCACTTCAACCAGCGGCATACGTGGCACCGGATTGAAGAAGTGCATGCCACAGAAGTTTTCCGGGCGTTGCAGCGCCTGCGCCAGCTGGCTGATAGGAATGGTCGAGGTATTGGAGGCCAGAATCGCGTCTTCACGCAGATGCTGTTCGGTTTCAGCCAGCACTTTGGCCTTGATCAGCGGGTTCTCAACCACGGCTTCCACCACCACATCGGCCTGATCAAAACCGGCATAATCGAGTGTGGGCTGGATAGTGGCGATCACACTGGCGAGTTTGTTGCCGTCGATTTTGCCGCGTTCTAACAGCTTATTAAGTAACTTACTGGCTTCGTTCATCCCCAGGGTTAGCGCCTGTGGGTTGATATCTTTCATTCTGACCGGCACGCCTTTCCACGCAGACTGGTAGCTGATGCCGCCACCCATAATGCCTGCGCCCAGTACTGCCGCCTGAGCGGGGGCGCCGCTTTCGCTGCCACGCTTTTTCGCCAGGCCTTTGACGTACTGGTCGTTAAGGAAGATGCCGACCAGAGCGCGAGCTTCATCAGACTGCGCCAGCGGCACAAACGCCGCGGTTTCAAGTTTCAATGCATCGTCACGGCCAAGGCTGGCCGCCGCTTCAATGGTTTTCACTGCCATCAGCGGGGCGGGATAGTGTTTACCTGCAGTCTGCAGCACCATCGCTTTCGCAATAGAAAAGCTCATGGCTGCTTCAATCGGGCTGAGTTTCAGCGGAGCCAGTTTCGGTGCCCGGCGCGCGCGCCAGCTGCCATCAGTGGCGGCGGCTTTGAGCATGGTGATCCCCGCCTCGCGCAGTTTTTCGCGAGCGACCACGGCATCGACCAGACCGAGTTTCAGGGCGGCATTGCCATCAACATCTTTGCCCGCCGCAATAATTTCCAGTGCACTGTCGGCACCCAGCAGGCGTGGCAACCGCACGCTGCCACCAAAGCCAGGCATGATGCCAAGTTTGGTTTCCGGCAGGCCAATGCGGGCGTCCGCAGTAGCAATACGCAGATCGGTTGCCAGCACACACTCACATCCGCCACCCAGCGCATAGCCGTCAATGGCGGCCAGGGTCGGCACGGGTAAATCTTCCAGACGATTGAAGATGCTGTTGGCATAGCTCAGCCACTGGCTCAGCTTTTCGGTGGGTGCATTAAACAGTGAAAGGAACTCGGTGATATCCGCACCCACAATAAAAGCAGGTTTAGCGGAGCTCAACAGCAGGCCGCGAAGATCTGGCTGCTGCTCCAGCACTGCAATTGCCTCGCCCAGACTGGCGACAGTTTGCGTATCAAGCTTGTTGACTGAGCCTGCAGCGTCAAAAACCAGCTCGGCGATACCATCGTCCAGCCAGTGAAGTGTAAGGTTAGCGCCTTGGTAGAGCATGTGCGTCTCCTGAAACCGCGAAAGGTGATCTGGTCATACCAGATGATCGTGAGTGTGGGAGGGATGTTAATTATTTGCAAACTGCTCTTTGCTTATTTGCTAACAAGATCACAGCCGTGTCGACATCAGCAACTGCGCAAGGGGTATGCTAAACTTGCGGCCATTTCGCGACACTGGAGAGACGTCAATGGATTCACTGAAGACCTTGTATCACGCGCACATCGCCACGTTGCAACAACGGGCGCAGCAGGTGCTGGCACGCAATAAACTGGATGCGATGTTGATCCATTCCGGTGAGTTGTTGACGGTGTTTCTGGATGACCACACCTATCCGTTTAAGGTGAATCCGCAGTTCAAGGCCTGGGTGCCGGTGACACAGGTTCCCAACTGCTGGCTGTGGATTGATGGTGTGAACAAACCGAAACTGTGGTTCTACTCTCCGGTGGATTACTGGCATAACGTTGAACCTCTGCCGGATAGCTTCTGGACTGAAGATGTCGAGGTTATCGGCCTGAAAAATGCGGATGAGATTGCGCAGTTGCTGCCTGCACAGCGTGATAATGTCGCTTATATCGGCCCGATCAACGCACGGGCGGCACAGCTTGGTATCGCCTCCGGCAATATCAATCCTAAAGCGGTGATCGACTTCCTGCATTTCCATCGCAGTATCAAAACAGATTATGAACTCGCCTGTCTGCGCCAGGCGCAGAAGCTGGCAGTGGCGGGTCATCGCGCAGCGAAAGAGGCGTTCTCGGCGGGTTTAAGCGAGTTCGATATCAACCAGGCGTATCTGACCGCGACCGGTCATCGCGATACCGATGTGCCGTACGGCAATATCATTGCGCTGAATGAACACGCTGCGGTGCTGCACTACACCCGGCTGGATCATCAGCCGCCGGCGAAACGCCACAGCTTTTTGATTGATGCGGGCGCTGAGTATCTTGGCTACGCCGCCGACCTGACCCGCAGCTATGCGGCGCAGAGCAGTTCGCTCTATGCCAGAATGGTTGAGGCGATGAACGCGGAAGAGCTGGCGCTGATCGCCACGCTGAAAGCGGGCGTGCGCTACACCGATTATCATCTTCAGATGCATCAGCGTATTGCGAAGATGTTGCTGAAGTTTGAGCTGGTGCAGGGCATCAGCGAAGAAGCACTGGTGGCTGAAGATCTGACCGGACCATTTATGCCGCATGGGCTGGGGCATCCACTGGGTCTGCAGGTGCATGACGTGGCGGGTTTTATGCAGGATGATCAGGGCACGCATCTGGCCGCGCCTGCGCAATATCCTTATCTTCGCTGCACCCGCGTGCTGCAACCGGGCATGGTATTAACCATCGAGCCAGGCTTCTATATTATTGACTCATTACTGGCACCACTGCGTGCAGGCCGTTTCAGTCAGCACTTTAACTGGCAGGCTATCGATGCACTTCGGCCTTATGGCGGAATTCGTATCGAGGATAACGTGGTGATCCATGCGCATCGCGTTGAGAACATGACCCGCGATCTGCATCTGGCCTGATGGAAGCCTTTGATATTCCCGCGGTGCCCGTGAGCAGCAGTGAGGAGACGATCAAAAAGAGTCGCTTCATTACGCTGCTGGCGCACACCGAGGGGGCAGAGGCGGCGCGCGCCTTTGTCCAGCAGGTCAAAAACGAGCATCCGGCTGCCCGGCATCACTGCTGGGCATGGGTCGCGGGCGCGCCGAATGATTCTCAACAGCTCGGCTTCTCTGATGATGGTGAACCTTCGGGTACAGCAGGGAAACCGATGCTGGCGCAGCTGATGGGCGCGGATATTGGCGAGATTACTGCCGTGGTGGTGCGTTACTACGGCGGCATCATGCTGGGAACCGGCGGCTTAGTGAAAGCCTATGGTGGTGGCGTTCAGCAGGGGCTTAAGCTGCTGCCACGACAGCGCAAAGTGCCGATGAAGCTGTTCACTCTGCAATGTGACTATCCACAGCTCAGTGATGTTGAACGGCTGGTACAGCGTTTTGACGGTAAGGTGACCGACAGTCAGTTTCAGGATCGCATTGCGCTGACGCTGGCTGTACCTTACGGACAAATCGACGGTTTTAAAAAAAATCTGTCAGACTTTAGTCGGGGTGCATTATCGCTGATCCCGCTCACACCCTGATGTTCATCTCTATTATTTAAAGGAACGGCTGAATGCACTTTCGCGCCATTACCCGCATAGTCGGTCTGCTGGTGATCCTCTTTTCAGTGACGATGATTTTGCCCGGCCTGGTCGCATTGATTTATCGCGATGGCGCGGGGCGGGCGTTTAGCCAGACCTTTATGATGGCGCTGGTGATCGGCTCGCTGCTGTGGTGGCCGAATCGCAAAAAGAAAACCGAACTCAAACCGCGGGAAGGGTTTCTGATTGTCGTGCTGTTCTGGACGGTGCTGGGCAGCGTAGGGGCCATGCCCTTTATCTTTGCCGAACAGCCCCATCTTTCCGTGACGGATGCGTTCTTTGAATCTTTCTCTGGCCTGACAACGACCGGGGCCACTACGCTGGTGGGGCTGGACTCGCTGCCTAAAGCCATTCTCTTCTATCGACAGATGCTGCAGTGGCTGGGCGGTATGGGAATCATCGTGTTAGCGGTGGCGATATTGCCGATTCTGGGCGTCGGAGGTATGCAGCTCTATCGCGCTGAAATGCCGGGGCCGCTGAAAGATAATAAAATGCGGCCGCGTATTGCCGAAACAGCGAAAACACTCTGGCTGATCTATGTTCTGCTGACGGTGGCCTGTGCGCTGGCATTGTGGCTGGCAGGCATGCCGGCCTTTGATGCTATTGGTCACAGCTTCTCGACCATCGCGATTGGCGGCTTCTCAACCCATGATGCCAGCATCGGCTATTTTCACAGCGGCACTATCAATACTATCGTGGCGGTGTTTTTGCTGATCTCAGGCTGTAACTACGGCCTTCACTTTGCCATGTTAAGCGGGCGCAATCTGCGCGTGTACTGGCGCGATCCTGAATTCCGCATGTTTATAGGCGTTCAGCTGACGCTGGTGTTGATCTGCACGCTGGTGCTCTGGTTCCACAATGTTTACGACAGTGGCTGGCAAACGCTAAACCAGGCCTTTTTCCAGGTCGTTTCCATGGCCACCACGGCAGGATTCACGACCGACAGCATCTCACGCTGGCCCTTGTTCCTGCCGGTGCTGCTGTTGTGCTCCGCCTTTATCGGCGGCTGTGCCGGTTCAACCGGCGGTGGCCTGAAGGTTATCCGCATCCTGCTATTATGCAAGCAGGGTAACCGTGAGCTTAAGCGTCTGGTTCACCCGAATGCGGTCTACACCATTAAGCTGGGGAATCGGGCGTTGCCTGAGCGTATCCTTGAGGCCGTATGGGGATTCTTCTCGGCTTATGCGCTGGTGTTCCTGGTCAGCATGCTGGCGATCATTGCCACCGGTGTCGATGACTTCTCGGCATTTGCTGCCGTTGCCGCGACGCTGAATAACCTCGGGCCCGGTTTAGGGGTTGTGGCCGATAACTTCGCTTCAATGAATGACGTGGCGAAATGGATTCTTATCTCCACCATGTTGTTCGGGCGTCTCGAGGTATTTACCTTGCTGGTGCTGTTCACGCCTACTTTCTGGCGTGAATAATTAATAAGGATGCTGATATGAAAGCGCTGATTCTCTATTCCACCCGCGACGGACAAACAAAGAAGATTGCCTCTTCTATAGCCGAGATGATCCGTCAGCACCAGCCATGCGATGTGCTGGATATTCAGGATGCCGCTCTGCCTGACTGGGCGCAGTATGATCGCGTGCTGATTGGCGCCTCTATTCGCTACGGTCATTTCCAGCCGGTCGTCGATAAGTTCGTAAAGCTTCACCTCCCTGCATTGCAGCAGCGTACCAGTGGTTTCTTTTCGGTAAACCTCACGGCGCGCAAACCTGAGAAGCGTTCTCCTGAAACGAATGCTTATACGCAGAAGTTCCTTGCCAGCTCGCCGTGGCAACCTGATTGCTGTGCCGTGTTTGCGGGCGCGCTCTATTATCCGCGCTATCGCTGGTTTGATCGCGTCATGATTCAGTTGATTATGCGTATGACTGGCGGTGAGACCGATTCCACAAAAGAAGTGGAGTACACGGACTGGCAGCAGGTACGCACTTTTGCTAATGATTTTGCACAGTTACCAGGCAAATCGTAGCGAAATAGCGCGATTTGATGAAAATTACTGCGAACAGTAATCTTTTCGCAATAAACACTTGTCAGTCCGCGCGAACTCCCTATAATGCGCCTCCATCGACACGGAACACCGGCAACGGGAAGCGGGTTGAGAGGCACAGGAGACTGCGCCGCCGGAGAAAAAC
Organism: Pantoea eucalypti; assembly: GCF_009646115.1. Taxonomy (NCBI): domain Bacteria; kingdom Pseudomonadati; phylum Pseudomonadota; class Gammaproteobacteria; order Enterobacterales; family Erwiniaceae; genus Pantoea; species Pantoea eucalypti. Next base: position 3,879,657 of record NZ_CP045720.1, on the reverse strand, counting down.
TTCTGAAATAGAGGTTGACTCTGCAGGAGGAAAGCGTAATATACGCCACCTCGCGACAGGACGCTAACGCACTGTTCGCACTGCTCTTTAACAATTTATCAGACAATCTGTGTGGGCACTCGCAGGATTGATATCAGCGTCTCCGGACGCAACAAAATATCAAGCCTCACGAGTGAACACATAATGAAATTCATTATGACGTTTTACAGATGAGCACCGCTTAACTTGTTTAAGCAAATCAAACTTAAATTGAAGAGTTTGATCATGGCTCAGATTGAACGCTGGCGGCAGGCCTAACACATGCAAGTCGGACGGTAGCACAGAGAGCTTGCTCTTGGGTGACGAGTGGCGGACGGGTGAGTAATGTCTGGGGATCTGCCCGATAGAGGGGGATAACCACTGGAAACGGTGGCTAATACCGCATAACGTCGCAAGACCAAAGAGGGGGACCTTCGGGCCTCTCACTATCGGATGAACCCAGATGGGATTAGCTAGTAGGCGGGGTAATGGCCCACCTAGGCGACGATCCCTAGCTGGTCTGAGAGGATGACCAGCCACACTGGAACTGAGACACGGTCCAGACTCCTACGGGAGGCAGCAGTGGGGAATATTGCACAATGGGCGCAAGCCTGATGCAGCCATGCCGCGTGTATGAAGAAGGCCTTCGGGTTGTAAAGTACTTTCAGCGGGGAGGAAGGCGGTGAGGTTAATAACCTTACCGATTGACGTTACCCGCAGAAGAAGCACCGGCTAACTCCGTGCCAGCAGCCGCGGTAATACGGAGGGTGCAAGCGTTAATCGGAATTACTGGGCGTAAAGCGCACGCAGGCGGTCTGTTAAGTCAGATGTGAAATCCCCGGGCTTAACCTGGGAACTGCATTTGAAACTGGCAGGCTTGAGTCTTGTAGAGGGGGTAGAATTCCGGTGTAGCGGTGAAATGCGTAGAGATCTGGAGGAATACCGGTGGCGAAGGCGGCCCCCTGGACAAAGACTGACGCTCAGGTGCGAAAGCGTGGGGAGCAAACAGGATTAGATACCCTGGTAGTCCACGCCGTAAACGATGTCGACTTGGAGGTTGTTCCCTTGAGGAGTGGCTTCCGGAGCTAACGCGTTAAGTCGACCGCCTGGGGAGTACGGCCGCAAGGTTAAAACTCAAATGAATTGACGGGGGCCCGCACAAGCGGTGGAGCATGTGGTTTAATTCGATGCAACGCGAAGAACCTTACCTACTCTTGACATCCAGAGAACTTAGCAGAGATGCTTTGGTGCCTTCGGGAACTCTGAGACAGGTGCTGCATGGCTGTCGTCAGCTCGTGTTGTGAAATGTTGGGTTAAGTCCCGCAACGAGCGCAACCCCTTATCCTTTGTTGCCAGCGCGTGATGGCGGGAACTCAAAGGAGACTGCCGGTGATAAACCGGAGGAAGGTGGGGATGACGTCAAGTCATCATGGCCCTTACGAGTAGGGCTACACACGTGCTACAATGGCGCATACAAAGAGAAGCGACCTCGCGAGAGCAAGCGGACCTCACAAAGTGCGTCGTAGTCCGGATCGGAGTCTGCAACTCGACTCCGTGAAGTCGGAATCGCTAGTAATCGTGGATCAGAATGCCACGGTGAATACGTTCCCGGGCCTTGTACACACCGCCCGTCACACCATGGGAGTGGGTTGCAAAAGAAGTAGGTAGCTTAACCTTCGGGAGGGCGCTTACCACTTTGTGATTCATGACTGGGGTGAAGTCGTAACAAGGTAACCGTAGGGGAACCTGCGGTTGGATCACCTCCTTACCTGAAGATACCTTCCCGCGCAGTGTCCACAACAGATTGTCTGATAAAAAGTAACGAGCAGAAAAAACCTCTACAGGCTTGTAGCTCAGGTGGTTAGAGCGCACCCCTGATAAGGGTGAGGTCGGTGGTTCAAGTCCACTCAGGCCTACCAAATTCGCACTCACGCTGCGTTATGTCTCCGGCTCGCATAGTTCACTATGCTTCGCGGAAACATGCCTTGCCTGAGCACGAATTGCATTTCTCACGAAGTGTACTCGGTTGAGTGGTAGTAGTGGTCTCTGCAGTAACTGTATGGGGCTATAGCTCAGCTGGGAGAGCGCCTGCCTTGCACGCAGGAGGTCAGCGGTTCGATCCCGCTTAGCTCCACCATACCGTTTTAACTGTTTTTTCTGAATACTTCAGAGCGTACCGGCAACGGTGTGCTGCGAAGTATTATGCTCTTTAACAATCCGGAACAAGCTGAAAATTGAAACGACGTGTCGTTTTCATTCTCCGTAATAAGAATGAAAAGCGCGACACGTTCGAGTCTCTCAAATGCTTGCAGCTCGCAGCGTTGTAAAACGCCTGTGGGTTGTGAGGTTAAGCGACTAAGCGTACACGGTGGATGCCCAGGCAGTCAGAGGCGATGAAGGACGTGCTAATCTGCGTAAAGCGACGGTAAGGTGATATGAACCGCTACAGCCGTCGATGTCCGAATGGGGAAACCCGGTGCACTCTGTGCATCATTGCAGCATGAATACATAGTGCTGCAAGGCGAACCGGGGAACTGAAACATCTAAGTACCCCGAGGAAAAGAAATCAACCGAGATTCCCCCAGTAGCGGCGAGCGAACGGGGAGCAGCCCAGAGCCTGAATCAGCATGTGTGTTAGTGGAAGCGTCTGGAAAGTCGCAGGGTACAGGGTGATACTCCCGTACACAAAAGCACACGTGCTGTGAGCTCGATGAGTAAGGCGGGACACGTGGTATCCTGTCTGAATATGGGGGGACCATCCTCCAAGGCTAAATACTCCTGACTGACCGATAGTGAACCAGTACCGTGAGGGAAAGGCGAAAAGAACCCCGGCGAGGGGAGTGAAACAGAACCTGAAACCGTGTACGTACAAGCAGTGGGAGCCTTCTTTATGGGGGTGACTGCGTACCTTTGTATAATGGGTCAGCGACTTATATTCTGTAGCAAGGTTAACCGTATAGGGGAGCCGCAGGGAAACCGAGTCTTAACTGGGCGTTAAGTTGCAGGGTATAGACCCGAAACCCGGTGATCTAGCCATGGGCAGGTTGAAGGTTGGGTAACACTAACTGGAGGACCGAACCGACTAATGTTGAAAAATTAGCGGATGACCTGTGGCTGGGGGTGAAAGGCCAATCAAACCGGGAGATAGCTGGTTCTCCCCGAAAGCTATTTAGGTAGCGCCTCGTGAACTCATCCTCGGGGGTAGAGCACTGTTTCGGCTAGGGGGCCATCCCGGCTTACCAACCCGATGCAAACTGCGAATACCGAGGAATGTTATCACGGGAGACACACGGCGGGTGCTAACGTCCGTCGTGAAGAGGGAAACAACCCAGACCGCCAGCTAAGGTCCCAAAGTCATGGTTAAGTGGGAAACGATGTGGGAAGGCACAGACAGCCAGGATGTTGGCTTAGAAGCAGCCATCATTTAAAGAAAGCGTAATAGCTCACTGGTCGAGTCGGCCTGCGCGGAAGATGTAACGGGGCTAAACCATGCACCGAAGCTGCGGCAGCGACACTATGTGTTGTTGGGTAGGGGAGCGTTCTGTAAGCCGTCGAAGGTGTGCTGTGAGGCATGCTGGAGGTATCAGAAGTGCGAATGCTGACATAAGTAACGATAAAGCGGGTGAAAAAGCCCGCTCGCCGGAAGACCAAGGGTTCCTGTTCAACGTTAATCGGAGCAGGGTGAGTCGACCCCTAAGGCGAGGCCGAAAGGCGTAGTCGATGGGAAACAGGTTAATATTCCTGTACTCGGTGTTACTGCGAAGGGGGACGGAGAAGGCTATATCAGCCGGGCGACGGTTGTCCCGGTTTTAAGCGTGTAGGCGGAGGGTCCGGTAAATCCGGTCCCTTATTAACGCTGAGGCGTGACGACGAGGCACTACGGTGCTGAAGTGATAAATGCCCAGCTTCCGGGGAAAAGCCTCTAAGCATCAGGTAACACAGAATCGTACCCCAAACCGACACAGGTGGTCAGGTAGAGAATACCAAGGCGCTTGAGAGAACTCGGGTGAAGGAACTAGGCAAAAATGGTGCCGTAACTTCGGGAGAAGGCACGCTGGCGCGTAGGTGGAGGGACTTGCTCCCCGAGCCGAAGCCAGTCGAAGATACCAGCTGGCTGCAACTGTTTATTAAAAACACAGCACTGTGCAAACACGAAAGTGGACGTATACGGTGTGACGCCTGCCCGGTGCCGGAAGGTTAATTGATGGGGTTATCCGCAAGGAGAAGCTCTTGATCGAAGCCCCGGTAAACGGCGGCCGTAACTATAACGGTCCTAAGGTAGCGAAATTCCTTGTCGGGTAAGTTCCGACCTGCACGAATGGCGTAATGATGGCCAGGCTGTCTCCACCCGAGACTCAGTGAAATTGAACTCGCTGTGAAGATGCAGTGTACCCGCGGCAAGACGGAAAGACCCCGTGAACCTTTACTACAGCTTGACACTGAACATTGAGCCTTGATGTGTAGGATAGGTGGGAGGCTTTGAAGCGCGGACGCCAGTTCGCGTGGAGCCAACCTTGAAATACCACCCTTTAATGTTTGATGTTCTAACGTAGGCCCGTAATCCGGGCTGCGGACAGTGTCTGGTGGGTAGTTTGACTGGGGCGGTCTCCTCCTAAAGAGTAACGGAGGAGCACGAAGGTCAGCTAATCACGGTCGGACATCGTGAGGTTAGTGCAATGGCATAAGCTGGCTTGACTGCGAGAGTGACGGCTCGAGCAGGTGCGAAAGCAGGTCATAGTGATCCGGTGGTTCTGAATGGAAGGGCCATCGCTCAACGGATAAAAAGGTACTCCGGGGATAACAGGCTGATACCGCCCAAGAGTTCATATCGACGGCGGTGTTTGGCACCTCGATGTCGGCTCATCACATCCTCGGGGCTGAAGTAGGTCCCAAGGGTACGGCTGTTCGCCGTTTAAAGTGGTACGCGAGCTGGGTTTAGAACGTCGTGAGACAGTTCGGTCCCTATCTCGCCGTGGGCGCTGGAGAATTGAGGGGGTTGCTCCTAGTACGAGAGGACCGGAGTGAACGCACCACTGGTGTTCGGGTTGTCATGCCAATGGCATTGCCCGGTAGCTAAGTGCGGAAAAGATAAGTGCTGAAAGCATCTAAGCACGAAACTTGCCCCGAGATGAGTTCTCCCTGACTCCTTGAGAGTCCTGAAGGGACGTTGAAGACTACGACGTTGATAGGCCGGGTGTGTAAGCGCAGCGATGCGTTGAGCTAACCGGTACTAATGACCCGTGAGGCTAACCTTACAACGCCAGAGGCGTTTTTGAGAGACACGATTTTCAGCCTGTACCGGATATATCTGCGCGGCCTTAAGGGGCGGCGCGGAGAACAGAATTTGCCTGGCGGCTTTAGCGCGGTGGTCCCACCTGACCCCATGCCGAACTCAGAAGTGAAACGCCGTAGCGCCGATGGTAGTGTGGGGTCTCCCCATGCGAGAGTAGGGAACTGCCAGGCATTATATAAGTGAAGAAGCCCCGCACGAGAGTGCGGGGCTTTTTTACGTCTGCAGATCGTGAAAAACCTCATCATAATCCCCGAAAACAGCCTGAGAACCCCTCCCTGATACGGTAAACTACGCCCAGATAACTCAGTAAAGGTCGTCAAATGTCCAGCCAGCATCCTTCCTTAAAAGCCGACAATACGCTTGGGCTTGAAGTACATACCCAGAAACGCATCGTTGCTGAGACGCCAGCTGCCATTCTGGCTGCATGGCAGGCCAGCCAGCGTGATCAAACCCCTTTCATGGTGCTTGGTGAAGGCAGCAATGTCCTCTTTCTGGATGATTTCGCTGGTACTGTGGTACTTAACCGCATTAAAGGCATCAACATTCAGGATGAGTATGAGTACTGGAAGTTGCATGTCGGAGCAGGTGAGAACTGGCATCAGCTGGTTAAGAGCACACTGGAAAAAGGGATCACTGGCCTGGAGAATCTGGCATTAATCCCTGGAATGACGGGTTCTGCACCGATTCAGAACATTGGTGCCTATGGTGTGGAATTAAAAGATGTCTGCGAATATGTGGATGTGCTTAACCTGGACAGTGGTGAGACAGAGCGTCTCGATCGTGAAGCCTGTGAATTTGGCTATCGTGACAGCATTTTCAAGCATCGCTATCAGAGAGGTTATGTCATCGTCGCGGTCGGGATAATCCTGCCTAAACAATGGCAGCCCGTATTGACCTACGGTGATCTGAAGACTCTGAATCCGGTAACGGCTAGCGCCTGGGATGTTTATCACGCGGTGTGCCAGATGCGGCAGAGCAAATTACCGGATCCAAAAGTGACCGGGAATGTAGGCAGCTTCTTCAAAAATCCGGTCGTTACCGAGGCGCAGTGCAGCGCCTTGCTGGCGCATTTTCCAGCTATGCCACACTATCTGATGCCGAATGGTGAAACCAAGCTGGCAGCCGGATGGCTTATCGATCAGTGTCAGTTGAAAGGTTATCGTATCGGCGGTGCCGCCGTTCATCAGCAACAGGCTCTGGTGCTGATTAATGCTGATAATGCCACACCTGACGATATCGTTGCGCTGGCAAAAACCGTGCGTGCGAAGGTGGGTGAAAAGTTTGATGTCTGGCTGGAGCCTGAGGTGCGTTTTATTCAGGCACAGGGCGAGTGCAATGCTGTCGGGGTAATCGCATGAAAGACAACAGTATCCCGCTAAAGCTGGTCGATATTTTATCTGACGGTGAGTTTCATTCTGGCGAACAGCTGGGTGAAACACTGGGCATGAGTCGCGCAGCCATTAACAAGCATATCCAGACCTTAAAAAGCTGGGGACTTGACGTTTATACCGTGACAGGGAAGGGCTACAGTCTCTCTGCCCCGATGCAGCTGTTGGATGAGCAGGCAATTGTCGCTCAGGTTAAGCAGGGCAATATCTCTGTTATCCCGGTGATTGACTCCACAAATCAGTATCTGCTGGAACGCATGCATGAGATGGAGTCGGGTGCTGCCTGTATCGCTGAGTATCAGCAGGCTGGTCGTGGCCGTCGTGGGCGTCAATGGTTCTCTCCCTTTGGCGCTAATCTCTACATGTCTATGTACTGGCGTCTGGAGCAGGGACCCGCTGCGGCGATGGGTCTTAGTCTTGTGATTGGTATTATCATTGCTGAGACATTACGTTCATTAGGGGCTGATGATGTTCGCGTCAAATGGCCCAATGATATTTACCTTAACGATCGCAAACTGGCAGGTATTCTGGTCGAACTGACCGGTAAAACGGGTGATGCCGCGCATATCGTCATGGGGGCCGGGATTAACCTTGCTATGCGTACAGCCGATGCATCGCAGATTAATCAGGGCTGGATTAACCTGCAGGAAGCCGGTGTATCCGTTAACCGCAATGAGCTGGCCGCCCATCTGATAAATAATCTGCGCGAAGCCCTGCCGTTGTTTGAGCAGGAAGGGTTAACGCCCTTTGTTACACGCTGGATGGTGCTGGATAACTTTATTCACCGGCCTGTTAAATTGCTCATTGGTGAACGTGAAGTGCATGGTATTGCGCGGGGCATTGACAGTCAGGGTGGCCTGTTACTTGAGCAGGATGGCGAAATAAAAGCCTGGGTGGGCGGAGAAATATCTCTACGTCCTCTCTGATCAAAAAAGCCTGCACTAATGCAGGCTTTTTTAATGGAGCGGTTATTTACGCAGGCGAACCCTGTCGACCGCATGATTGCGACTTTTAGTCATGATCAGGCTGGCCCGTTCGCGTGTTGGCAGGATATTTTCCCGCAGGTTTAGCCAGTTAATCTCTTTCCATAAATTGCCCGCTATCTCCACTGCTTCCGCTTCTGAGAGCTGGGCATAATGGTGGAAGTAAGAGTCCGGATCGGTAAATGCCCCCTGGCGGAATTTGAGGAATCGATTGATATACCAGCTTTGCAGCAGCTCTTCCTCAGCGTCGACATAGATAGAAAAATCAACGAAGTCTGAAACAAAGACATGATGTGGGTCATGGGGATAGTCCATGCCACTCTGCAATACATTCAGACCTTCCAGAATAAGGATATCAGGCTGCTGAACCACTTTATCGCCATCAGGGATGACATCATAAATCAGATGCGAATAGACCGGTGCTGTGACCTGACTGGCGCCTGATTTCAAATCGGAGACGAAATTGACCAGCCGGTGCATATCATAAGATTGCGGAAACCCTTTTTTCTTCATTAATCCGCGCTCTTTCAGCACGGCATTGGGATGAAGAAAGCCATCCGTCGTGATCAATTCTACTTTACGATGTTCAGGCCAGCGGCTGAGCAACGCCTGTAATACACGCGCAGTTGTGCTTTTACCGACGGCTACGCTGCCCGCAATACTGATGATATAGGGGATTTTCTGGCCATTGGTACCCAGAAATTGCTCCAGTACAGCCTGCCGACGAACATTAGAGCTGATATAGAAATTAAGCAGGCGCGAAAGTGGCAGATAAATTTCTGCTACCTCCTCCAGCGAGAGATCCTCGTTGATGCCCTCCAGCTGCGCGATCTCTTCCTCTGACAGTGTCATAGGAACGGAATCACGTAATGCAGCCCACTGCTCACGAGTGAACTCTAAATAAGGCGTTGTCAGGGGGGTCGTTTTATCCATAAGCATGCATCTGACCGCAAATTCATTGCTATCAACCGCGTGTCATCCGATAAGCAGGAGAGCACAGGTGAAATAAATCACGAATCGCTGGTTTATCAGTGAGAACAATGGGCTGGAGGGTATCACCAGTATGGCTTTTAACAGAAGTAAAAAGATAAACGTGATCACGCTTTCGTCGGCATACCCACAAAACATCATAATAACGCTAATTCTGACAGCTGTATCACTGCGTATAGTGCTACACGGGCCATCAAAGCTTATGTGCGGCTTTTATCTGCCTTAAATAGTATTCACACGCCTTTATGACCCAATAGAGCTGTAACGGCGTAGAGAGAGGCTAAAAGCGCATACATTCAATATGCAGCGTGTGTTTCCCAACTTATGAATAAAGAGCTGCGAGACACTGGAAGCGTTTTTTACCGTTATCGTCGTACCAGCGAGAGAGATATGCAGGACAAAAACGTCTCCCTGTTCTGCAGATATCTTAAGTGCACGAAAAATAACGCCGATAAGGGTTAAAAAAGCATCACTCAGAACAGGCTGCGCAAAATAAAAAGGCGATGGGCGGAATATTTTACCTTAAAAAGAGCATGCCAGAGCAGCAGGGGACGATAGCGAGGCAGGGTGGGCGGTGTAAAAAAAGGACCAGATCGCACAAATATTCTGCACAAAAACGCCAGAATGCGATGATTTGCACAAATAGTAAGCGATAGAACAAAATTAGTGATTTTTTAGTTGCATCGAAGGCCCGACCTTCCTAGAATGCGCTCCACTTGATGCCGGCTTAGCTCAGTTGGTAGAGCAACTGACTTGTAATCAGTAGGTCACCAGTTCGATTCCGGTAGCCGGCACCATCAAGTAGGTGGGATTCCCGAGCGGCCAAAGGGAGCAGACTGTAAATCTGCCGTCACAGACTTCGAAGGTTCGAATCCTTCTCCCACCACCATCTCAGCCTCACGGTTGAGTACAGGTAAACAACCTGTTTATCTGTCAGGTGAGTCACTTATCACCCTGAATTCAGACTGAGCGTTAGCGAAGTCAACGTCGGTCAGCTTCGCTGGCAGACAGTAGATAGCAGAGAAACATTCACTGTTATCTGCAAGCTACAGAAAGAACAGGTAGCCGAGTTCCAGGATGCGGGCATCGTATAATGGCTATTACCTCAGCCTTCCAAGCTGATGATGCGGGTTCGATTCCCGCTGCCCGCTCCAGATGTGCTGATATGGCTCAGTTGGTAGAGCGCACCCTTGGTAAGGGTGAGGTCCCCAGTTCGACTCTGGGTATCAGCACCACTTCCTTTAATCTCCCTCCTGATTTTCTCTGTAACTTCCTTGCAGTCAGGCAATGCCTGGTTAATGTGATGATATCATTGATATATCCGTGTCTTAGAGGGACTAGCGATGGCTAAAGAGCAATTTCAACGTAACAAACTGCACGTAAACGTGGGCACCATCGGTCACGTTGACCACGGTAAAACCACCCTGACTGCAGCTATCACTACCGTACTGGCTAAAACCAACGGCGGCCAGGCACGTGCATTCGATCAGATCGACAGCACACCTGAAGAAAAAGCCCGCGGTATCACCATCAACACCGCTCACGTTGAGTATGAGACTGCTGCACGTCACTACGCTCACGTTGACTGCCCAGGCCACGCCGACTATGTGAAAAACATGATCACCGGTGCTGCGCAGATGGACGGCGCGATCCTGGTTGTTGCTGCGACTGATGGCCCAATGCCACAAACCCGTGAGCACATCCTGCTGGGTCGTCAGGTTGGCGTTCCTTACATCATCGTGTTCCTGAACAAGTGTGACATGGTTGATGATGAAGAGCTGCTGGAGCTGGTAGAGATGGAAGTACGTGACCTGCTGTCACAGTACGACTTCCCAGGCGACGACACCCCAATCGTTCGTGGTTCTGCTCTGAAAGCGCTGGAAGGCGTTCCTGAGTGGGAAGCGAAAATCATCGAACTGGCTGAACACCTGGACAACTACATCCCGGATCCAGTCCGTGCGATCGACATGCCGTTCCTGCTGCCAATCGAAGACGTATTCTCAATCTCTGGCCGTGGTACTGTTGTTACCGGTCGTGTTGAGCGCGGCATCGTTAAAGTCGGCGACGAAGTTGAAATCGTGGGTATCAAAGATACTGCGAAATCAACCTGTACCGGTGTTGAGATGTTCCGTAAGCTGCTGGACCAGGGTCAGGCAGGCGAAAACTGTGGTGTTCTGCTGCGCGGTATCAAGCGTGAAGACATCCAGCGTGGCCAGGTTCTGGCTAAGCCAGGCTCAATCAAGCCACACACCCAGTTCGAGTCAGAAGTTTACGTTCTGTCTAAAGACGAAGGTGGTCGCCATACTCCGTTCTTCAAAGGCTATCGTCCACAGTTCTACTTCCGTACAACTGACGTAACCGGCTCAGTAGAGCTGCCAGAAGGCGTTGAAATGGTCATGCCAGGCGACAACATCAAAATGGTTGTTACCCTGATCCACCCAATCGCAATGGACGAAGGTCTGCGCTTCGCAATCCGCGAAGGTGGCCGTACCGTTGGCGCGGGTGTTGTTGCTAAAGTTATCGCATAATTACCGATAACGTTTGACGCAATGCACACGGAAAGGGCATCATTTGATGCCCTTTTTGCACGCTGTTTCATAGAACCTGGCTCATCAGTGATTTTTTGAATCATAATCATTGCTGAGACAGGCTCTGTTATGCGGCGTTGGATACCGAGTTACGCCTCAAAAGCTCATTCGGTTTGGACGCCTCGCACTGCGGGGCAGAATAGTTTCTGAATTATTGTGGCAGGTTGGTTTATGAGTGCGAATACCGAAGCTCAAGGGAGCGGGCGTGGCCTGGAAGCGGTAAAGTGGGTAGTAGTTGTATTACTGCTGCTTGCAGCGATTGTAGGTAACTACCTCTATCGTGATGTGTCACTGCCACTGCGTGCATTAGCCGTAGTTGTACTGATTGCAGCGGCTGGCGGCATTGCGCTTTTAACGACCAAAGGCAAAGCGACCGTGGCTTTTGCTCGTGAAGCAAGAACAGAAATGCGTAAGGTTATCTGGCCAACCCGCCAGGAAACGCTGCACACCACGTTAATCGTTGCCGCGGTTACTGCCGTGATGTCACTGATTTTGTGGGGGCTGGATGGTATTCTGGTCCGTCTGGTATCGTTTATCACTGGCCTGAGGTTCTGAGATGTCTGAAGCTCCAAAGAAACGCTGGTACGTCGTACAGGCGTTTTCCGGTTTTGAAGGCCGCGTAGCCCAATCGCTGCGCGAGCATATCAAATTGCACAACATGGAAGAGCTGTTTGGCGACGTCATGGTTCCGACTGAAGAAGTCGTTGAAATCCGTGGTGGCCAGCGTCGTAAGAGCGAGCGCAAGTTTTTCCCGGGATACGTACTGGTTCAGATGGTCATGAATGACGCCAGCTGGCACTTAGTACGCAGCGTCCCGCGCGTGATGGGTTTCATCGGCGGTACCTCTGACCGTCCGGCGCCTATCAGCGATAAAGAAGTTGATGCGATCATGAACCGTCTGCAGCAGGTCGGCGACAAGCCTCGTCCGAAAACGCTGTTTGAGCCGGGTGAAATGGTTCGCGTTAATGACGGTCCATTTGCTGACTTTAACGGTGTGGTTGAAGATGTGGATTACGAGAAGAGCCGCCTGACGGTTTCCGTATCTATCTTTGGTCGTGCAACACCGGTTGAGCTGGACTTTGGTCAGGTGGAGAAAGGTTAACCTCTTTCCGCTCACAAATTAGCTGTTGCAGCAGGCGCGAAATTTAACTACAATTTCGCGCCTTTTGTTTTTATGCGCTGGCAACAGCGTGTAAATCGTTATCACGGGGAGCCTTTACAGGCGCTATAACCCAATTGAGGAAATATCATGGCTAAGAAAGTCCAAGCCTACGTCAAGCTGCAGGTTGCAGCTGGTATGGCGAACCCAAGTCCACCGGTTGGTCCAGCACTGGGTCAGCAGGGCGTTAACATCATGGAATTCTGTAAAGCGTTCAACGCTAAGACCGAATCTCTGGAAAAAGGTCTGCCGACTCCTGTTGTTATCACCGTATACAGCGACCGTTCTTTTACCTTCATTACCAAAACGCCTCCGGCTGCCGTACTGCTGAAAAAAGCAGCGGGCATCAAGTCTGGTTCTGGTAAGCCGAACAAAGATAAAGTCGGTAAAGTGACTCGTGCTCAGGTACGTGAAATCGCAGAAACCAAAGCTGCGGACATGACTGGTTCTGACGTTGAAGCGATGACTCGCTCAATCGAAGGTACTGCTCGTTCCATGGGCCTGGTAGTAGAGGACTAAGAAATGGCTAAGCTGACCAAGCGCATGACCGTAATTCGCGACAAAGTTGACGCGACCAAGCAGTATGACATTGCTGAAGCTGTTGCTCTGCTGAAAGAACTGGCTACTGCCAAGTTCGTTGAAAGCGTTGACGTTGCTGTCAACCTCGGCATTGATGCACGTAAATCTGATCAGAACGTGCGCGGCGCGACCGTTCTGCCACACGGTACTGGTCGTTCAGTACGTGTTGCTGTCTTCACCCAGGGCGCAAACGCTGAAGCTGCTAAAGCAGCAGGCGCTGAGCTGGTAGGTATGGAAGACCTGGCTGATCAGATTAAGAAAGGCGAAATGAATTTTGACGTTGTTATTGCTTCTCCGGATGCAATGCGCGTTGTTGGCCAGTTAGGCCAGATTCTGGGCCCACGCGGCCTGATGCCAAACCCGAAAGTCGGTACTGTAACCCCTAACGTTGCTGAAGCAGTTAAGAATGCTAAAGCGGGTCAGGTTCGTTATCGTAACGACAAAAACGGCATCATCCACACTACCATCGGTAAAGTGGACTTTGACGCTGACAAACTGAAAGAAAACCTGGAATCTCTGCTGGTCGCGCTGAAAAAAGCAAAACCATCTCAGGCGAAAGGCGTGTACATCAAGAAAGTCAGCCTTTCAACCACCATGGGCGCCGGCGTTGCCGTTGACCAGGCTGGTCTGAACGCAACAGCAAACTAATTGCTGCTTGAAACGGGCGAAAAATTCACCTAGAATCTTACGCCCGTTGTTCTGTTATTAGCAGAACAGGACATCAGAGAGTCGGAACTGACTGTTGCGTTTATCGCCTTTCCTTCTGACTCTGCTGTGTCACACAGAATTTAGGTTGGAGCCAGGCCTTATCCTGGCCTCCGTCCAAGACCGCAGGCGCTGTTTATCTCCGGATATTCCGCTTAATACCCTGCGTAGACGGTGACAGAACCAAAAGAATTTTTTCTTAGCTGGATTCTGCTCACCGTGTTCGAGCGCTTACCACCCTTCGGGGTGGTTAAGTGAAGTGAGTTCCGGGGAAATCCTTTCCCGGTCAAATCCAGGAGCAAAAGCTAATGGCATTAAATCTTCAAGACAAACAAGCGATTGTTGCTGAAGTCAGCGAAGTAGCCAAAGGTGCGCTTTCAGCGGTTGTTGCGGATTCCCGTGGCGTTACCGTTGATAAAATGACCGAACTGCGTAAAGCAGGCCGTGAAGCTGGCGTTTACATGCGTGTTGTTCGTAACACCCTGCTGCGCCGCGTCGTTGAAGGAACTCAATTTGAGTGCCTGAAAGACACGTTTGTTGGTCCGACCCTGATTGCATATTCTATGGAACACCCGGGCGCTGCTGCTCGTCTGTTCAAAGATTTCGCGAAAGCGAATGCAAAATTTGAGGTCAAAGCTGCAGCCTTTGAAGGTGAGCTGATCACGGCGGCCAATATTGACCGTCTGGCAACTCTGCCGACCTACGAAGAAGCACTGGCACGTCTGATGTCGACCATGAAAGAAGCCGCTGCCGGCAAACTGGTCCGCACTCTGGCTGCTGTACGCGATGCAAAAGAAGCGGCTTAAGGCCATATTCTTTTCTTCGTACTTGCTTACGTATAAACTTTTTCTGATTCTTAGGAACAATTGTCATGTCTATCACTAAAGACCAAATTCTGGAAGCTGTTGCAGCGATGTCCGTAATGGAAGTTGTTGAGCTGGTTTCTGCAATGGAAGAAAAATTCGGCGTTTCTGCTGCTGCTGCTGTAGCTGTTGCTGCTGGCCCGGCTGAAGCTGTTGAAGAAAAAACTGAATTCGACGTAGTCCTGAAAGCTGTTGGCCCGAACAAGGTAGCAGTAATCAAAGCCGTACGTACTGCAACTGGTCTGGGCCTGAAAGAAGCCAAAGACCTGGTTGAAGCAACTGGCGTGATCAAAGAAGCAATCAGCAAAGACGACGCAGCTGCACTTGAAGCTGCTCTGAAAGAAGCTGGCGCTGAAGTTGAAGTTAAGTAAGACAACCTTCGGGTTGCAGTCTGAGTAGTTTCAGACTGATGGCTGGTGACTTTTTGGTCACCAGCCTTTTTGCGCTACAGGGTCTCAATGGGGTTTCACACTGTTTGTCCATTGTTACTCTTCAATATCTTTCTCTATCGACGACTTAATATACCGCTTTCCTGTGCGGGTTCCCTGCCTTCTCAAAAGCGATGAAATGATTTAAGCGTGATAGAAAGAGGTATTGCACTGCTGCCGCGCAGCCAGTGAATCAAACAAAATCGTGTTGCATGAACTGTCCTGTCAGGACGGACAGCGTGGGTCGACTTGTCAGCTAGCTGAGGAACCCTATGGTTTACTCCTATACCGAGAAAAAACGTATTCGTAAGGATTTTGGTAAACGTCCGCAAGTACTGGACATACCTTATCTCCTTTCCATCCAGCTCGACTCGTTCCAGAAGTTTATCGAGCAAGATCCAGAAGGTCAGTACGGACTGGAAGCTGCATTCCGTTCTGTATTCCCTATTGCGAGCTACAGCGGCAACTCTGAGTTGCAGTATGTGAGCTATCGCCTGGGTGAACCTGTCTTTGACGTGAAAGAGTGTCAGATCCGTGGCGTGACCTATTCGGCACCGCTGCGCGTGAAACTGCGTCTGGTGGTCTATGAGCGCGAAGCGCCAGAAGGCACCGTAAAAGACATTAAAGAACAAGAAGTCTACATGGGCGAAATTCCGCTCATGACCGACAACGGTACCTTTGTTATCAATGGTACCGAGCGCGTTATCGTTTCTCAGCTGCACCGTAGTCCTGGCGTGTTCTTTGATAGCGATAAGGGTAAAACCCACTCATCGGGTAAAGTGCTGTACAACGCACGTATCATCCCTTACCGCGGATCATGGCTCGACTTTGAGTTTGACCCGAAAGATAACCTGTTTGTCCGTATTGACCGTCGTCGTAAGCTGCCGGCCACTATCATCCTGCGTGCGTTGCAGTTCACTACACCTCAGATCCTCGATATCTTCTTCGAGAAAGTGGTGTTTGAAATCCGTGACAACAAGCTGCAGATGGAGCTGGTGCCTGAGCGCCTGCGCGGTGAAACCGCTACCTTCGATATCGAAGCGAACGGCACCGTCTACGTCGAAAAAGCACGCCGTATTACTGCGCGCCATATCCGTCAGCTGGAAAAAGATGGCATTCAGCACATCGAAGTTCCGGTTGAATATATCGCGGGCAAAGTGGTCGCTAAAGACTACATCGATGAGAGCACCGGTGAGCTGATCATTGCAGCGAACATGGAACTGTCACTGGATCTGCTGGCTAAACTGAGCCAGTCCGGTCACAAGCGCATCGAAACGCTGTTCACCAATGATCTGGACCACGGTCCTTATATCTCCGAGACCCTGCGTGTCGACCCAACCAGCGATCGCCTGAGCGCACTGGTTGAGATCTACCGCATGATGCGTCCTGGTGAGCCGCCAACACGCGAAGCAGCAGAGAACCTGTTTGAGAACCTGTTCTTCTCTGAAGATCGTTACGATCTGTCTGCTGTTGGTCGTATGAAGTTCAACCGCTCATTACTGCGTGATGAAATCGAAGGTTCAGGCATCCTGAGCAAAGACGACATCATCGAAGTGATGAAGAAGCTGATCGACATCCGTAACGGTAAAGGCGAAGTGGACGATATCGACCACCTCGGTAACCGTCGTATTCGTTCAGTCGGTGAAATGGCTGAGAACCAGTTCCGTGTGGGTCTGGTGCGTGTTGAGCGTGCGGTTAAAGAGCGTCTGTCACTGGGCGACCTGGATACCCTGATGCCACAGGACATGATCAACGCGAAGCCGATTTCGGCCGCGGTGAAAGAGTTCTTTGGTTCAAGCCAGCTTTCTCAGTTCATGGATCAGAACAACCCGCTGTCAGAGATTACGCACAAACGTCGTATCTCTGCTCTCGGCCCGGGTGGTTTGACGCGTGAGCGTGCCGGCTTCGAAGTGCGTGACGTACACCCAACGCACTACGGTCGTGTCTGCCCAATCGAAACCCCTGAAGGTCCGAACATCGGTCTGATCAACTCCTTGTCTGTTTATGCACAGACGAACGAGTACGGTTTCCTTGAGACACCTTATCGCCGTGTTATCGACGGTCTGGTTTCTGACGAGATTCATTACCTTTCTGCTATCGAAGAGGGTAACTACGTTATCGCTCAGGCGAACGCCCCTCTTGATGATAACGGCGCGTTTGTTGATGACTTAGTCACCTGCCGTAGCAAAGGCGAATCAAGTCTGTTCAGCCGTGATCAGGTTGACTACATGGACGTTTCGACCCAACAGATCGTTTCTGTCGGTGCGTCCCTGATCCCGTTCCTGGAACACGATGACGCCAACCGCGCCCTGATGGGTGCGAACATGCAACGTCAGGCCGTTCCGACTCTGCGTGCTGACAAGCCGCTGGTTGGTACCGGTATGGAACGTGCTGTTGCTGTTGACTCCGGTGTTACCGCCGTTGCGAAACGTGGCGGTACCGTTCAGTACGTCGACGCATCACGTATCGTTATCAAAGTGAACGAAGACGAAATGCATGCTGGCGAAGCCGGTATCGACATTTATAACCTGACCAAATATACCCGTTCTAACCAGAACACCTGCATCAACCAGATGCCATGTGTTTCTCTGGGTGAGCCGGTTGAGCGCGGCGACGTGCTGGCAGATGGCCCGTCCACCGATCTGGGTGAACTGGCACTGGGCCAGAACATGCGCGTAGCGTTCATGCCGTGGAACGGCTACAACTTCGAAGACTCCATCCTGGTCTCCGAGCGTGTGGTTCAGGAAGATCGCTTTACGACTATCCATATTCAGGAACTGGCTTGCGTGTCGCGTGACACCAAACTGGGGCCGGAAGAGATTACCGCTGATATCCCGAACGTGGGTGAAGCCGCTCTCTCTAAACTGGATGAGTCAGGCATTGTCTACATCGGTGCTGAAGTGACCGGTGGTGACATTCTGGTTGGTAAGGTCACGCCGAAAGGTGAGACCCAGCTGACGCCAGAAGAGAAACTGCTGCGCGCTATCTTCGGTGAAAAAGCCTCTGACGTGAAAGATTCGTCACTGCGCGTACCGAATGGCGTGTCAGGCACCGTGATTGACGTTCAGGTCTTTACCCGCGATGGCGTGGAAAAAGACAAACGTGCGCTGGAAATTGAAGAGATGCAGCTGAAGCAGGCCAAAAAAGACCTGTCTGAAGAACTGCAGATTCTGGAAGCGGGCCTGTTCAGCCGTATTCAGAACGTCCTGATTTCTGGTGGCGTTGAAGCAGACAAACTGGACAAGCTGCCGCGCGAGCGCTGGCTGGAACTGGGTCTGACTGACGAAGCCAAGCAAAACCAGCTGGAGCAGCTGGCAGAGCAGTACGACGAACTGAAGCACGAGTTTGAGAAAAAACTCGAAGGTAAGCGTCGTAAAATCACCCAGGGCGATGATCTGGCACCAGGCGTGCTGAAAATCGTTAAGGTTTATCTGGCTGTTAAGCGTCAGATTCAGCCGGGTGACAAAATGGCAGGCCGTCACGGTAACAAAGGTGTTATCTCCAAGATCAACCCGATCGAAGATATGCCTTACGATGAAAACGGCACGCCGGTTGACATCGTTCTGAACCCGCTGGGCGTACCATCGCGTATGAACATCGGTCAGATTCTGGAAACCCACCTGGGCATGGCAGCGAAAGGCATCGGCGAAAAGATCAACGCCATGCTGAAGAAGCAGGAAGAAGTCGCGAAACTGCGCGAATTCATCCAGCGCGCCTATGACCTGGGTAGCGATCTGCGTCAGAAAGTTGACCTGAACACCTTCTCCGATGACGAAGTTCTTCGTCTGGCGGAGAACCTGAAGAAAGGTATGCCAATCGCCACTCCGGTGTTTGATGGCGCGAAAGAGAGTGAAATCAAAGAGCTGCTGCAGCTCGGCGGCTTGCCTTCTTCCGGTCAGATTACCCTGTTTGACGGCCGTACCGGTGAGCAGTTCGAACGTCAGGTAACCGTTGGCTACATGTACATGCTGAAACTCAACCACCTGGTTGATGACAAGATGCATGCACGTTCAACCGGTTCCTACAGCCTGGTTACTCAGCAGCCGCTGGGTGGTAAGGCACAGTTCGGTGGTCAGCGCTTTGGTGAGATGGAAGTATGGGCACTGGAAGCATACGGTGCCGCGTATACCCTGCAGGAAATGCTTACCGTTAAGTCTGATGACGTCAACGGCCGTACCAAGATGTATAAAAACATCGTTGACGGTAACCATCAGATGGAACCGGGCATGCCGGAATCCTTCAACGTACTGTTGAAAGAGATTCGCTCGCTGGGTATCAACATCGAGCTGGAAGACGAGTAACCCCTTTTCAGGCTGCGGTTCGCCGCCGCCTGATAGCGCAGGGTTTAAAGCGCTCGCAATTGTACTGGTTACGGGGCGTTCAATTTCGGTTGGACGCCCTCTGAGTCTCACTCCGACGGGAGCTAATCCGTGAAAGACTTACTTAAGTTTCTGAAAGCGCAAACTAAGACCGAAGAGTTTGATGCGATCAAAATTGCGCTGGCTTCGCCAGACATGATCCGTTCCTGGTCTTTTGGTGAAGTGAAAAAGCCAGAAACCATTAACTACCGTACTTTTAAGCCAGAGCGCGATGGTCTGTTCTGTGCCCGTATCTTCGGGCCGGTAAAAGACTATGAGTGCCTGTGCGGCAAGTATAAGCGCCTGAAACACCGTGGTGTGATTTGTGAGAAGTGCGGCGTTGAAGTGACCCAGACTAAAGTACGCCGTGAGCGTATGGGCCACATCGAACTGGCGTCGCCGACTGCGCACATCTGGTTCCTGAAGTCACTGCCATCGCGTATCGGCTTACTGCTGGATATGCCACTGCGTGACATCGAGCGCGTGCTCTACTTTGAATCTTACGTTGTAATCGAAGGTGGCATGACCAACCTCGAGAAGCGTCAGATCCTGACTGAAGAGCAGTACCTTGACGCTCTGGAAGAGTTCGGTGACGAGTTCGACGCCAAAATGGGCGCCGAAGCGATCCAGGCCCTGTTGAAAAACATGGATCTGGAGCAGGAGTGCGAGCAGCTGCGTGAAGAGCTGAACGAAACCAACTCCGAAACCAAACGTAAAAAGCTGACCAAGCGTATCAAGCTGCTGGAAGCGTTCGTACAGTCTGGTAACAAGCCAGAGTGGATGATCCTGACCGTGCTGCCTGTTCTGCCACCGGATCTGCGTCCGCTGGTACCGCTGGATGGTGGCCGTTTCGCAACGTCGGATCTGAACGATCTTTATCGTCGCGTGATCAACCGTAACAACCGTCTGAAGCGCCTGCTGGATCTGGCTGCGCCAGATATCATCGTACGCAACGAAAAGCGTATGTTGCAGGAAGCGGTCGATGCACTGCTGGACAACGGTCGTCGCGGTCGTGCGATCACCGGTTCCAACAAGCGTCCGCTGAAATCGCTGGCTGACATGATCAAAGGTAAGCAGGGTCGTTTCCGTCAGAACCTGCTGGGTAAACGTGTCGACTATTCTGGTCGTTCGGTTATCACCGTTGGTCCATACCTGCGTCTGCATCAGTGCGGTCTGCCTAAGAAAATGGCACTCGAACTGTTCAAACCGTTCATTTACGGCAAGCTGGAACTGCGTGGCCTGGCCACCACCATCAAAGCCGCGAAGAAAATGGTTGAGCGCGAAGAAGCGGTTGTCTGGGATATCCTCGACGAAGTGATCCGTGAGCACCCGGTTCTTCTGAACCGTGCGCCTACGCTGCACCGTCTGGGTATTCAGGCCTTTGAACCGGTTCTGATCGAAGGTAAAGCAATCCAGCTGCACCCGCTGGTTTGTGCGGCCTATAACGCCGACTTCGATGGTGACCAGATGGCTGTTCACGTACCGCTGACGCTGGAAGCCCAGCTGGAAGCGCGTGCGCTGATGATGTCGACTAACAACATCCTGTCACCTGCGAACGGCGAGCCAATCATCGTTCCTTCTCAGGACGTTGTACTGGGTCTGTATTACATGACCCGTGACTGTGTTAACGCTAAAGGCGAAGGCATGGTGCTGACTGGCCCGAAAGAAGCTGAGCGTGTTTATCGCGCTGGCCTGGCCTCTCTGCATGCTCGCGTTAAAGTGCGTATCACTGAACACGAGAAAAACGAGCAGGATGAGTGGGTTGCTAAAACCAGCATCATCGATACAACGATTGGCCGTGCCATCCTGTGGATGATCGTGCCGAAAGGTCTGCCGTTCTCTATCGTTAACCAGGCGCTGGGCAAAAAAGCTATCTCCAAAATGCTTAACACCTGTTACCGCATTCTGGGTCTGAAGCCGACGGTTATCTTTGCTGACCAGACCATGTACACCGGTTTCGCTTACGCTGCCCGTTCAGGCGCGTCAGTCGGTATCGATGATATGGTTATTCCAGAGAAGAAAGTGGAAATCATCACCGAAGCGGAAGCGGAAGTGGCTGAAATTCAGGAACAGTTCCAGTCTGGTCTGGTAACCGCAGGCGAACGTTACAACAAAGTCATCGATATCTGGGCAGCAGCCAACGAACGTGTTGCCAAGGCGATGATGGAAAACCTCTCTACCGAAGTTGTGATTAACCGCGACGGTGCAGAAGAGCGACAGGTTTCCTTTAACAGCATCTTTATGATGGCCGACTCCGGTGCGCGTGGTTCTGCTGCACAGATTCGTCAGCTGGCCGGTATGCGTGGTCTGATGGCGAAACCAGATGGTTCCATCATCGAAACACCAATCACGGCGAACTTCCGTGAGGGTTTGAACGTACTTCAGTACTTCATCTCAACCCACGGTGCACGTAAAGGTCTGGCGGATACCGCACTGAAAACGGCGAACTCCGGTTATCTG
This sequence comes from Pantoea eucalypti, assembly GCF_009646115.1. Taxonomy (NCBI): domain Bacteria; kingdom Pseudomonadati; phylum Pseudomonadota; class Gammaproteobacteria; order Enterobacterales; family Erwiniaceae; genus Pantoea; species Pantoea eucalypti. The sequence goes on along the minus strand of NZ_CP045720.1, from coordinate 3,857,845 downwards.
ACGCGTCGTCTGGTTGACGTTGCACAGGATCTGGTTGTTACCGAAGATGACTGTGGTACACACGAAGGCATCATGATGACGCCTGTCATCGAAGGTGGCGACGTTAAAGAGCCACTGCGTGAACGTGTACTGGGTCGTGTGACGGCAGAAGACGTTCTGAAGCCGGGCACTGCTGACATTCTGGTCCCACGCAACACGCTGCTCGATGAGCACTGGTGTGACGTGCTGGAACTGAACTCAGTTGACAGCCTGAAAGTCCGCTCTGTTGTAGGTTGTGAAACCGACTTTGGTGTGTGTGCGCATTGCTACGGTCGCGACCTGGCACGTGGTCACATCATCAACAAAGGTGAAGCGATCGGTGTTATCGCAGCACAGTCCATCGGTGAGCCAGGTACACAGCTGACGATGCGTACGTTCCACATCGGTGGTGCGGCATCACGTGCGGCTGCTGAATCCAGCATTCAGGTGAAGAACAAAGGTACCATCAAGCTGACCAACGCCAAGTCCGTAACGAACTCGGCAGGCAAGCTGGTGATCACCTCGCGTAACGTTGAACTGAAAATGATCGACGAATTTGGTCGTACCAAAGAGAGCTATAAAGTTCCTTATGGTTCTACCATGGCGAAAGGTGATGGTGAGCAGGTTGCCGCGGGCGAAACCGTTGCAAACTGGGATCCGCATACCATGCCAGTCATCACCGAAGTGGGCGGTTTCATTCGCTTCACTGACATGGTTGATGGCCAGACCATTACCCGTCAGACAGATGACTTAACCGGTCTCTCTTCGCTGGTGGTTCTGGACAGTGCTGAACGTACTGCGGGCGGTAAAGATCTGCGTCCTGCGCTGAAAATTGTTGATGCCAACGGCAACGACGTTCTGATCCCGGGCACCGATATGCCGGCTCAGTACTTCCTGCCAGGTAAAGCGATTGTTCAGCTGGAAGATGGCGTTAAGATCAGTGCCGGTGACACGTTAGCGCGTGTTCCGCAGGAATCTGGCGGTACCAAAGATATCACCGGTGGTCTGCCACGCGTTGCTGACCTGTTCGAAGCGCGTCGTCCGAAAGAGCCCGCTATTCTGGCAGAGATCAGCGGCATCATCTCCTTCGGTAAAGAGACCAAAGGTAAGCGTCGTCTGGTCATTACCCCGCTGGATGGTAGCGAGCCGTACGAAGAGATGATTCCGAAATGGCGTCAGCTGAACGTGTTCGAAGGTGAACGTGTTGAGCGCGGTGACGTGGTTTCCGATGGCCCAGAGTCTCCACATGACATCCTGCGCTTGCGTGGCGTGCATGCGGTGACCCGTTACATCACTAACGAAGTGCAGGAAGTTTACCGTCTGCAGGGCGTTAAGATTAACGATAAGCACATCGAAGTCATCGTTCGTCAGATGCTGCGTAAAGCAACCATCGTGAGCGCAGGAAGTGCAGACTTCCTGGAAGGTGAGCAGGCTGAATTCTCTCGCATCAAGATCTCTAACCGTGATCTGGAAGCGAACGGAAAAGTTGGCGCAACCTTCATGCGTGACCTGTTGGGTATTACCAAAGCGTCACTGGCTACCGAATCGTTCATCTCTGCAGCATCGTTCCAGGAGACGACACGTGTCCTGACCGAAGCAGCAGTTGCAGGCAAGCGCGACGAACTGCGCGGCCTGAAAGAGAACGTCATCGTGGGTCGTCTGATTCCGGCCGGTACCGGTTATGCGTACCATCAGGATCGTATGCGCCGTAAAGCGGCAGGTGAAGTGCCGGTTGCACCGCAGGTTACTGCGGATGAAGCCTCAGCCAGCCTGGCTGAACTGTTGAACGCCGGTCTCGGCGGCAACAAAAACGATTAATCGTTCTTTGCCTGATAAAAACCCTGCCTCGGCAGGGTTTTTTTTGTCTGTCATTCAGGCATTCCAGTCGTTGCGCCTGAGACCAATGTCTTTCAACTGACTGTCACTCAGTTTCGACAGGATGACACGGGTTTCACGCCGTAGTTGCCAGCGTTTATAACTACGCCACACGAAACGAACCAGCTGGTAAGGTGTGCCTGTAAAGGGTTTAGCTGCGCGATTCTCGTCGTATCCCATGATAGTGCCCTCAGTGAAGTATCTGAGGACCATTTTCATCGCATCGCTCTGTATGATACAGACGCAAAAATCACCTTTTTTTAACATACAGATTGCGGTTGTCGTGATCTGAATGGTAAAAAAGAAGCATAACTGTACTGGTTAATGCTCATCATCTGAGACAGAGGAAATACAATGACGCGATATGAACATCTGGCCACACTGCTGGCTCAGCGCATTGAACAGGGTTTATATCGCAGTGGTGAGCGCCTGCCTTCGGTACGCAGTCTGAGTGCCGAACATGGCGTCAGTATCAGCACCGTACAGCAGGCTTATCATCTGCTGGAAGAGAAGCAGATGATCACGCCGCAGTCTCGCTCCGGCTATTTTGTCGCCTCGCGCAAAGCGACACCCCCGATGCCTGCGCTTACCCGTCCTGCACAGCGGCCGGTTGAGGTGACGCAGTGGGATGCGGTGCTGGAGCTGATTAACAGCCGACTGGAGGATGATGTGTTGCAGCTGGGCAGCGGCATGCCGGATGTGACTCAGCCGACGCTTAAGCCGCTGTGGAAAGCATTCAGCCGTCAGGCGCAGAAGCAGGACATGGCGCTGCTGAATTATGACAACCTCTATGGTGTTCTCGCGCTGCGACAACAGGTTGCACGGCTGGCAATAGACAGCGGCTGCCAGCTCACCGCCGATGACATTGTTATTACCACCGGCTGCCATGAGGCGTTATCGGTCGCCGTTCGGGCTGTCTGCGAGCCGGGCGATATCATTGCCGTTGAGTCACCGTCGTTTCACGGCATCATGCAAACCCTGCGCGGCTTTGGCATTCGTGCCATTGAGATCCCAACAGATGCGGTCACCGGTATCAGTCTGGAAGCGCTGGAACTGGCCTTTGATCAATGGCCGATTAAAGCAGTCGTTGTTGTGCCGAACTGCAATAATCCGCTGGGATTCATCATGCCTGAACAGCGTAAGCGGGCATTGCTGGCGCTGGCGCAGCGGTTTGATGCGGCGGTAATCGAAGATGATGTTTATGGTGAGTTAGCCTGGGAATACCCACGCCCACCTACTATTAAAGCGCTGGATCTCGATGGCCGGGTTCTGCTGTGCAGCTCTTTTTCTAAAACGCTGGCGCCCGGTTTACGTGTCGGCTGGGTTGCACCAGGACGCTATCGCGACCGCGTGCTGCACATGAAATATATCGTCACAGGCTCCACCGCCACGCAGCCTCAGCATGCGGTTGCGGAGTTTATCCGCCAGGGCCATTATCAGCTGCATCTACGGCGGATGCGGCAAATCTATCATCGTAACTATGAAACCTTTAGCTGCTGGGTGCGCCACTACTTTCCCTGCGGCATCTGCGTTTCCCGCCCTCAGGGCGGTTTTCTGATGTGGATTGAACTCCCGGAAGCATTTGATGCGGTCCTGCTTAACCGGGAACTGCGCGAGTCAAAAATTCAGATTGCCGCAGGCTCACTCTTTTCGGCCTCGGGCAAATATCGCAACTGCCTGCGCTTAAACTACGGGCTGCCAATAAACGAGCAAACTGAACAGGCGCTGGCGCGGGTGGGTGCGGCCGTCGAACGCGCTATGCTCTCGTGCCAGCATGAGCCGCAGACTTCAGCCTCTGCTATCGTATAGAGGAAAGAAGAAGCAGGGCCGGCAAGAGGAGGGAACCGGCCCTGGTCAGTTAACCTTAACCTGACGGATGCCACGTTAAGGTTTTGGCTCACAGCACGCCAGCGGCAACCCTCACGTTTGCGCGCTGCTTTCCCGGAAGAATGCGGGCATTACCCGTTTTGCAGCGGCTATGTGGTACAGCTTCCACAAATCCTTAATGGCCAGGTTCTGCCAGCGCCATCAGTGTCCGGGTTGCTTCACGCCAGTCATCTGCCTGAGTAATCGCACTCACTACCGCAATACTCCCAACGCCGGTTGCCAGTACCTCAGGTGCTCGCGCAATCGAGATACCGCCAATCGCCACAGTGGGAATATGCGTCAGGCGTGCCAGATGTCGCTTCAGCTGCTCAATGCCCTGCGGCGCAGAAGGCATCTCTTTAGTCTGCGTCGGGAAAATATGCCCAAGTGCGATGTAAGAGGGCTGGATTGCCAGCGCGCGATCCAGCTCCGCGTCGTCATGGGTGGAGAGCCCCAGACGCAATCCGGCCTGATGAATGCGGGCAAGATCGGCCACATCCATATCCTCCTGCCCCAGATGTATGCCATAAGCCTGATGTTTAATTGCCAGCTGCCAGTAGTCATTGATAAACAGGCGTGCGTCATAGCGTTTTCCCAGTGCAATCGCATGGGCAATAGCGGGCTCAGCGATCGCATCGGGCTGATCCTTAATGCGCAGCTGCAGCGTGCGAACGCCCATCTCCAGCAGGCGTTCAATCCACTCGGGGCTATCAACCACCGGATAAAGCCCCAGGCGCGGGGCGGTAGCAGGGAATGCGGGCATCGTTACTCCTCCTTAATGGCATCGGCAGGGTGATAAAGCTCACCGCCGTGGCTGCGAAAACGGTCTGACATCTGCGCCATGCCCACTTCAACCGGCTCGGCACGCGCATCCTGGCGTGCTGCAAACTCGCGCACCTCCTGAGAAATTTTCATTGAGCAGAATTTAGGGCCACACATCGAGCAGAAATGAGCCACCTTTCCTGACTCCTGCGGCAGGGTTTCGTCATGCATAGCACGCGCCGTGTGGGGATCCAGCGCCAGATTGAATTGATCTTCCCAGCGGAATTCAAAGCGCGCTTTGGACATGGCGTTATCACGGATCTGCGCAGCGGGGTGGCCTTTGGCCAGATCGGCGGCATGCGCCGCGATTTTGTAGGTGATCAATCCCTGTTTCACATCCTCTTTGTTGGGCAGACCCAGATGCTCTTTAGGTGTGACATAACACAGCATCGCACAACCAAACCAGCCAATCATGGCGGCACCGATACCCGAGGTGAAATGGTCATAGCCGGGCGCGATATCGGTGGTCAGCGGACCGAGGGTGTAGAAGGGGGCTTCATCGCACAGCTCGAGCTGTTCCGTCATGTTGCGGCGGATCATATGCATCGGCACGTGGCCCGGACCTTCAATCATTACCTGAACATCATATTCCCAGGCAATACGGGTCAGTTCACCCAGGGTACGCAGTTCGGCAAACTGCGCTTCATCGTTGGCATCCTGAATCGAACCCGGACGCAGGCCATCGCCCAGCGACAGGGAGACATCGTACGCCGCACAGATTTCACAGATCTCACGGAAGTGCTGATAGAGGAAACTCTCCTGATGATGGGACAGGCACCACTTCGCCATGATCGATCCGCCCCGCGAGACGATGCCGGTCAGACGTTTCGCCGTCATCGGGACATAACGCAGTAGCACGCCCGCGTGGATAGTGAAGTAATCGACGCCCTGTTCCGCCTGTTCAAGCAGCGTGTCCCGGAATATTTCCCAGTTCAGCGCCTCCGCCACGCCATTCACTTTTTCCAGCGCCTGATAGATCGGCACCGTACCAATAGGCACCGGGCTGTTGCGCAAAATCCATTCGCGCGTTTCATGAATATAACGACCGGTAGAGAGATCCATCACCGTATCGGCACCCCAGCGAGTTGACCAGACCAGCTTTTCCACTTCTTCTTCAATGGAAGAGGTCACCGCCGAATTACCGATGTTGGCGTTAACCTTAACCAGAAAGTTGCGGCCTATGATCATGGGCTCTGATTCAGGGTGATTGATATTCGCCGGGATGATAGCGCGTCCGGCAGCAACTTCCTGACGCACAAACTCGGGGGTGATGCGGGCGGGCAGATGCGCACCAAAGCTGTGACCCGGATGCTGTTGCAGCAGCACCTCACTGCGGATTCGCTCGCGCCCCATGTTTTCGCGCAGAGCGATAAACTCCATCTCCGGGGTGATGATCCCCTGGCGGGCATAGTGCAGCTGCGTGACGCGGCGCCCGGCACGGGCACGGCGCGGTGTCGGAAGGTGATCGAAGCGCAGATGATCCAGCCCCTCGTCAGCCAGTCGCTGTTGGGTATAGCCTGAGCTGTTCTGTTCAAGAAGTTCGCTGTCGCCGCGTTCAGTAATCCAGCGCGCGCGCAGCTTTTCCAGGCCACGATGCACATCAATCTCTGCCGCGGGATCACCATAAGCGCCTGCCGTGTCATAGACCGGCACCGCTTCATTTTGCTCATAGAGAGGCTGTTCTTTGCTACCGCCAGTGTGGGTCGGGCTCAGGGTAATTTCACGCATGGGTACGCGAATATCCTCCCGGCTGCCGGTAATCCAGATGCGACGGGACTGGGGAAAGGCACTGCCGCTTTGCAGAGAATCGATAAATTCCTGCGCCTGGGCACGCTGTTCACGACGGGTCATTTTTGGGTCAGACATAGCAATCTTCCTGTTAAGAGGGAACGATGCTTGTCCGGAGTTCGGAAGGAGTAACCGTATAGACAGCGTAAGCGTGCTGACATACAGAGAATATTTACTCTTGTTCCCTTCGCAGGTTCTAACCTGATCAGGTTCCGCGGATCCCGAATTAACGGTCTCAGCCCAACTGGGCACTCCGACAAGAAGCTACTTTTTGCACTGGCGTCCTGTAACAGACTCCGGCGTAAAAAGCTTAAATTTCAAAGCACAAATAAAAAAGGTTCATTGGAAAGCGCTCCGCAGAACCTGTTTAGCATAAAAGGGCTGGAAGATAATCTCAACCCCTTTCCCGACGGCGATAATCAGGCCGGGCGGGCGATTTGGCTGTCATTCGCCACTGGCGGGGGGACGAGCTTGTTGTCCCATGCCAGCTGAATCAGCTTATCTTCAAGTGTAAACCGGGCTTCCAGCACTTCGCCCACTTCGGACAACGCCTGCTGGAAGGTCATGCAGTTTTCGTCATCAATCGCCTGCTGAAGGTGGCCGTCATAGAGCTGCATCAGACGTTCCGTATTGGCCTCCAGCGGGGGATAAATCTGCGCGGCAGCGATCATCGGGCTGTCGCCACTCATTTCACTGATCACACGCTCATAGATACTGAAGTGACCCGCAGAAAGATAATCGACCAGGCCATGACAGAAGTTGTCGAGCGCCTGTTCATCCAGACGCGTCAGCGCCTCTTTATTAGGTTTAAGACCCACCAGGTGATAATAGGTCACCAGTAGCTGACGACGGGCTTCAAGCCACGAATCGACCAGTTCATTACTGCCACCTACGCGTTCAGCCAGGACGTCTAACTGGTTAAGCATATCTAACTCCATGTGAGTTATAGTTGTTTATCTACACACTTAACATCAGGGCTTCAGCGTGCGATTTGACGCTAAGGATGACGAAATAAATGCAATGCGAAATCTCAAGCGTAGACGCTGGATGGTGGATTGTCAGCCATGAACAGAAAATTTGGTTGCCACAAGGTGATTTACCCCACGGAAACGCCGAAAAATTTGGTTTAACTGGCAGTATGGCCCGGACCATTGGTGAGTGGCAGGGCGAAAAAGTCTGGCTGATTTGTGAACCGCGTTCTGCCGATATGTTCTCAGTCCGTCAGCTAATCGATCAGGATGCAGCGCTGTTTCAGCTGGTGGGTCGCGGTGTTCAGCTGGCGGAATTCTACCGTTCTCATCGCTGGTGCGGTTATTGCGGCCATGAAATGCATCACAGCAAACATGAGTTTGCCTGTCTCTGCAGCCATTGCCGCGAGCGTTACTATCCGCAGATTGCACCCTGCATTATTGTGGCGATCCGTCGCGGCGATGAAATCCTGCTGGCGAACCATGCCCGCCATCGCAATAAGGTCTATACCGTGCTGGCCGGGTTTGTCGAAGTTGGTGAGACACTGGAGCAGGCCGTGGCCCGTGAAGTGATGGAAGAGAGCAATATCCGCGTCAAAAATGTCCGTTACGTGACCTCCCAGCCGTGGCCCTTCCCGCAATCGCTGATGACAGCATTTATGGCAGAGTATGACAGCGGCGATCTGCAACACGACGGCAAAGAACTGCTGGATGCGGCCTGGTTCCGTTTTGATGACCTGCCGTTGCTGCCACCTCCCGGCACCGTGGCGCGTCGTCTGATTGAAGATACTGTCGCCCTGTGCCGCGCCGAAGCGTGAAAGTGCTACACTACACGCCTGTTATTGAGAGAGTGTTGAGATGAGTGAACTGAAGAACGATCGTTATTTGCGTGCCCTGTTACGCCAGCCAGTTGATGTCACGCCGGTATGGATGATGCGACAAGCCGGTCGCTATTTGCCGGAGTACAAAGCGACACGCGCCCAGGCGGGTGACTTTATGTCGCTATGCAAAAACGCCGAGCTGGCCTGCGAAGTCACCCTGCAGCCGCTGCGCCGTTATCCGCTGGATGCCGCTATCCTCTTCAGTGACATCCTGACCATTCCTGATGCGATGGGACTGGGTCTCTACTTTGAAACCGGCGAAGGCCCGCGTTTCTCTAACCCTGTGACCTGTCGCGCTGACGTTGAGCGTTTACCGGTACCCGATCCAGAAATGGAACTGGGCTACGTGATGAATGCGGTCCGCACCATCCGTAAGAACCTGAACGGCGATCTGCCGCTGATTGGCTTCTCAGGCAGTCCATGGACGCTGGCCACCTACATGGTGGAAGGTGGCAGCAGCAAGGCGTTTACCAAAATCAAAAAGATGATGTATGTCGATCCGGCTACGCTGCACGCGATGCTGGATAAGCTGGCCGACAGCGTCATCCTCTACCTCAATGCTCAGATCCGCGCCGGTGCGCAGTCTGTCATGGTGTTTGATACCTGGGGCGGCGTGCTGACTGGTCGTGATTATCGCGAGTTCTCACTTCACTACATGCATAAAATTGTTGATGGCCTGCTGCGTGAAAATGACGGTCGCCGCGTGCCGGTGACGCTCTTCACCAAAGGCGGCGGGCAGTGGCTGGAAGCGATGGCAGCCACCGGTTGTGATGCGCTGGGTCTCGACTGGACCACCGATATTGACGACGCCCGCCGTCGCGTGGGCGACAAAGTTGCGCTACAGGGCAACATGGATCCTTCAATGCTCTATGCGGCACCGGAGCGTATTGAACAGGAAGTGGCCGGCATCCTGGAACGTTTTGGCTCGGGTACCGGGCATGTCTTCAATCTGGGTCACGGCATTCATCAGGATGTACCACCTGAAAATGCGGGTGTCTTTGTTGAAGCGGTGCATCGTTTATCACGTCCCTGGCATCAGGAGTAATTATGGACATTGCCGCACTCCGCGCTGAGCAGTTACAACGCGCCGCTGAGGTAGTGCGTGAGGATGACTTTGATGTGCTGCCGCCCCGTTTTATCGGCGGGGCGGACGTTGGATTTGAGCAGGAAGGCACCGTAACGCGGGCGGCGATGGTGATACTGGAGTATCCCTCGCTAACGCTGGTGGAGCATCGTATCGCGCGCGTTGAGACCACCATGCCCTACATTCCGGGCTTTCTCTCATTCCGCGAGTATCCGGCACTGATGGCCGCCTGGCAGATGCTGGAACAAAAGCCGGACCTGCTGTTTGTGGATGGGCACGGTATTTCGCATCCAAGACGACTGGGCGTCGCATCGCATTTTGGCCTGCTGGTGGATGTGCCGACGATTGGCGTTGCGAAAAGCCGTTTGTGCGGTCGTTTTGACGATCTGGACGCGCAGCCCGGGAGCCGGCAGCCGCTGATCGACAAAGGTGAGCAAATTGGCTGGGTATGGCGCAGCAAGCTGCGTTGTAATCCGTTGTTTGTCGCCACGGGTCATCGCGTCAGCCTGAATACTGCGCTGCAGTGGGTCGAAAACTGTACGCGCGGTTACCGGTTGCCGGAACCGACCCGCTGGGCCGATGCGGTTGCCTCGAACAGAACCGCTTTCCAGCGCTGGCAAAACGCGCTTTAACACTGTTTGTGCTGCGGTTTTGCAGTTACACTGCGGCCAGCGAAACGAATAAGAGCCACCTTTATGTTACAAAATCCCGTTCATCTGCGTCTGGCGAAGCTGGAAAGCTGGCAGCACCTTACGTTTATGGCCTGCCTGTGCGAGCGCATGTATCCCAACTATCGGGCGTTCTGCGAGCAGACTGAATTTGCCGATCCGGCGCTATATCGCCGCATTCTTGATCTGATCTGGGAAAACCTGACGGTTAAAGATGCGAAGATTAACTTCGACAGCCAGCTGGAAAAGCTCGAAGCTGCCATTCCGGATGGCGATGCGTTTGACGTTTACGGCGTTTACCCGGCTATTGATGCCTGTGTGGCACTAAGCGAAGTCGTGCATGCGCAGCTGAGCGGTGAAACGCTTGAACATGCAATTGAAGTCAGCGAGACGTCAATTACCACTGTCGCTATGCTGGAGATGACCCAGGCTGGGCGCGAAATGACCGATGACGAGCTGCGTGAAAACCCGGCTATCATCGATGAGTGGGACCTTCAGTGGGAGATTTTCCGCCTGCTGGCGGAGTGTGAAGAGCGCGACCTTGAATTGATTAAAGGTCTGCGATCTGATCTGCGTGAAGCTGGAATTAGCAACATCGGTATAAATTTCCAGCAGTAAGGCGATAAAACGTGACTTCAGGCCCGAATTAGCGCGCCTGGAGGCTTCACATTGGCCCCCTGTCTGGTCTACATTTGGGGGGCTGAAAATTGTGGCTATCGGTGCGTGCAGGCAGAAGAGTGCCAGAATATGGCTTTTCCCTCGCACTCGTTGCTTAGCAAGCGATAAATACACTTTAAGGATAACTTATGAACAAGACTCAACTGATTGATGTGATCGCAGAAAAAGCTGACCTGTCTAAAACCCAGGCAAAGGCAGCGCTGGAATCTACTCTGGCTGCGATCACTGAGTCTCTGAAAGATGGTGATGCTGTACAACTGGTTGGTTTTGGTACTTTTAAAGTGAACCACCGCGCTGAGCGTACCGGTCGTAACCCGCAGACTGGCAAAGAGATCAAAATCGCTGCAGCAAATGTACCGGCATTCGTGTCTGGTAAAGCGCTGAAAGACGCCGTTAAGTAAGACGTCGCACTGCGGTTAAGCTTTAAAACAGGGGGCGTTTCGCCCCTTTTGTTTAAGAGGCAAGCCATCATGACCCCGCTGTTTCAGCGTTTTTGTATTCTGTTTCTCTCCCTGATTCTTTTCGGTTGCAGCTCAACTCCGGATATTCCTCCTTTTTCTGCCAGTGGCTATCTTGCCGATCGTGGTGTTGTCCGTATCTGGCGCAAAAATAGCGATCATCAGTCGGTCCATATTCGCACCCTCTATACACCCTTCAGTGGCGGTGAAGGTGAAGTGACAGATTACGTCTGGCTGGAAGGGTCGTTGATCAGCATTCAGCGCCAGGTAAAGGGCAAACAGCCTGACGATGTGACCCTGCGCTTTGATCAGGCGGGTGGTCTCAACTTCATGCAGCGCCAGCTTGCAGGGCGGCGTGAGGCGGTCAGCCCGGATGCCATTGAGCTCTACAAGTTTGATGCGGAGCGGATGCGTAACCTCAGCGATGCGCTTTTAAGCGGCAGGGTGTTTCTGAAGCAGGGACACTGGCTGGGAAGCGATCGACTGGAGACGTGTGAAGGCCAGCAGGTCAGACCCGCTTTTGACGCTGACGATCGGCAGTTGCTGATACAGCAGCAGCAGAGCGCATCGGCACCGCTCATGGTGTCGTGGCTTGAAGCGCCGGAAGGGCTACAGTTGTTGCGGGTCAGTCAGCAGGATGACTGCTCACAGCAGCCGACAGAAGACGATATGTGAAGTGAAAAGGGGGCACGCTGTGCCCCCTGTGCTTATTTACGATTAATGGCGCGGTAGCCAATATCGCGGCGACAGAAGCTACCCTGCCATGAGATCGGCTTTGTCAGCTCGTAAGCCCGCTTTTGTGCGGCTGCTACGTCGTCGCCCAGCGCGGTGACACACAGCACGCGGCCACCGTTGGTCAGCACCCGATCTTCTTCCAGACGTGTTCCGGCATGGAATACCTTACCGTCAGCCACTTCCTCCAGTGGCAGGCCATGAATCTGGTCGCCCTGCGCATAATCACCCGGATAACCGCCAGCTGCCAGCACCACACCCAGCGCAGGTCGTGGATCCCATTGTGACGTTTTCTGATCCAGCTTACCGTCACAGGCAGCCAGGCAAAGATCGACCAGATCCGACTGCAGGCGCAGCATGATCGGCTGCGTCTCCGGATCGCCAAAGCGGCAGTTGAATTCGATCACTTTCGGCTGTCCGGTATGATCGATCATCAGGCCCGCATAAAGAAAACCGGTGTAGACGTTGCCTTCAGCGGCCATGCCACGCACGGTCGGCCAGATCACCTGATCCATCACGCGCTGGTGGATCTCATCGGTAACCACCGGCGCCGGGGAGTAGGCACCCATGCCGCCCGTGTTGGGACCGGTGTCGCCATCACCCACACGCTTGTGATCCTGGCTGGTGGCCATGGGCAGCACATGCTCGCCGTCCACCATCACGATGAAGCTGGCTTCTTCGCCCTCCAGAAACTCTTCAATCACAATGCGGTGTCCGGCATCACCAAAGGCATTACCGGCCAGCATATCCTGAACCGCATCCTCCGCTTCCTGCAGCGTCATCGCGACAATCACGCCTTTACCTGCGGCCAGGCCGTCGGCTTTTATAACGATTGGCGCGCCTTTCTCGCGCAGATATGCGAGAGCGGGCTCAACCTCGGTGAAGTTCTGGTATTCGGCACTCGGGATCTGATGACGTGACAGGAAATCTTTGGTGAAGGCTTTAGAACCTTCCAGCTGTGCAGCGGCCTGAGTCGGACCGAAGATAGCGAGGCCTGCCTTACGGAACGCATCGACCACGCCGATCACCAGCGGCGCTTCAGGTCCGACAATCGTCAGATCGATCTTTTCGCGCTGGGCAAATTCCAGCAGGGCGGGAACATCTGTCGCACTGATCGCAATATTCTGAAGCGCAGGCTCTAATGCGGTGCCCGCGTTACCCGGCGTGACAAACACCGTTTCCGCTAACGGCGACTGAGCCGCTTTCCAGGCCAGAGCATGTTCACGTCCGCCATTACCGATTACTAAAATTTTCATCTGTTACTCTCCAGAACAATTAATGGCGGAAGTGGCGCATGTCGGTGAAGATCATGGCAATGCCGTGCTCATCAGCCGCCGCAATCACTTCTTCATCACGGATGGAGCCGCCAGGCTGGATAACACAGCTCACGCCGGACGCCGCTGCAGCATCAATTCCATCACGGAACGGGAAGAAAGCATCTGACGCCATGGCGGATCCTTTGACTTCCAGACCTTCATCGGCTGCTTTGATACCTGCAATTTTAGCGGAGTAGACGCGGCTCATCTGCCCGGCACCTATACCAATTGTCATGTTGTCGCGCGCATAAACAATGGCATTGGACTTAACAAACTTCGCCACTTTCCAGCAGAACAGCGCATCACGCAGCTCCTGTTCGGTTGGCTGGCGTTTGCTGACCACGCGCAACTGGCTGGCATCCACCATACCGAGATCGCGATCCTGGACCAGCAGGCCACCATTGACGCGTTTGAAATCCAGTGCGGCAGTACGGTTTTGCCACTGACCACAGATCAGCACACGGACATTCTGTTTAGCCGCGGTAATTTTCAGCGCGGCTTCGGAAACGGCGGGTGCGATGATCACCTCAACAAACTGGCGGCTGATAATCGCCTGAGCCGTCGCTTCATCCAGCTCGCGGTTAAAGGCGATGATGCCGCCGAACGCGGAAGTTGGGTCGGTCTGATAAGCCCGCTCATAGGCTGCCAGCAGATCATCACCGGTTGCGACACCACAAGGGTTTGCATGCTTGACGATGACGCAGGCGGGTTCACTGAACTCTTTGACACACTCGAGTGCAGCATCGGTGTCAGCAATATTGTTATAGGAGAGTGCCTTGCCCTGAACCTGCTGCGCAGTGGCCACTGAGGCTTCACTGATATTCTCTTCTATATAGAAGGCTGCATCCTGATGGCTGTTTTCGCCGTAACGCATGTCCTGCTTCTTAATGAAGTTCAGATTCAGGGTACGCGGGAAACGGCCAGCGGGCTGATTGCGTTCACCGTGATAGGCGGGCACCAGGGTGCCGAAGTAGTTAGCGATCATGCTGTCATAAGCGGCGGTGTGTTCGAAGGCTTTGATTGCCAGATCGAAACGGGTCTCAAGCGTCAGTGCGTTCTCATGAGCGTCCATTTCAGCAATGATGGCATCGTAGTCGCCGCTGCTGACCACAATGGCGACATCTTTATGGTTCTTTGCAGCAGAGCGCACCATGGTTGGGCCACCGATGTCGATATTTTCCACTGCATCTTCCAGTGAACATCCTTCACGGGCGACAGTCTGTGCAAAGGGATAGAGGTTAACGACCACCATGTCGATTGGGCTGATATCGTGCTGCGCCATGATGGCATCATCCTGGCCGCGACGACCTAAAATGCCGCCATGCACTTTCGGATGCAGGGTTTTGACGCGTCCATCCATCATTTCCGGGAAGCCGGTGTAGTCAGAGACTTCAGTGACAGCCAGACCCGCATCCGCCAGAAGGCGAGCTGTTCCACCTGTGGAGAGCAGCTCGACACCGCGACTTGAGAGCGCCTGAGCAAATTCGAGGATACCGGCTTTGTCAGAGACACTGAGCAATGCGCGGCGTACAGGACGAGGTTGTTGCATGGTGGTTTATCCCTTGGCTTTGTTTCGCGTATATAAGAGCGTTACGTCAGGCTTCATAGCGGTTTTCTCTTCTATATAGGAAGAAAAGATCAAAAACCTCAGGTAACGCCCCGAAAAGGGGTGTCCGGAATATTGCCCGGCATTGTAGCGAAAACGTTTGCGCGATGCTCGCCTAAATTCATATAGCCCGCTCTGTGTGGATAACATTGTGTGTAACTGCGTATAACAGCGGCTTTTGCTGTGGAATGCAGCGAACGCTCTCTTTTATTCAATTTATGGGTTGCGACTCTCCGACAACTCCCTATAATGCGCATCCATCGACACGGAACACCGGCAACGGGAAGCGGGTTGAGAGGCACAGGAGACTGCGCCGCCGGAGAAAAACTTCTGAAATAGAGGTTGACTCTGCAGGAGGAAAGCGTAATATACGCCACCTCGCGACAGGACGCTAACGCACTGTTCGCACTGCTCTTTAACAATTTATCAGACAATCTGTGTGGGCACTCGCAGGATTGATATCAGCGTCTCCGGACGTAAAAAAATATCAAAGCCTCACGAGTGAACACATAATGAAATTCATTATGACGTTTTACAGATGAGCACCGCTTAACTTGTTTAAGCAAATCAAACTTAAATTGAAGAGTTTGATCATGGCTCAGATTGAACGCTGGCGGCAGGCCTAACACATGCAAGTCGGACGGTAGCACAGAGAGCTTGCTCTTGGGTGACGAGTGGCGGACGGGTGAGTAATGTCTGGGGATCTGCCCGATAGAGGGGGATAACCACTGGAAACGGTGGCTAATACCGCATAACGTCGCAAGACCAAAGAGGGGGACCTTCGGGCCTCTCACTATCGGATGAACCCAGATGGGATTAGCTAGTAGGCGGGGTAATGGCCCACCCTAGGCGACGATCCCTAGCTGGTCTGAGAGGATGACTAGCCACACTGGAACTGAGACACGGTCCAGACTCCTACGGGAGGCAGCAGTGGGGAATATTGCACAATGGGCGCAAGCCTGATGCAGCCATGCCGCGTGTATGAAGAAGGCCTTCGGGTTGTAAAGTACTTTCAGCGGGGAGGAAGGCGATGTGGTTAATAACCGCATCGATTGACGTTACCCGCAGAAGAAGCACCGGCTAACTCCGTGCCAGCAGCCGCGGTAATACGGAGGGTGCAAGCGTTAATCGGAATTACTGGGCGTAAAGCGCACGCAGGCGGTCTGTTAAGTCAGATGTGAAATCCCCGGGCTTAACCTGGGAACTGCATTTGAAACTGGCAGGCTTGAGTCTTGTAGAGGGGGGTAGAATTCCAGGTGTAGCGGTGAAATGCGTAGAGATCTGGAGGAATACCGGTGGCGAAGGCGGCCCCCTGGACAAAGACTGACGCTCAGGTGCGAAAGCGTGGGGAGCAAACAGGATTAGATACCCTGGTAGTCCACGCCGTAAACGATGTCGACTTGGAGGTTGTTCCCTTGAGGAGTGGCTTCCGGAGCTAACGCGTTAAGTCGACCGCCTGGGGAGTACGGCCGCAAGGTTAAAACTCAAATGAATTGACGGGGGCCCGCACAAGCGGTGGAGCATGTGGTTTAATTCGATGCAACGCGAAGAACCTTACCTACTCTTGACATCCAGAGAACTTAGCAGAGATGCTTTGGTGCCTTCGGGAACTCTGAGACAGGTGCTGCATGGCTGTCGTCAGCTCGTGTTGTGAAATGTTGGGTTAAGTCCCGCAACGAGCGCAACCCTTATCCTTTGTTGCCAGCGCGTGATGGCGGGAACTCAAAGGAGACTGCCGGTGATAAACCGGAGGAAGGTGGGGATGACGTCAAGTCATCATGGCCCTTACGAGTAGGGCTACACACGTGCTACAATGGCGCATACAAAGAGAAGCGACCTCGCGAGAGCAAGCGGACCTCACAAAGTGCGTCGTAGTCCGGATCGGAGTCTGCAACTCGACTCCGTGAAGTCGGAATCGCTAGTAATCGTGGATCAGAATGCCACGGTGAATACGTTCCCGGGCCTTGTACACACCGCCCGTCACACCATGGGAGTGGGTTGCAAAAGAAGTAGGTAGCTTAACCTTCGGGAGGGCGCTTACCACTTTGTGATTCATGACTGGGGTGAAGTCGTAACAAGGTAACCGTAGGGGAACCTGCGGTTGGATCACCTCCTTACCTGAAGATACCTTCCCGCGCAGTGCCCACACAGATTGTCTGATAGAAAATAACGAGCAAAGTGTCTTTCGAAGACAGACTTAATTGTCCCCTTCGTCTAGAGGCCCAGGACACCGCCCTTTCACGGCGGTAACAGGGGTTCGAATCCCCTAGGGGACGCCAAAGCTTGGTGACAGGTGAAAGATGTTGCCCACATATCTTAAAGATGACTTACGAGTCATGTTTAAGATATTGCTCTTTAACAATCCGGAACAAGCTGAAAATTGAAACGACGTGTCGTTTTCATTCTCCGTAATAAGAATGAAAAGCGCGACACGTTCGAGTCTCTCAAATGCTTGCAGCTCGCAGCGTTGTAAAACGCCTGTGGGTTGTGAGGTTAAGCGACTAAGCGTACACGGTGGATGCCCAGGCAGTCAGAGGCGATGAAGGACGTGCTAATCTGCGTAAAGCGACGGTAAGGTGATATGAACCGCTACAGCCGTCGATGTCCGAATGGGGAAACCCGGTGCACTCTGTGCATCATTGCAGCATGAATACATAGTGCTGCAAGGCGAACCGGGGGAACTGAAACATCTAAGTACCCCGAGGAAAAGAAATCAACCGAGATTCCCCCAGTAGCGGCGAGCGAACGGGGAGCAGCCCAGAGCCTGAATCAGCATGTGTGTTAGTGGAAGCGTCTGGAAAGTCGCAGGGTACAGGGTGATACTCCCGTACACAAAAGCACATATGCTGTGAGCTCGATGAGTAAGGCGGGACACGTGGTATCCTGTCTGAATATGGGGGGACCATCCTCCAAGGCTAAATACTCCTGACTGACCGATAGTGAACCAGTACCGTGAGGGAAAGGCGAAAAGAACCCCGGCGAGGGGAGTGAAACAGAACCTGAAACCGTGTACGTACAAGCAGTGGGAGCCTTCTTTATGGGGGTGACTGCGTACCTTTTGTATAATGGGTCAGCGACTTATATTCTGTAGCAAGGTTAACCGTATAGGGGAGCCGCAGGGAAACCGAGTCTTAACTGGGCGTTAAGTTGCAGGGTATAGACCCGAAACCCGGTGATCTAGCCATGGGCAGGTTGAAGGTTGGGTAACACTAACTGGAGGACCGAACCGACTAATGTTGAAAAATTAGCGGATGACCTGTGGCTGGGGGTGAAAGGCCAATCAAACCGGGAGATAGCTGGTTCTCCCCGAAAGCTATTTAGGTAGCGCCTCGTGAACTCATCTCCGGGGGTAGAGCACTGTTTCGGCTAGGGGGCCATCCCGGCTTACCAACCCGATGCAAACTGCGAATACCGGAGAATGTTATCACGGGAGACACACGGCGGGTGCTAACGTCCGTCGTGAAGAGGGAAACAACCCAGACCGCCAGCTAAGGTCCCAAAGTCATGGTTAAGTGGGAAACGATGTGGGAAGGCACAGACAGCCAGGATGTTGGCTTAGAAGCAGCCATCATTTAAAGAAAGCGTAATAGCTCACTGGTCGAGTCGGCCTGCGCGGAAGATGTAACGGGGCTAAACCATGCACCGAAGCTGCGGCAGCGACACTATGTGTTGTTGGGTAGGGGAGCGTTCTGTAAGCCGTCGAAGGTGTGCTGTGAGGCATGCTGGAGGTATCAGAAGTGCGAATGCTGACATAAGTAACGATAAAGCGGGTGAAAAAGCCCGCTCGCCGGAAGACCAAGGGTTCCTGTTCAACGTTAATCGGAGCAGGGTGAGTCGACCCCTAAGGCGAGGCCGAAAGGCGTAGTCGATGGGAAACAGGTTAATATTCCTGTACTCGGTGTTACTGCGAAGGGGGACGGAGAAGGCTATATCAGCCGGGCGACGGTTGTCCCGGTTTAAGCGTGTAGGCGGAGGGTCCGGTAAAATCCGGTCCCTTATTAACGCTGAGGCGTGACGACGAGGCACTACGGTGCTGAAGTGATAAATGCCCAGCTTCCGGGGAAAAGCCTCTAAGCATCAGGTAACACAGAATCGTACCCCCAAACCGACACAGGTGGTCAGGTAGAGAATACCAAGGCGCTTGAGAGAACTCGGGTGAAGGAACTAGGCAAAATGGTGCCGTAACTTCGGGAGAAGGCACGCTGGCGCGTAGGTGGAGGGACTTGCTCCCCGAGCCGAAGCCAGTCGAAGATACCAGCTGGCTGCAACTGTTTATTAAAAACACAGCACTGTGCAAACACGAAAGTGGACGTATACGGTGTGACGCCTGCCCGGTGCCGGAAGGTTAATTGATGGGGTTATCCGCAAGGAGAAGCTCTTGATCGAAGCCCCGGTAAACGGCGGCCGTAACTATAACGGTCCTAAGGTAGCGAAATTCCTTGTCGGGTAAGTTCCGACCTGCACGAATGGCGTAATGATGGCCAGGCTGTCTCCACCCGAGACTCAGTGAAATTGAACTCGCTGTGAAGATGCAGTGTACCCGCGGCAAGACGGAAAGACCCCGTGAACCTTTACTACAGCTTGACACTGAACATTGAGCCTTGATGTGTAGGATAGGTGGGAGGCTTTGAAGCGCGGACGCCAGTTCGCGTGGAGCCAACCTTGAAATACCACCCTTTAATGTTTGATGTTCTAACGTAGGCCCGTAATCCGGGCTGCGGACAGTGTCTGGTGGGTAGTTTGACTGGGGCGGTCTCCTCCTAAAGAGTAACGGAGGAGCACGAAGGTCAGCTAATCACGGTCGGACATCGTGAGGTTAGTGCAATGGCATAAGCTGGCTTGACTGCGAGAGTGACGGCTCGAGCAGGTGCGAAAGCAGGTCATAGTGATCCGGTGGTTCTGAATGGAAGGGCCATCGCTCAACGGATAAAAGGTACTCCGGGGATAACAGGCTGATACCGCCCAAGAGTTCATATCGACGGCGGTGTTTGGCACCTCGATGTCGGCTCATCACATCCTGGGGCTGAAGTAGGTCCCAAGGGTACGGCTGTTCGCCGTTTAAAGTGGTACGCGAGCTGGGTTTAGAACGTCGTGAGACAGTTCGGTCCCTATCTCGCCGTGGGCGCTGGAGAATTGAGGGGGTTGCTCCTAGTACGAGAGGACCGGAGTGAACGCACCACTGGTGTTCGGGTTGTCATGCCAATGGCATTGCCCGGTAGCTAAGTGCGGAAAAGATAAGTGCTGAAAGCATCTAAGCACGAAACTTGCCCCGAGATGAGTTCTCCCTGACTCCTTGAGAGTCCTGAAGGGACGTTGAAGACTACGACGTTGATAGGCCGGGTGTGTAAGCGCAGCGATGCGTTGAGCTAACCGGTACTAATGACCCGTGAGGCTTAACCTTACAACGCCAGAGGCGTTTTTGAGAGACATGATTTTCAGCCTGTACCGGATAATAATCTGCGCGGCCTTCACGGGCGGCGCGGAGACAGAATCTGCCTGGCGGCTTTAGCGCGGTGGTCCCACCTGACCCCATGCCGAACTCAGAAGTGAAACGCCGTAGCGCCGATGGTAGTGTGGGGTCTCCCCATGCGAGAGTAGGGAACTGCCAGGCATTAAATAAGTGAAGAAGCCCCGCACGAGAGTGCGGGGCTTTTTTACGTCTGCATTATTTTGCGTCTGCGCTATGTCCCTTTAACACTATCCCCCTTTAAGCTGAAACATTTTCATTTTCCGCATGAAACCTCGACATCTCACAACGATCAGGCTAATGTTGGGCATCCAGATGTCTAAACGTTTATATGGTTACGAGAGGTGAGCAGGTTATGCCAATCAGGGTTCCCGACGAATTACCGGCAGTGAATTTTTTGCGTGACGAAAACGTCTTTGTCATGACGTCGTCGCGCGCCAGTGTTCAGGAGATCCGACCGCTTAAAGTGCTCATACTGAATTTGATGCCGAAAAAGATCGAAACAGAGAATCAGTTTCTGCGTCTGCTTTCCAACTCGCCCTTACAGATCGATATTCAGCTGCTGCGCATCGACAGCCGCGAGTCACGCAATACGCCCACTGAGCACCTCAACAACTTCTACTGCAATTTTGAAGATATCCAGCATGACAACTATGACGGCTTAATCGTGACAGGTGCGCCACTGGGGCTGGTCGATTTTAATGATGTTGCTTACTGGCCCCAGATTCAGCGCGTGCTGCACTGGGCAAATGAGCACGTCACCTCAACGCTGTTTGTCTGCTGGGCCGTGCAGGCGGCGCTTAATATTCTGTATGGCATTCCCAAGCAAACCCGACATAACAAACTGTCCGGCGTCTATGAGCATCAGATATTGCATCCTCATGCCTTACTGACCCGGGGTTTTGATGATAATTTCCTCGCACCACACTCTCGTTATGCTGATTTTCCTACTCAACTGATCTCGGATTACACCGATCTTGAGCTGTTTGCTGAATCGGAACAAACCGGTGCCTATCTGATGGCGAGTAAAGACAAACGCCTGGTATTTGTTACTGGCCATCCGGAGTATGACGCGCTGACGTTGTCTGGTGAGTATCATCGTGATTATGAAGCGGGTGTGAATCCGGAAGTCCCCTATAACTATTTCCCACAGGACAATCCGGCCCTGCCACCGCGCGCGACCTGGCGTAGCCACGGTAATCTGCTGTTCTCGAACTGGCTCAACTACTACGTTTACCAGATCACGCCATTCGATCTGCGTCGCATGAATCCAACGCTGGAATAGTCCCGCCCGAAGATCAACTGAACCGTGTTAGCCGATGGCAACACGGTTTTTTTTCGCCTGAAAAACAGCAATGAAAGTCGTTCCTTTAATAAATAAAACTTTAAAGCTATATAAAACATCAGGATAGCTGGGTTAATGTATAAAAATGGAAATAGTTTTTGATTTAGATAAATAAATGCTTATGCTCTGATCCTGTAGCTCACAAAATAAACACCGTGTGGATCCGCTGCATTCGATCCTTTGAATACAGGAGAACGCCAGCATGACAGACTCAGTGATCAGCCCTGCGCTGAATTTCAGCCAGCCCTTTAGCCATGCCGAACAACAGCTGTTAACGCCCGAAGCGGTTTCTTTTCTGGAAGCGCTGGTCGCACGCTTTGCATCGCAACGCAACGAGCTGTTGTTGGCACGCCAGCAGCGTCAGCAACGCTATGACCAGGGCTATCTGCCAGACTTCGATATGGAAACTGCTTCCATAAGAGAGGGTGCGTGGCGTATTCAATCCATTCCGGCCGACTTAGAAGATCGTCGGGTTGAGATCACCGGCCCACCGGATCGAAAAATGGTCATTAATGCCCTGAACTCAAACGTAAAAGTCTTTATGGCCGACTTTGAGGATTCGCTGTCACCGGAGTGGTCAAAGCTGATGGAAGGGCAGCTCACACTGCGCGAGGCGGTGCAGGGCACGCTGAGTTACACCAGCGACAAAGGCAAAATTTATCAGCTCGGCGCAAACCCAGCGGTGCTGATGTGCCGGGTTCGCGGTCTGCATCTGTCAGAAAAACATGTCAGCTGGCAGGGTGAGGCGATTCCGGGCGGGCTGTTTGATTTCGCGCTCTATTTCTTCCACAACGTCCGGCCTTTACTGGCCAAAGGCAGCGGGCCTTACTTCTATCTGCCGAAAACAGAGAGCTGGCAGGAGATCGCCTGGTGGCGTGAGATCTTCAGTTTCAGCGAGGATCAGTTCGATCTGCCGCGCGGTACGATCAAGGCTACCGTCCTGATTGAAACGTTACCCGCCGTGTTTCAGATGGATGAGATCCTGTGGAATCTGCGCGATCATATTGTGGGCCTCAACTGCGGCCGCTGGGATTACATCTTCAGCTACATCAAAACCCTGAAACAGCATGCGGATCGCGTTCTGCCGGATCGCCAGTCAGTCACCATGTCGCAGCCGTTTCTGGATGCTTACTCACGTCTGCTGATTAAAACCTGTCATCGTCGGGGAGCCTTCGCGATGGGGGGAATGTCAGCCCTGATTCCTGCTAAAGACCCAACACGTAATGCCTGGGTACTGCAGCGCGTGACGGAAGATAAACAGCGTGAGGCCGGCAACGGGCATGACGGTACCTGGATTGCGCATCCGGGCCTGGCAGACACCGCTATGGCGGTCTTCAATGCCGTGCTGGGCGACCGACCCAACCAGTTGCATGTTATGCGGGAAGAGGATGCACCAATCACGGCGGAGCAGTTACTTGCGCCCTGTCAGGGTGAGCGCACCGAAGCAGGGATGCGCGCCAACATCCGCGTCGCGCTGCAATACCTTGAAGCCTGGATCAGCGGTAACGGCTGTGTGCCGATTGACGGGCTGATGGAGGATGCCGCCACCGCTGAGATTGCACGGACCTCAATCTGGCAATGGATTCGTCATCAGCAAATCCTGAACAACGGCCAGCAGGTTACGGCCGAACTGTTTCTGCGCTGGCTGAACGAAGAGCTGCACCTGCTGCAAAACGCGCTGGGCGAAGCCCGGTTCAGCGCCGGTCGCTATGACGACGCGGCACAACTGATGGCGCAGATCACCACCGAACGCGAACTGGTTTCCTTTCTTACCCTGCCGGGCTACCGCCTGATCCCCTGAACAGAGGAGCTATTGCCATGACACGTACTCAACAGATCGATCAACTGGAACAACTCTGGCAGACCGCACGCTGGGAGGGCATTATCCGCCCTTACAGCGCAGCAGAGGTGGTTAATCTGCGCGGCTCGGTTCTGCCTGCCTGTACGCTGGCAGAGCGCGGTGCCGAAAAGTTATGGGCGCTGCTGAACGGCGAGGCGAAGAAAGGTTACATCAACAGCCTGGGTGCGCTCAGTGGCGGGCAGGCACTGCAACAGGCCAAAGCGGGCATTGAAGCGATCTATCTCTCTGGCTGGCAGGTGGCTGCGGATGCCAATGTGGCAGGACAGATGTATCCCGATCAGTCGCTCTACCCGGTGAACTCCGTACCGGAAGTGGTGACCCGCATTAACCAGACGTTTCAGCGTGCCGATCAGATTCAGTGGTCCAGCGGCATTGAAGAGGGCGACAGCCGGCATACTGATTTCTTCCTGCCGATTGTTGCCGATGCTGAAGCCGGTTTTGGCGGCGTGCTCAATGCCTATGAGCTGATGAAGGCGATGATTCAGGCGGGGGCGGCGGCTGTCCACTTCGAAGACCAGCTGGCGGCGGTTAAAAAATGCGGTCACATGGGTGGCAAAGTGCTGGTACCGACCCAGGAAGCGATTCAGAAACTGGTAGCGGCACGACTGGCGGCCGATGTAATGGGTGTGCCAACCGTGCTACTGGCTCGCACCGACGCCGACGCCGCTGACCTGATTACCTCAGACTGCGATGAATACGATCGTCCCTTTATCCGGGGCGACAGGACGGCAGAAGGCTTCTTCCGCACTCATGCCGGTATTGAACAGGCGATCAGTCGCGGACTGGCCTATGCACCTTATGCTGACATCCTGTGGTGTGAAACCTCAACACCAGATCTGGCGATGGCGCAGCGTTTTGCCGACGCTATTCATGCGCGTTTCCCCGGCAAACTACTGGCCTACAACTGCTCGCCCTCGTTTAACTGGAAAAAGAACCTCGACGACCGCACTATCGCGCAATTTCAGCAGGCGCTCAGCGACATGGGGTATCGCTTCCAGTTCATCACGCTGGCAGGCATCCACAGCATGTGGTTCAACATGTTCGATCTGGCCCATGCCTATGCGCAGGGTGAAGGGATGCGCCACTATGTGGAAAAGGTTCAGCAGCCTGAGTTCGCGGCCCGCGATCGCGGTTATAGCTTCTCGTCACATCAGCAGGAAGTGGGCACCGGCTATTTCGATCAGGTGACCAACATCATTCAGGGCGGTAAATCCTCGGTCACCGCGCTCACCGGCTCGACCGAAGAGCACCAGTTCTGACGCTTTTTCTCTGATGGGTTCCCCGCCCGCACCATGCGGGCGGGCATTGACCGGAGCTGACTATGCCGCCACGCGAATCGCTGATTGCACACACTATCCTGCAGGGATTTGATGCTCAGTATGGACGCTTTCTGGATATTACTGCCGGCGCGCAGCAGCGCTTTGAGCAGGCAGAATGGCAGGCAGTGCAGCATGCCATGAAGGCTCGCATTCATCTCTATGATCATCACGTCAGCCTGGTTGCCGATCAACTGCGCGTGCTGAACGGTGCGGCAAGCTGGGATGCGATGTTCTGGCTGAGGGTTAAAGATCACTATCAAA
This sequence comes from Pantoea eucalypti, assembly GCF_009646115.1. NCBI lineage: Bacteria > Pseudomonadati > Pseudomonadota > Gammaproteobacteria > Enterobacterales > Erwiniaceae > Pantoea > Pantoea eucalypti. The sequence continues at coordinate 3,832,832 of NZ_CP045720.1, read as the reverse complement.
GCCTGCTACCTGGCTATCCGCGGCACGAAATTGCCGAAAGCTTCTTTAATTCCGTCTATTGCCGGCTACACGGACATGCCGACCTGCAACCTGAACGGCTGTTTATCTTCAGCTCTCAGTCCCTGACCGCGCCGGTCACACCTCTGCGCCCCTTATCACGGCGTTACCAGCCGGAGCGGGGCTGGCGGGCATTGGTAGATCAGATACTGGAGGATCTACCGCTGACGCTACCGTGGCAGCACCGCGCGCGCGATGTGGGCTGGATTGTCCGCCACCTGGAGTCGCATTTTCCCCGGCTGAGCGAGGGCTGGCTCGAGGTCAACAGTGAACTCTTTTATCGCAACAAAACGGCCTGGCTGGTGGCGCGTCTGCATCTGCCAGCGAGTATCTTTCCCTGTCTGCTGCCGATCCAGCGGACGGAAACCGGCGAACTGTGGATCGACACCTGTCTGACGGATGTGAATGACGCCAGCATTGTCTTTGGTTTTGCCCGCGCCTATTTCATGGTGTATGCCCCGGTACCTGCGGCACTGGTCGCCTGGCTGCAACCCATTCTGCCCGCCAAAACGCTGGCCGAACGCTATATGGCGATTGGCTGCCAGAAGCACGGTAAAACGGAAAGCTATCGCGAATATCTTCAGGCGCTGGCAGAGAGTGAAACAGCCTTTGAGATCGCGCCTGGCGTGCGCGGCATGGTGATGCTGGTCTTCACGCTGCCGGGCTTTGACTGGGTATTCAAGGTCATCAGGGATCGCTTCGCACCGCAAAAAGAGGTGACGGAAGCACAGGTCCGCGCCTGTTATCAGCAGGTCAAAGAGCACGACCGCGTGGGGCGCATGGCAGATACCCAGGAGTTTGAACAGTTTGCACTGCCGCTGGCGCGCATCTCACCAGCGCTGCTGGCGGAACTCCACGCCTGTGTGGCAGAGAAGCTGTATATCGAAGGCGATCGCCTGATTATTCGTCATCTGTGGCTGGAGCGCCGTATGCAGCCGCTGAATCTCTATCTTGCCCAGGCCAGCCCAGCCGAGCGACGTCATGCCATTGAAGAGTATGGCAATGCCATTCGACAGCTGGCGGCAGCCAATATCTTTCCCGGCGATATGCTGTTTAAAAACTTCGGCATAACCCGTCATGGGCGGGTGATATTTTACGATTACGATGAGATCCGCCCGATGCAGGAGCTGAACTTCCGGGAGGTGCCCGCGGCACGCTATGAGGAAGATGAACTCAGTGCCGAGCCGTGGTACAGCGTGGGGCCAGACGATGTCTTTCCCGAAACCTTCCGCTATGCGTTATGCAGCGAAACCGCGACCGGCGCTTTGCTGCTGGAACTGCATCCGGAAATATTCGACGCCAGCTGGTGGCGTACACAGCAGCAGCGCATCGCGCAGGGCCACGTCGAAGAGGTGATCGCCTGGCGGCAGACGCAGCGTTTCAGCGTCTGCTATACGCCAGAGAGGGTTAGCGACCGCTGTACGCCAGCGTAACCTGACGCGCTTCGCGGATGACCAGCGCACCTAATTCCGTGATCCTGTCGTCTGTCATGCGGGCGATAGGGCCGGAGATGGAGAGGGCAGCAAACGCCTCGCCATGTTCATCATAGATGGGTGCAGCGACACAGCGCAGTCCGAGTGCATGCTCTTCATCATCCAGCGAAAAGCCCGCTTTACGCACCTGTGCCAGATTCTCTTTCAGACTCTGTGGCGACATCAGGGTTTTTGGCGTGTAGTAGTGCAATCCTTTCTGATGCAGCAGGGCAGTAATCTGTTCTTCCCCCAGATGGGCCAGAAAGGCTTTGCCTGCACCTGACGCATGCATCGGCAGCTTGCCGCCAATCGGTGCTGACATCCGCATCAGCTGGGTGCACTGCACCTGATCAATGATCACCGCCTGATAGTCACTGAGGTCCAGCACCGCCAGATTCACTGTTTCACCGGACTGCTCCATCAGGCTCCGCAACACCGGATGAACAAGCGCCAGCAGATTACGGCTTTGCAGGAAACTGCTGCCAACCACAAAGGCGTGTGCGCCAATCGTCCATAGCCCGAGATCGCCCACCTGGCGGACAAAGCCCTGCTGCTGCATGGTGCTGAGCAGGCGATGCGTGGTGGAGTTAGGCAAACCCGCCTGCTGCGCGAGCTCGGTCAGCGCCACGCTGCCATGTGAATCTGCAATCAGCTCCAGCAGCGTGAGGCCGCGCGTCAGTGATTGAACCTGACCGCCCGCGGGTGCGGCGACAGGGGTGCCGCGGGGTTTCTTACCGCGCTTAACAGGAACGGGCGTGGCCATTGTTGTCTCTCCTTTTGCATTGTGGAAATCATTTTCGTTTTAATCGCGCGGTTTGCAAACGCTGGTTTTCTGGTCAGACCTGTAAGGCGATGATCTGAAAATCTCTCAGGTGAGGTTACTTTGTCGCCAGACAGGGTTGTGCCAGAATGGAAAACAGGGTTTTCCGCCAGCAGACTGACGTGAATGGGGCAACAGTGAGCAATAAAATCGACGCGCTACATCAGCAGCTCGCACAACGCATTATGGTGTTGGATGGTGGCATGGGCACCATGATCCAGAGTTACCGGCTGGAGGAAGAGGATTATCGCGGCAGCCGTTTTGCTGACTGGCCCTGCGATCTCAAAGGCAACAACGATCTGCTGGTGCTGAGTAAACCGGACGTGATCCGCGAGATCCACGACGCTTATCTGGCTGCAGGTGCAGATATCCTCGAAACCAATACCTTTAACGCCACGTCGATTGCGATGGCGGACTACCAGATGGAAAGCCTGTCGGCGGAGATCAATTATGAAGCGGCCCGGCTGGCGCGAGCCTGCGCAGATGCGTGGACGGCGAAAACACCGGACCGCCCGCGTTATGTCGCGGGGGTGCTCGGCCCGACCAACCGCACCTGCTCGATCTCACCCGACGTCAACGATCCGGCTTACCGAAACGTCACCTTTAATCAGCTGGTAGAGGCATACCGCGAATCAACCCGTGCGCTGGTGGAGGGCGGTTCCGACATCATTATGATCGAAACGGTGTTCGATACGCTGAATGCCAAAGCCGCCATCTATGCAGTGCAGACCGAGATGGAAGCGCTGGGTGTCACGCTGCCGCTGATGATCTCCGGCACCATCACCGATGCGTCAGGCCGGACGCTCTCCGGTCAGACCACGGAAGCCTTTTACAACTCGCTGCGCCATGCCGAACCGCTCTCTTTTGGCCTGAACTGCGCGCTGGGACCGGATGAACTGCGTCAGTATGTGGCGGAGCTGTCACGCATTGCTGAAGGCTACGTGACTGCCCATCCTAACGCCGGTCTGCCCAACGCGTTCGGCGAATACGATCTTGATGCAGAGTTGATGGCGCAGCAGATTGGTGAATGGGCGACCTCGGGTTTCCTGAATATTATTGGCGGCTGTTGTGGTACGACGCCGAAGCATATCGCTGCCATGGTCGCGGCGGTTGAAGGTGTTGCGCCGCGTCCATTGCCGACGATTCCAGTGGCCTGTCGTCTCTCGGGTCTTGAGCCGCTGAACATCACCGCAGAGTCACTGTTTGTTAACGTTGGTGAGCGCACCAACGTCACTGGCTCCGCAAAATTTAAGCGGCTGATCAAAGAAGAGAAGTACAACGAAGCGCTTGAAGTGGCGCTGCAGCAGGTGCAGAGCGGCGCACAGATCATCGACATCAACATGGATGAAGGGATGCTCGATGCTGAAGCAGCGATGGTGCGCTTCCTGAATCTGATTGCAGGCGAGCCCGATATTGCCCGCGTGCCGATCATGATCGACTCCTCCAAATGGGAGGTCATTGAGAAAGGGCTGCAGTGCATTCAGGGCAAAGGGATCGTGAACTCGATTTCGATGAAAGAGGGTGAAGCCGCCTTTATCCACCATGCGCGGCAGGTCCGGCGTTATGGGGCGGCGATGGTAGTCATGGCGTTTGACGAAGTGGGCCAGGCGGATACGCGTGCCCGTAAAATTGAGATCTGCCGCCGTGCTTACCACATCCTCACCGAGCAGGTCGGTTTCCCGCCGGAAGATATTATCTTCGATCCCAACATTTTTGCAGTCGCCACCGGCATCGACGAACACAACAACTACGCCATTGATTTCATCGGTGCCTGTGAAGATATCAAGCGTGAACTGCCCCATGCCATGATCTCCGGCGGCGTCTCCAACGTATCGTTTTCATTCCGGGGCAACGATCCGGTTCGTGAAGCAATACACGCGGTGTTCCTCTACTACGCCATCCGAAACGGCATGGATATGGGCATCGTTAACGCAGGTCAGCTGGCCATCTATGACGATCTGCCGACAGAACTGCGCGAGGCGGTAGAAGATGTGATCCTTAACCGCCGGGATGATGGCACCGAGCGGCTGCTGGCGCTGGCGGAGAAATACCGTGGCGGCAAAAGCGATGGTGCGCAGGAAAAGCAGCTCGCCGAGTGGCGAAGCTGGGACGTGGTGAAACGACTGGAGTATTCGCTGGTTAAGGGGATCACGGAGTTTATCGAGCAGGATACCGAAGAGGCGCGCCAGCAGGTGCCGCGTCCGATAGAAGTGATTGAAGGTCCGCTGATGTCCGGCATGAACGTGGTCGGTGACCTGTTCGGCGAAGGCAAAATGTTCCTGCCGCAGGTGGTGAAATCGGCACGCGTAATGAAGCAGGCGGTGGCTTATCTGGAGCCTTTTATCGAAGCCAGCAAAGAGGCGGGGCGCAGCAACGGTAAAATCGTGCTGGCCACCGTTAAAGGTGACGTACATGACATCGGCAAAAACATTGTCGGCGTGGTGCTGCAGTGTAATAACTACGAAATTGTCGACCTTGGCGTGATGGTGCCGGGCGAAAAAATCCTTAAAACGGCGCGCGAAGTGAATGCGGACATCATTGGCTTATCCGGTCTGATTACGCCGTCGCTGGATGAGATGGTCAATATGGCGAAAGAGATGGAGCGTCAGGGGTTTACCTTACCGCTGCTGATTGGCGGCGCGACCACCTCAAAGGCACATACTGCCGTCAAAATTGAGCAGCACTACAGCGGCCCGACGGTCTACGTGCAGAACGCCTCACGCACTGTTGGCGTCGTTTCATCACTGCTCTCCGCCACCTTAAAAGACGATTTCGTTGCCCGAACGCGCAAAGAGTACGAAACCGTACGCATCCAGCATGCGCGCAAAAAGCCGCGCACGCCGCCGGTCTCGCTGCAGACGGCGCGCGATAACGCCACGTCGATTGACTGGGAAAGCTACTCGCCGCCGGTGCCACACCGTCTCGGTGTCAGCCAGGTGGAGGCCAGCATTGCCACGCTGCGCCACTACATCGACTGGACGCCATTCTTTATGACCTGGTCGCTGGCGGGCAAATATCCCCGCATTCTTGAAGATGAGGTGGTCGGTGAAGAGGCGCAGCGTCTGTTCGCCGATGCCAATGCGATGCTCGACAGATTAAGTGATCAGTCACTGCTGAAACCGCGTGGTGTGGTCGGTATTTTCCCGGCTAACCGGGTCGGCGATGATATTCATCTCTACAGTGATGAGCGGCGCGATGAAGTGTTGTGTGTGAGTCATCACTTACGTCAACAGACCGAGAAAACCGACTTCGCCAACTACTGCCTGGCGGATTTTGTCGCGCCGAAAACCTCCGGAAAAGCGGATTATCTTGGCGCGTTCGCGGTGACAGGCGGACTGGAAGAGGATGCGCTGGCGGAGGCCTATGATCGTCAGCACGACGACTACAACAAGATCATGGTGAAAGCGTTGGCTGACCGTCTGGCGGAAGCCTTTGCCGAATACCTGCACGAGCGGGTGCGTAAGGTGATCTGGGGCTTTGCGCCCAACGAGAATCTCAGCAACGAAGAGCTGATTCGCGAAAATTATCAGGGGATACGTCCGGCGCCAGGCTATCCGGCCTGCCCGGAGCATACCGAAAAAGCCGCTATCTGGCGTCTGCTGGCAGTGGAAGCGCAGACCGGCATGAAACTCACCGAGTCTTATGCGATGTGGCCGGGTGCGGCGGTGTCTGGCTGGTACTTCAGCCATCCTGACAGCCGCTATTTTGCCGTGGCGCAGATTCAGCGTGATCAGGTGGAAGATTATGCGGCACGCAAAGGGATGTCGGTTACGGAGGTGGAGCGCTGGCTGGCGCCGAATCTCGGCTACGACGCGGACTAAATAAAAAAAGCGGCCTGAGGTGGTTGATAAAGCCTGGTCCGCACTGCTGTGATACCGGAGCGGCGCAGAAAACACGGTCAGATCGGAAAGGCGCTAAAGCCAGTCTTTGGCCGCTCGGCCCGCGCAATTACGCACCTCATCCCTGAGGTGCGCCCGCAAACGGACCAACGCGTTGCGTTGTTCAAAAACGCTCCTGGCGTTTTTTGCGTCTTTACGCAGGGCGTTTGCTCCCTGAGCCTGCTTCTGTAAACAGCGCTGAGCTGCCCGAAGGCCGCCTCTGCTTAGTTGAAGCGAGCATCGCGATCCGACGTCAGATCATACAGCTGGTACTTACGGCCCAGCATCTGACCACCATCACGCGTCAGCGGCACCCAGTTCACCTGCGCGCGACCACGCGTTGGCGTCACGGTGAACAGATCCATCGGGATGGAGATATAGAAGCCTTTGGTGAAGTCGCCTTCGCCATACTCTTCAGACGACACATTAGTTTTGGTAGCATAAACACCGACCATCACGCCGCTGTCGAAGCGCTTCGACACATCAACCGTCACGCCTTTATCTTTCGCCAGATACTGACCGACGCTGGTTTTCACCAGTACATCCTGCATGAACCATGGACGCCAGTAGCCCGTCAGGTTGCCGGTTGCCGCTTTATAGCGGTTAAACTGCATCATATTGTCCCAGTCACGCTGACGAACGTAGTTGGCATCGACGCCCACCGCCCAGTTCGCATCGACCGGACGATAAAGCACCTCGCCACCCACGCCGCCGTACATCGTCTCCAGATAGCCGCCGTAGACCTGACCATAGAAGCCATTACCGAGCTGGCCCATATAGTTCGCCTGCAGATCGTTGACGTAGACATTGTTCTCAACGTAGTCGCGGATATGGGTACGCACGCGCGGCAGGGAAGAGTCCGCCGGTGCGCCGTTGTAGTTGAACTTGTCATAGTTGTTGGCGAGGTTACCAAACAGACTGCCGCCCACCAGCAGGTGGTCCGTCAGCCAGTAATCCGCGCTGGCCATCACGCCGACCTGATACATATAGAAGCTTTCCGGGCCGCCCACCGACTGATTCAGCACCGGCGACAGGCTGTAGTTCAGGCGATCTTTACGGATAAACATCCCCTGCTCAGTGGTACCCGGATCGACCGGTTCTTTGCGTGTCTGTTGCAGCGGCTTCTCATGGCCCAGCGGATAGCCTTCCAGATCGTTACGCAGGCTGGCGACTTTCGTCTCCGTGGTTACCTGCGGCATGTTAAAGCGCGACTCGGTGACATTGATCGTGTCGATGCCGTCAGGCAGGTGGTTCATGATAATGCGGTTAGCGCGATCCACCCCTTCACGGGTATCGCGATACTTCGTCTGCTCGCCTGACACATAGAGCGTATGGCCCTGAGTCTGAATACGCGGACCGTCGAGACCGGCGTTGTATTTCAGATCGGTCAGCTGAGAACCCACCACCGTTGTCTCCAGCAGTTTTGGCTGCGGCTGCGGATTGTAGGCCGGCTTCTCGCTGTCGATGTGCGCCTGGCGCAGATCGTTGAAGTTGGTTCGGATGGTGACACCAAACATAAAGGTATTGCCGCGTTCGTAGCTGGCGTTGATGTCGGCCCAGTCGGTCACACGATAGATTGCCCCAACGTTGAGCTTGCTGCGCTGATCAAGGCGGCCAGCAAAGTCATTCTGGTAGTCGTTGCCTTCATATTCCATCTTAAGGCGCAGCGGCTGCCAGGGCGTCTGATACTCCACGCCGCCAAACAGCGCCGTCGGACCATGGAACATCTGCGAGCCATTGATCGAACCCGCTTCGCCCACTTTCGGACGCTGACAATAGCTGTCGCTGTATGAGCAGAAGGGGTTTTTCAGCGTGCCGCTGTTGCCGAGGTAGCCCCAGCCGACACCCAGCGTAAAGTCGAACGGTCCCCAGGCTTTGGTTCCCACCAAGTATTCGCTGTCGAACAGGCCAGTACCGCCGAGATCGCGGGTTCCCACCGCCACCTCTGGCAGCCAGAAACCTTCCTGCCAGAGGCGCAGTTTCAAATCGAAGGCTTTATCTTTGTAGCTCTGTGTGCCGCTGAATTCTGATACCGCACTGTATTGACGGGTCCGCACGTCGGTATAACGCACCGTAGTTTCCAGCCAGGGGAAGAGCTGCAGTGAGGCAGAGTAGTAACGATACTGATCGTTGTCGCGGGCGTTGAGGCTGAATTCACCCTCTCTGGACATGCGCGCCGTCGGCACCTGCATCAGGCCAACACCACCGAAATCGGATTGTGAAGGACCCACCGGCGCGGGGAAAGTGTCAGCCTGCGCCTGACAGGCTGCCGCCACGGAAACAGCCAACAGGCTGAAGAGATAACGTTTTTTCATCAGTCTGGTATCCGGTGAGTCAGTACGGAAAGGATGCGATCGTTCAGGTCTTCATCACTGCCTGGCAGGCTCCATGACGAAAAGCCCAGCCAGATAACGCTGCCTGGCTCCACTTCCGCATGGCGGCGATTCCAGTAAGCAACCGGCACCTGCTGTGTGGCGCCTGAAGGGGCAATCACCGTGACAAAATTGCGTTCTGCCCCGGAGAGTGCGTCATGACCATCCAGATAGTCGCGTACTGATTTACCCGGCTGCCAGCTCACCTTGCCTGCGCCGCTCAGTGCGCCGAGCAGCAGCACTGAATCGGTGGGCGCCTGCAGATAGAGGTCATAGCTGCCTTCCAGCCGACGGTTGTCCGCCGGATGTAAGCGGATCCAGTCCGGGTCGAGCGACGTGAACTGACGACCAGCCACTTTAATGGCGCTCAGCTGGCGAATCACCTCATCAATGGCCGCCGCCCGATCGCCGCTGCTGTCGGCACGCCAGGCCCGTAACGCGCCCAGCGTCTGTTGATATTGCTGCCGGGCGACTGCGGTTGCACCGCGCTCGGCAATAAAGGTACTGCGCCAGTCCGTGTTGACCTGCAGTGGAGGCAGGGTCACCAGCTGTGAGAGATCAGTGATCTGGCTCAGCTCAGCCTGACCGCCATTGTGCGGTGTATGGACAGTAACCTGCGCAGCAGCCTGCGCCCCTGCGACGCTGAACAGGCTCAGCCCGGCCAGCAAAATAGTGATTTTTTTCATGATTTCGCCGGCTTCAGAATAGTGATATCAACAGGGAAGGCATCGGCCGCCAGCATCTGATGGGCCTGCACCACATCGCCGCTGCTGTTATCGATCCAGAAGGTGTTTTCCCACTCGCGGTTACTGCTGTCGATGCTCACCTGCTCATGCCAGACACGACACGGGATGCGGTTGCCTGCAACCGTCAGCACCTCGTCGGTGCCGCGCTGGAAGGTTGAACGCACGGTCGCGCCGCGAACCTTACCCTGCTCGGTCCACTGCACGATGCGGGTCCAGCCAGCGCCGTTGCTGATATGCAGACTGTCAGCGAGCGGATCCTGTTGCAGATTGCTGACGCTCAGCAGGTTATCGGGTAAGCCTAGGGTTTTAACCAGACGGCCATGCTGTGTTACCAGCATCGCCTGATCCTGCGTGACCCATTTCTGCTGTCCCTGCTCGCTGTAGCCCAGCACCACAAAAATGCGCGGACCGTCATTCAGACGAGCGTAGAGACTGGCATAGGGGAGATTGTTGACCTGTTGATCGGTAACGGTGACGTCATCCGGACCGTTAACCGCGAGCAGCAAAGTCTGTTCAAGACCTTTTTGCGTTTGTGTACAGGCCTGCAGCAGCAGGCAAGCGAGCAGCAGAGGAAGTTGGCGCACTGTGTGTCCCTGATAAGTCATGCCAAAGTAAAAATAACCACACAGGCGTGTGGTTATGTTTAAAGGTGCTCTGCCCGTCCCGTCTGGCTGCAAAGCGGCAGACAATGTGGCTCCGCTGAAATCCTCACCGTAGTCAGTTTTTCAGCCTCGCCGGTTTGTTACCGTTCAGTAATCAGACGCGTTTCGGGCATCCATCAACGAGTGGTGCTCGTCGTGGTTGTGGTTGTTGTACCGGTATTTGCACCGTCACCACCGCCAGAAGCGGCAATGCCGAGCCCGACCAACGCACCAAGTGCGCCGATACCGACAGCGGTAGAAGCACCAGCAGAGATTGCTCCCGCCTGCGCGCCTGCTGCCGTACCTGCTTCACCTGCTTCCTGCGGCGCAGCAAATGCGCTTGAGGAGGCGGCAACGAGGATCAAGGCTGCACCGGCAACCATAGTTTTTTTCATAACAACGTTTCCTGCATTGAGTGAATGAAGGATCTCTGACCAGCGACAATGGCTATGCAGACAGGCTGCGACCAGTGCGACGGACAGTCCCATTGCGGGCGCGTTCATTATAGGGCAACAAAATATCAGAGTTCAGTGCTATAAAAACCAGGGCAAATGGCGGGATGATTGCGTGATTTAATCAGTAATATTGGGGATAACTGCTTTTTATATCGGAGTATTTCCGGTTGATACCCTATATTTCGCTGCTGCTAAGGGGAATGCAAAGCGTAATGTTCTTTTTTATTTATAAATGGTACGGAATAAGAATAATCAGAATTTACTCAGAAGGCCTTAAATTAAATATGGCTATGAATCAATAGTTAACCTCGTAACGCCGCTATTATCAGATCCGCTTTATACTGGATTAAGCGCTGTTCCGGAGCGTGATGTTCAGAATTATCCTGGGGTATTTTAAGACTTTTCCCGTGCTGGCAGGCATCTCTGTCCTGATGAATTACCCAATAAGATGTTAAAACAGACAAAAAAAGGGCGACAAGGTTGCCGCCCGGTAAAATTAATGCCGATTAACGCCAGGATTTATAACGATTAATTAAGGCATTGGTGGAACTGTCGTGAGTGGTAATTTCATCCTCATTTTCCAGTTCCGGCAGAATACGGTTTGCCAGCTGCTTACCTAATTCCACACCCCACTGATCGAAAGTGTAGATATTCAGGATGGCGCCCTGAGTGAAGATTTTGTGCTCATACAGGGCAATCAGCGCACCCAGGCTGTATGGGGTGATCTCACGCAGCAGGATGGAGTTAGTCGGGCGGTTCCCTTCAAACACTTTGAACGGCACGATATGGGCCACTGACTCTGCAGATTTACCGGCATCGGTAAACTCTTTCTCGACAACGTCGCGTGATTTACCAAACGCCAGCGCTTCGGTCTGGGCAAAGAAGTTAGAGAGCAGCTTCGGATGGTGATCTGTCAGCGCGTTATGGGTAATAGCCGGCGCAATAAAGTCACACGGAACCAGCTTGGTGCCCTGATGGATCAGCTGATAAAACGCGTGCTGACCGTTAGTGCCAGGTTCACCCCAGATGATGGGGCCAGTCTGGTAGTCCACCGGATGACCGGCGCGATCCACATACTTGCCGTTTGACTCCATATTTCCCTGCTGGAAATAGGCGGCAAAGCGGTGCATGTACTGGTCATAAGGCAGAATCGCTTCGGTTTCAGCACCAAAGAAATTGTTGTACCAGATGCCAATCAGCGCCAGCAGCACCGGCAGGTTCTGCTCAGCCGGGGTCGTTGCGAAATGCTGGTCCATGGCATGTGCGCCGCTCAGCAGCTGCTCGAAGTTTTCGAAGCCAATTGAGAGAATGATCGACAGACCGATGGCTGACCACAGTGAATAGCGGCCGCCAACCCAGTCCCAGAATTCAAACATGTTGTTGGTGTCGATACCGAATTCACCCACCGCTTTGGCATTGGTCGACAGCGCAGCAAAGTGTTTCGCTACGTGCTGCTGATCGCCAGCAGTTTTCAGGAACCAGTCGCGCGCACTGTGGGCGTTGGTCATAGTTTCCTGAGTCGTGAAGGTCTTGGAGGCAACCAGGAACAGGGTGGTTTCCGGGCTGAGGTCTTTCAGCGTTTCGGCGATATGGGTGCCGTCAACGTTGGAGACAAAATGCATGTTCAGATGGTTTTTATACGGGCGCAGCGCCTCTGTCACCATAAATGGGCCGAGGTCGGAGCCGCCGATGCCGATATTCACCACGTCAGTGATCGCTTTACCGGTATAGCCTTTCCATTCGCCGCTAATGATGCGCTCTGAGAAGCCTTTCATCTTGTCCAGCACCGCGTTGACGTCTGGCATCACATCTTTGCCATCCACCAGAATCGGCGTGTTGCTCCGGTTGCGCAGTGCGACATGCAACACCGCACGATCTTCAGTGCGGTTAATCTTCTCACCCGAGAACATAGACTTGATGGCACCGCTGAGATCGGTCTCTTTGGCCAGCGCCTGGAGCTTATCGAGCGTTTCCTGGGTGATGCGGTTTTTGGAGAAATCCACCAGCATCTGATCATCAAAGGTGGCAGAGAATTTGGCAAAACGATCGGCATCCTGGGCGAACAGATCGGCAATTTCTACCGATTTCATCTGCTCAAAATGCTGTTGCAGCGCTTTCCAGGCTGCGGTTTGTGTCGGATTGATATTTTTCATGGCAACACTCTTGTTGATATTAAGAACCGTCATTCCATCGGAGGCACATCATGCCCGTTTAGCGTTTCAGTATGACCACAGTTGTAACTGAAAGGAAAAATTTTGTCAGCGCGCACCGGACAGGCGATCGGCACGCTGTGGTTTATCGTCAGCATTCACTGGCGCGGACACCCTGCGGGGCACAAACCCCGCGCGCAACAAAGTGTGGCGCAAAAGTCTGCGCAAAACGTTGTGCCGTATCAGGGATTGCTGCAGGTGCTGAACCCATTAAGCACTGTAGCCGCTGCGGCGCGGGTTAATTTGTTTTCTGATGCGGCTCTCCAGCCATCGCTGACATTGACAGCAGGTCCAGAAAAGGCTAAATCTATGCGCCTACTTGCGCACCTGTGCGCAAGCCAGAAGAGGCGCGTCGCCCAGGTAGTGTGTTGGAGGAACCGTATCCGGTGAAAACACATAATGGGGAGCGACGCCGAGGTGGGTCAGCACGCGGTGTGCTGCCTGTCGGCTACAGGGGCTGAATCCTCTGGGTTGTCACCAGAAACGTCTGCAGTCGACGTTTCGCAAGGTGGGGCGCTTCTGGGTGACTCGTCTAACTGATCTTGTCCGCCCGTTTCTGCTCTTTCCTTGTGCCTGGCTGAAAGAATGTTTCTCGACCCTTTCATCGGCGAGAACAAGATAACCTGACACGAGGTCCTACATGTCTCAAACTCTGATAGTGGCAAAATTTGGCGGCACCAGCGTAGCCGATTTTGAAGCGATGAACCGCAGCGCCGATGTGGTGTTGCAGGACGCCAGTACGCGTCTGGTTGTGCTCTCTGCTTCGGCGGGCATTACCAATCTGCTGGTGGCGCTGGCTGAAGGCCAGCAGGCTCCGCAGCGCGCTGTTCTGCTTGATGATATCCGCCGTATTCAGTATGCCATTGTCGATCGCCTGCAGCATCCGGAAGTGATCCGCGATGAAATCGATCGGATGATCGACAATATCAGCATGCTCTCTGAAGCGGCTTCACTGGCCACCTCTAACGCCCTGACTGATGAACTGGTCAGCCACGGCGAGCTGATGTCATCACTGCTGTTTGTGGAAATTCTGCGTGAACGTCAGGTTAACGCGGAGTGGTTCGATGTCCGTAAAGTGATGCGCACCGACGATCATTTTGGCCGGGCTGTACCGGATGTTGAGGTGCTGGCGGAGCAGGCGACGGCGCAGTTACAGCCGCGCATCGGGCAGGCATTGGTCATTACTCAGGGCTTCATTGGCAGTGAACGTGAGGGGCGCACCACCACCTTAGGGCGTGGCGGCAGTGATTACACCGCCGCGCTGCTGGGCGAAGCGCTGAGTGCGGCGCGGGTGGATATCTGGACAGATGTGCCAGGCATCTACACCACCGATCCCCGCGTGGTGCCGACGGCGAAGCGCATTGACGAGATCACTTTTGAAGAAGCCGCCGAAATGGCGACGTTTGGCGCGAAAGTGCTGCATCCCGCGACACTGCTTCCTGCTGTGCGTCGGGGTATTCCGGTCTTCGTCGGTTCCAGCAAGGATCCGGCAGCGGGCGGAACCCGCGTCTGCAACGAAACCCGTAACCCGCCGTTGTTCCGGGCGCTGGCTTTACGCCGCAAGCAGACGCTGTTAACGCTGCATAGCCTTAACATGCTGCATACGTTTGGTTTCCTCGCCGAACTCTTCAACATTCTGGCACGTCACAACGTCTCGGTTGACCTGATCACCACCTCCGAAGTGAGCGTGGCGCTGACCCTCGACACCACCGGCTCGACCTCAACCAGCGCCAGTCTGCTGACCCAGGCCTTGCTGACTGAACTCTCGTCGCTGTGCCGGGTAGAGGTGGAAGAAGATCTGGCGCTGGTGGCGATTATCGGCAACCAGCTGTCAAAAGCATGCGGTGTCGGCAAAGAGGTGTTTGGTGTACTCGATCCGTTCAACCTGCGGATGATTTGCTACGGTGCCAGCAGCTACAATCTCTGCTTCCTGGTGCCCGGCAACGATGCGGAAAGCGTGGTACGTACCCTGCATCGCAATCTGTTCGAGTAATCCTCTGGTTAATGCCGATTATCGGTGCCGTGCCAGGTGGTTCGATCTACCGTGGTTTAGAGGAAAAAGCAGCGTAATTTCGCCAATATTCTGCGGATCGGCAGCAGTCGATCCGCATTTTGCCGCCTCGCCCCATCTTCGCCTTACGCCATGATAATGAAATGTTATGATCCCGCCTTCGTCACGGCAGTCGTTCCTGTCTGGCGATTCTCTATGGCAAACCTGCATAAAACATAACATTCTTATAAGGAAGTCTGGCTATGCTCGCCACGTTAACCCGCCTGTTCCCGCTCTGGGCCGTGCTGTTGTCTGTCGCCGCGTATTACTCTCCTGGTACCTTTCTCGGCATCGGCCCCTGGGTCACCTATCTGCTGATGCTGATTATGTTCGGCATGGGTGTGACGCTGAATATCGACGATTTCAAACGGGTGCTGACCCGACCTGCGCCGGTAATTGCCGGAACTTTCCTGCACTATCTGGTGATGCCGTTAGCCGCCTGGGGACTGGCAAAACTGTTTCATATGCCGCCCGATCTGGCAGCCGGTATGATTCTGGTCGGCTCCGTGGCCAGCGGCACCGCCAGCAACGTGATGATCTATCTGGCGAAAGGGGATGTGGCGCTGTCGGTCACGATCTCGTCAGTTTCTGCGCTGGTGGGGGTGTTCGCCACGCCGTTGTTAACCCGCTTTTACGTTGATACCCACATTCAGGTTGATGTGGTGGGTATGCTGCTGAGTATTGTGAAGATCGTGGTGATCCCGATTAGCCTTGGGCTGATCATTCATCACAGCATGAACAGCGTGGTTCGCCGGGTGGAACCCTGGCTGCCTGCATTTTCCATGGTCTGCATTCTGCTGATCATCAGCGCGGTGGTGGCGGGCAGTCAGGGCTTTATTGGATCGGTGGGTCTGATGGTGATCGCGGCGGTAATCCTGCATAACGCGATTGGCCTGCTTGGTGGTTACTGGGGTGGCAAGCTGTTTGGTTTCGATGAGTCGACCTGCCGTACGCTGGCGCTGGAAGTCGGCATGCAGAACTCCGGGCTGGCGGCGACGCTGGGCAAACTCTACTTCTCACCGCTGGCGGCATTGCCGGGCGCGCTGTTCTCGGTGTGGCACAACCTGTCAGGTTCACTGCTGGCGGGTTACTGGTCCGGTAAGCCGATTAAGAAGAAGTAACTGTGGCGGCGCATGATGATGCGCCGCTTCTCATTATTGTTGCGCCGGGTGTTTTCAGCCTGTCGCAATGGTCTGTTCACACGCCTTATTCGTAATCCCGCTCATCGTCGGGCTGTTCCAGCACGGTATAGGCCACGCTGCAGAACAGCGAATTCAGACGCTTCATGTCGCCGAGTAGACCAAGGTGCAGTGAGCTGGTCTCAATGCTCTGCACGTTCTGCTGGTGCAGGCGATCAACATGGGCGTGAGAGTAGCGGCGAATCATCAGGCGGAAGCGATGTTTCGCGCGGCGCAGCCGTTTGGCGCTGGTGACATCATGCGACAGAAACACCGACAGGCTCATTCTGAGGTTGGCAATCAACAGCTCCTGCAGCTCCTGCAGCTCTTTTAATCCCTCGGCAGAAAACGCGCGGCCCGCTGCCAGCGACTTGTCAGCCACATCGCCGCTCATCCGTTCAATAATGTCTCCGGCCTGCTCCAGATTCAGCGACATCTCGATAATTTCGCCCCAGCGGCGCGAATCCTCTTCGGGGAGATCCTCTTTTGGCATCCGCGCCAGATAGAGCTTGATGGCGGTATAGAGCACATCGACATCATCATCCAGCCGACGCACCGTGCGCTCCTCGCGGGATTCGCCATGCACGACTTTATTAAACGCCTCCAGCATCTGTTCCACCACGTCACCGATGCGCAGCGCTTCGCGGGCGGCATTCACCAGCGCCAGCGCCGGGGTATCCAGCGCGCTGCGATCGAGATGCTTAGGCTTGAGGTGCAGTGCGTTATCGACGTCGTCGGCAATCATACGACGGCAAAGGCGCGCCATCAGGTCAGCAAACGGCACCATCGCCACGCAGCGAATCAGGTTGTAAAACACATGGAAGAAAATCACTAACTCTTCATCGTTAACCGGCAGCTTATCAAGCCAGGTTGCCACAATATCGACAAACGGCAGGATTACGATGCAGCCAACGAACTTAAATAGCAGGCTGCCGAGCGCCACGCGTTTACCGGCGGCATTCGAGCCGCTGGCGTTGATCATCGCCAGCAGGCCACTCCCAAGGTTGGCACCAATCACCAGACAGAGCGCGACCTTGAACGAAATGACCCCGGTGGCGGTCAGCGTTGCGGTGATCAGCACGGCGGCCAGACTGGAGTAACTGATAATGGCGAATACCGCACCCAGCAGTGCATCAAGCATCACGTCGCCGGTCAGGCTGGAGAAGAGGACCTGGACACCGGCGGCCTGGGTAATCGGACGAGCCGCTTCAACAATCAGCTGCAATGCCAGCAAAATCAGGCCCAGACCGATGCTGGCCCGGCCTAACTGACCGGCGCGGGTCTGCTTGCGGCTGAGGAAAAAGACCACGCCAAAAAAGATAAACAGCGGTGAAAGCCAGGAGAGATCAAAGGTCAGGATACGCGCCATGATGGCGGTACCGACATCCGCACCCAGAATCACTACCAGCGCGGGTGTCAGGCTGACCAGATTCTGCGCCACAAACGAGGTGACCAGCAAGGTCGTGGCGTTGCTGCTCTGCACCAGGGTGGTCACACCGATGCCCGCCAGAAACGCCATCGGTTTTTTTTCTATACTGCGGCTCAGGACGCGGCGCAGATCGGCACCATAGACCCGCATGATGCCGGTTCGCACAATATGCGTGCCCCAGACCAGCAGGGCCACTGCAGAGAGCAGATTAAGCAGGGTTAACACGTGGTGTCGCTCCTTGTGTCAGGCTGCAAGCAGCACAGACTGCCAGCCTGACAGAGAGAGCAATCTGTGAAAGAGGATTGCCGTACTATGCGTGATTTTTTCCTGTGTTTTAAGCAACCTGGCGCAAAGTCGACATCTCTAATTGTAGACCAATCTTCCTGCCTGCGGGGTGCAAATCCGCCGCCGAGCGGTTAAGCACATCCACTGAAAGTTCCACGTCATGCGCGCGGATCCGATAGCGGATCACGTTGCCCAGCAGACTGTGGCTGAGAATTTCCGCAGGAATGCCCTGGTCTGGCGCGGTGAACAGCATCGATTCCGGACGAATGGCCACCTGGCTATTAAAAGGCTGACCAGTCAGTCGCGTTGCCTGTTCAGCACTCAACAGGTTGTAGTTGCCAATAAATCCGGCGGCGAACAGATCGACCGGCTGGGTATAGAGTGCTTCGGCATCGCCGTTCTGCACGATTTTGCCCCGGTTCATTAGCACGATGCGATCGGAGAGCGTCAGCGCCTCCTCCTGGTCATGGGTCACGAACAGGGTGGTGAGATTCAGCTCACGCTGGATGCGCCGGATCTGATCGCGCAGATGACGACGGATACGCGCATCCAGCGCCGACAGCGGCTCATCCAGTAGCAGCAGTCGCGGACGCGTCACCAGTGAACGCGCCAGCGCCACGCGCTGACACTGCCCGCCCGACAGCTGGTGCGGATAACGGCGCGCATAGTCGCTGAGTTCAACCAGCTCCAGCACCTCCAGCACCCGCTGGCGGATTTGTGCTTCGGGCAGTTTCTGCATCTTCAGGCCAAACGCGACGTTCTTCTCCACCGTCATGTTGGGAAACAGCGCATAACTCTGGAACACCATGCCGATGGCGCGCTTCTGCGGGGCCAGCGGCACAATATCTTTGCCTTCCAGCCGAATTTCACCGCTGTCGACGCTGGTTAGTCCCGCCAGACAGCGCAGCAGCGTTGATTTACCGCAGCCGCTGGGGCCAAGCAGGGTGACAAATTCCCCTTCAGCGGCGCTGAAATCGATCTGCTCGAAAATGGGCGTCGGTCCATAGGACTTGTTCAGCTCTCTGACCTCAAGGTAACTCATATTCAGCCTCGTTCGGGATTCAGGGCGTTGGCCAGCCAGGTGACCAGCAGCACCACAAAGAAGTAGGAGATCACCAGCGCGCTGGTGAAGTGACCGCTGCCGTTACGCATGTTGAAGAGGTAAACCTGCAGGGTTTCATAGCGGTTGCCGACCAGCAGGTTAGCGAAGACAAACTCACCAATCAGAAAGGAGAAAGAGAGCAGTACGGCAATCAGCATCCCTTTGCGCAGGTTGGGGAGCACCACCCAGATCGCTGCCTGCCAGGTACTGGCCCCCAGCAGCTGTGCAGCATCAATCAGCTCTTTGAGATTGATCGCCTGCATATTGTTCGACAGTGCCCGGTAGATAAAGGGGAGTGCGATAGTGAAATAACAGCCAATCAGGATCCACGGCGTGCCGGTCAGCATCAGTGGTGACGACGAGTAGAGCTGGAGTAATCCCACGGATGACACCACTGGCGGCACGGCGAACGGCATCAGGATCAGGATGTTCATTACTGAATCCAGCCGGGGAAAGTAGTAAGCAATTACAAACATGGCAGGCAGCACCAGCGCTAGCGAGAACAGCAGCGCACCAAAGCAAATCAGCAGCGAATGGCCCAGCGCCGTCAAAAATCGCGGGTCGCTCCAGAGCTGGATGAACCACTTCAGGCTGTAGCCCTGCGGCAGAATGGTATTGCTCCAGTCGGAGGAGATTGCATAAAGCAGCGTGGCCAGCAACGGCAGCGCCAGCAGAGTAAAGAGTAACCCGACCATGATTCGATGATAGAGGTGCTCAGCACGTGACATGACGGCTCCTTTCATGGCTGTTTCGCATTGAGATAGCTGCGGCGCACCAGATACTGCTGTACCAGGGTAATCAGCGCCATGATAGCCACCAGCAACATTGCCAGCGCGCTGCCGGTGTTGGGATCCAGCGAGATATCACCGGAAACCAATGCAGCGATGCGCACCGGAACCACGTTGAAATTACCGGTGGTCAGGGCGTAAATCGTGGCGTAAGCGCCGAGGGCATTCGCCAGCAGAATCACAAAGGTTCCGAGCAGCGCCGGGAAAAGAATTGGCAGTCCGATGTGCCACCAGTAGCGCCAGCGGCTGGCGCCCAGTAGTGCGGCCGACTCCTGCCACTCTTTTTTCAGCCCGTCGAAGGCGGGATAGAGCAGCAGCACGCCCAGCGGAATCTGAAACCAGGTGTAGACCAGTACCATGCCGTTGCGCGAGAAGAGTCTGAAGCTCTCAATCACACCATAATGGCGCAGCAGCAGCGTCAGGCAGCCGTTCAGCCCCAGCAGAATCACAAAGGCAAACGCCAGCGGGACACCGGCAAAGTTACTGGTCATGTTGGTAAAGGAGATAAGAAAGCGCTGCAGTCGTCCGCCGCCGAGCTGATGCAGCGAATAGCCGGTGACCAGCGCAATCAGTAATCCCCAGACGCTGGACCAGAGCGAGATATCCAGCGAAAATCGAAATGCCTGCTGGTAGAAGGGTGAGGTGAGGATGTCGTGATAGTTATCCCAGCCCCACTGGCTGTTCATGTCACTCCAGAAGCTGTTGATGGCGATCCACAACAGCGGTGCCAGCTGGAAGGCGACCCAGAACAGGGTGAAAGGTAACAGCAGCAGCAGTGCGACGCCTTTTCCCTTCATCTTTGTGACTCCGCCAGCAGGCCGCGGCAGACCGGCTTGTCATGCGCCACCTCAAGCAGTTCACACAGCGTGCCACACAGGTCGGTTTGCTGCGGCGCAAGGTCAGGCTGCAGCGAGAAAGCATGACCAAAGACAAACAGCGGCACCGTGGTCTCCTCCGGCAGAATCCCGCCGTGGGAGCGATCGTCATTCATGCCGTGATCGGCGGTCACCATCACCTGATAGCCCTCGGCCAGCCACAGCGGCATCCACTGCGACAGCAGGCCGTCGGCGATACGTGCCCGGTTGCGGTACTGCGGCGAAGAGAGCCCCGACTTATGACCGGCATCGTCGATATTCATCGGGTGGATCAGCAGAAAATCGGGATCGTGACGCAGCCGCAGGCTCTCCGCATCTTCAAACAGATGCGAGTCAGGATAGCTATCGTCAGAGTAGAAGTGGCCGAACTGAATGGGCAGGTCCGGCGCATCGGTGTGACGATCGCGCGCCGGAACGAACGGAGTGCGGTTGTAAAGCTCACTCACCCAGTGGTAGGCCGCCGCCGCCGTAGTCAGGCCCGCCGCACGCGCAAAGTGAAACACGCTGCGCTCGCGACTTAACCGGCTGACGCCATTATGAATAATGCCGCTTCTGACCGGCGGAACCCCGGTCAGAATGCACTCATAAAGCGGGCGCGACAGCGACGGCAATTCACAGGTCATACGGTAATAGAACCCGTTGCCCTGTGAACATTCGGCATGCAGGTAACCCATTGCATGTTGTGCGACCTGATTGCTCAGGCCGTCCAGCACTACCAGGATGGTCTTCATTCCGTTCTCCCTGCCGCGAATTACTGCTGCATGTTGATGATGACGTTTTCCTGCCACAGGCGCGGCAGCATTTTCGACGATTTATCCCAGGCAGCCTGATCCTTAACCGGACGGGCATTTTTATATTCTGATTGCGGCAGCAGGCGAGCCTGAACGTCTGCTGGCAGCGTCAGATGCTCAGCACGAATCGGGCGGGCATAGCCTTTAGCCAGATTGATCTGTCCCTGGTCTGAGAAGATATATTCGCGCGTCAATTTTGCGGCGTTAGGGTGTTTCGCATATTTGTTGATGATGGTGGTGTAGCCGGAGGTCACTGAGCCATCAGACGGAATCACCACTTCGTAGCGATTTCTGTCAATCTGGTCGCGGTAGTTAAGGGCGTTAAAGTCCCACACTACTGCCATCTGCACTTCACCTTTTTCAATGTTGGCAATCACCGGATCGGTCACGCCAAGACGCCCCTGTTTTGCCAGATCGGCAAAGAAGGCCAGCGCCGGTTTCAGGTTCTTCTCATCACCGCCTAAGGCGTAGTTGGCAGCCAGGACGCCGTTGGCCGCCTGAGCTGCCACGCCGACGTCACCGATAGTAACCACATACTTACCTTTCTTCAGATCGGCCCAGCTGTGGGGGATATCTTTAACCTGCTGCTTGTCGATCAGAAAAGCGATGGTGCCGGTATAAGCCAGTGCCCAGTTACCCTCTTTATCTTTGGCCCAGGCCGGAATCTGATCCCAGTGCGTCGGTTTGTAGGGCTGGGTTACACCCTTCGCGACAGCGATTGGACCAAAGGCGGCGCCCACATCGCCGATGTCAGCGCTGGCGTTCTCTTTCTCTGCATCAAATTTCGCCAGCTCCTGCGCCGATGACATATCGGTATCGCTGTGCTTAAGGCCATATTTGGTGCTGATGTCGTTCCAGGTATCTTTCCAGTTGGCCCAGCTGTCTGGCATCCCGACGCTGTTGACCTGACCTTCACTGCGCGCCGCTTTTTCCAGCGCGGCGAGGTCGTTATCGGCGGCCTGCGCAACGGGCAGGGTGAGGACTACAGCACTGGCTACTACAGAGGCGATAAACGCTTTCATCTCAGTTGCTCCGGGTGTAAGTTGATGGGCCTGGCTGGTCTAGTCCAGCAAGAACCGAGCCAATGTAGCCCCTCTATATGAACGATTTATGACAAAGCGGCGCTGTGCGGGGAATGGGCGATGAAAGACGTGGCGCGTTCGCCCGCCACAGGCGTGTTTATCTGACCAGTAAAAGTGCGAAGTCGCACCAAAATGAGGCTACTGTTGTGGAGTCGATAGCACTCAAAACGGCGGATGCGATAGCCAGCGCACTGCTGACACGCATTCAGGCAGGTGAGTTCAGCGGCGGACGCCTGCCGGCAGAGCGTGCCTTAAGCGAGGCGTTCAGCACCACGCGGATTACTCTGCGGGAAGCGCTGGGCAAGCTGGAAGCGCAGGGGATGATCTACCGTGAACTGCGTCGTGGCTGGTTTATCGCACCGCCGCGTCTGATCTACAACCCGCTGCATCACAGCCACTTTCATGCCATGGCGACGCAGCAGGGGCGTCAGGCAACCACTGAGGTGATCGCCGCTGAGCAGGTCGCGGCGCACGAGAGCGTAGCCACTGCGTTACGGCTGGCACCCGGCTCGGCGGTTTACTGCATACGCCGCCTGCGGCGCATTGATGGACGTGCGGTGCTCTATGTTGAGCACTACCTCAATCCCCGTTTTTTCCCTGGCCTGCTTGATGAAGACCTGACCCGTTCCCTGACCGATCTCTATGACCAGCGCTACGGTATTCGTTATGGCGGCGCGCGTTTTACGATTATGCCAGGCCCTTTACCCGAGGTCGCAGCGCCCACACTGAATGTGGCACCGGGCAGCCCCGGCTTGCTGATCACCCGCATCAACCGCAATCAGCAAACAGAGGTGATTGACTGCGATTGTGAATACTGGCGTTACGATGCGCTCTGTGTTGATGTGGAGGCCTGAGGCGTTATTGTGATTTGCGTCACACTCGCGCATGATGCTGCGCTAATAACTCCTTTTTAAAGGCGCAACATGAGTGACAAAAATCCTTTGGCCCGCCACCTTGCAACGGTACTGCAATGGGTGCTGAATCTGGGGCTACTGAGTCTGGCGATTATCCTGATCGTCTTTTTAGGCAAAGAAACGATTCATCTGGCAAACGTGCTGTTTAACACCAGCGAGCAGGCTTCCTCCTATCTGCTGATTGATGGAATCGTCATCTATTTCCTCTATTTCGAATTTATCGCCCTGATTGTTAAGTACTTTCAGTCGGGCTATCATTTTCCCCTGCGCTATTTTGTCTATATCGGGATCACGGCGATTATCCGCCTGATCATCGTCGACCATAAAAATCCCTTCGATACGCTCTGCTACTCTGCGGCGATTCTGATTCTTGTCGTCACCCTGTGGCTGGCAAACAGCAACCGGCTGAAACGCGAGTAATCCTCCTGCCGTCTGACACGACGGCAGGTGTTCGCATCGCCTCTCTGCGCTAAACTAGCGACCTGAAAATTATCGGGAGTGGTGCTATGTCGCAAGACGCACTCAGCTTATTACGTTCGCTCAACTGGCTTTCTCCGTCGCAGGCCACCCTTGCGCCGCCATTGCTTGACTGGCTGATGGAGGAGGATTCAATGACGCGCCGTTTTGAACAGCACTGTCAGCGGGTCACGGTTCAGCCGCTGCGTGAAGGCTTTATCGACGCCAGCGAGTTGGGTGAGGAAAGGGCGTTATTGCCAGACGACGAACGCTTCTGGCTGCGTGAAGTGCTGCTGTTCGGCGACGATCAGCCCTGGCTGGCTGGCCGCACGCTGGTGCCGGAAAGTACCCTCAACGGGCCAGAGGCGATGCTGCAACAGCTGGGCACCCGTCCTCTGGGTCGCTATCTTTTCTCCTCGTCGACGCTGACCCGCGATTTTATTGATCCGGGCCAGGTAGAGGGATTGTGGGGACGGCGTTCACGCCTGCGTCTTTCCGGCAAACCGCTGCTGCTGACTGAACTGTTTTTGCCGGCATCGCCGCTCTATCGCGATCTGGTCTGAGGATTCTGTGGTGCAAAATAGCGTAAGTATGAATAAGTGGCGGGCCTATGCTCGCCTGATGCGTATTGATAAACCGATCGGTACGCTGCTGCTGATGTGGCCAACGCTCTGGGCGTTATGGCTGGCGGATATGTCGATTCCGCCGCTGCCGGTGCTGGCGGTGTTTGTGGCCGGGGTTTTCGTGATGCGAGCAGCCGGTTGTGTGATCAATGACTACGCCGATCGGAAAGTCGATGGTCACGTTGAGCGCACAAAGCACCGTCCACTGGCCAGCGGCGCGGTCAGTGCAAAAGAGGCTAAGCTGCTGTTTGTGATTCTGGCGCTGGTGGCGTTTGCGCTGGTGCTGACCATGAATCTGATGACGATTATGCTCTCCGTCGTGGGGCTGGCGCTGGCCTGGGTCTATCCCTTTATGAAGCGCTATACCCATCTGCCGCAGGTCGTTTTGGGTGCCGCGTTTGGCTGGGCAATTCCCATGGCGTGGTCCGCAGTTAGTGAGTCCTTACCTCTGGTCTGCTGGCTGGTATTTATCGCTAATATCTGCTGGACGGTGGCTTATGACACGCAGTATGCGATGGTGGACCGGGATGATGATCTGAAGATTGGTGTGAAATCGACGGCGATTTTATTTGGTCGCTTCGACAAGCTGATCATTGGCCTGCTGCAACTGGCGACCCTGCTGCTGATGGCGCTGGTGGGCATGATGCTGCATCTGAATGGTGCCTTCTACTGGACGCTGCTGCTGGCGGCTGCGCTGTTTGTTTATCAGCAGAAGCTGATTGCCGGGCGCGAACGTCAGCCCTGCTTTCAGGCTTTCCTGAATAACAACTACGTCGGGATGGTGCTGTTCCTGGGCGTACTGATGAATACGCCGCCGTTCAGTCAGCTGTTCTGAAAGTTTTGGGCATAAAAAAGGCGACCTCATGAGGTCGCCTTTTTACAATGCGCGCGGCGGTCAGTCGTGCGCCACCGCGGTTTCAATCGTCATGCGGACATCACTGGTGACCAGGTCAGCCAGAATATGCCAGGTCGCCAGGGTCTGCGCGACATCGGCATCACCGCTGTCGCTGATATACCCTTCATCACGCAACGTCAGTACCAGTGAGGTAAAGACCGCTTTGTCGAAGAACTCCGGCGCATTGATTCCGTGCAACACTGACAGACGCTGTGCCAGCGTCCGGCTCTCTTTCTCCAGCGTGCCACGGTTAATCGTCGGCTTGGCGCTGAGAATCGAGAAGGTAATGGCATAACGCTGCAGCGTTTCGCGCACACCAGCAGCCAGCAGTTGCAGCGTGCGATAGCGTGCTGCGGTAAAGCGCAACTCACCCGCTTCGAAGGTAATCAGGCCCTGACGTGCCAGCTCCTGACTTACGTCAGTCAGCAGTTGTGGCAGCTCATTGGTCTGCCAGCGCAGGAACAGTTCACTCTTCAGCATCGGATAGACCAGGCTCACCTGACGCAGCAGTTCCGCTTCACTCAGCGTCTGATGTTGCTGAACAATGGCGGCAATCAGCGACGGCATCACCAGCATGTGATGAATGTTGTTACGGTAGTAGGTCATCAACACTGCCTGCTCACGTGGCAGAATGATGATGTCGCCAATACTGTCTTTTTCACTCTCAAATTTGTTCATACCCAGGGCGTGATCCAGCAGCGCTTCCGCGGAAAGATCGGGTACGGTCGCATTGGGCGAATAAGGCACATTACGCAGCAACTGGGTATAGCACTCCAGCTGTTCAATCAGCTGTTCACGGGTTAGTGAGCGCTGACGTGACGCCAGCAGCGCCGTGACACAGAGGTTCATCGCGTTAGCCGCGCCCGCTTCATTAATACGCACCATCAGACTGGCCGCGATGTCATTAACGGTCGGCGTTAACCAGCTCGGACGTTGCGGCTCAATCGGATCGATCGCGTCGCGCCATTCCGGCACCCGCTTATTGAGATAGTTGACCAGCGGCAGCGGTTCGCCGAAGTTAACGTAACCCTGACCGAGATTGCGCAGCTTGCGTAAGCCGCGCACCATCTGCATGAAGCCCTCTTTCTCTTTGGCTGCACCGCGTAGTTCTTTGGCGTAAGTGCCCACTTCCATCACGTGCTCATAACCGATGTAGATCGGCACCAGCGTGATGGGGCGATTTCCGCCGCGCAGCATCGCCTGTAAGGTCATGGCTAAGGTGCCGGTTTTCGGGTCCAGCAGGCGACCGGTACGTGAACGGCCTCCTTCGACAAAGTATTCAACTGAATAGCCGCGGGTGAACAGCTCGCCGAGATATTCGCGGAATACCGTGGCGTAAAGCTTATTGCCTTTAAAGGTACGACGAATAAAGAAGGCGCCCAGACGACGGAAAATCGGTCCGGCTGGCCAGAAGTTGAGATTGATACCCGCGGCAATGTGCGGCGGCACCAGCCCCTGATGATAGAGCACATAGGAGAGCAGCAGATAATCCATATGGCTGCGATGGCAGGGTACATAGACAATCTCGTGGCCATCCTGCGCCAGCTGGCGAACTTTTTCACCGCCATTGACGTTGATGCCCTGATAGAGACGACTCCAGAGCCAGCCCATCACACGGTCGGTGACGCGAATGGCTTCATAGGAGAAGTTAGCAGCGATCTCTTCCATCATCTCAACAGCATTCTGCTGGGCTTTCTCATGGGAGATTTTTTTGCTGCGCGCTTCATCTTCGACGGCTTTTTCAATCGCTTTGGATTGCAGCAGACGATTAAACAGATCCTGACGCGCCGGTAAACGCGGGCCGATCGCCGCCAGTCGCTGACGGGCAAAATGGATGCGTGCCACGCGAGCCAGTTTCTGGGCAATCGACTTGTCCGTACCGTGTTCCGTTGCCATGCGGCGCAGCGAGACGGTCGGCGAGAAGCGGACAAAACTGTCACGTCCGTGCCAGATGACCGCAAAGAATTTCTGCACCCCATTCAGCACACGCAGATGCGGCGTCGCTTCGCCCTGGACTTCACGTCCTGGCGCACGACCAAACATCACGGTGACCGGCAGCATCTGAATATCCAGCTCAGGATTATTGCGATGCAGGTCGAGGTAATCGTGAAAGATTTTTACCGATTCAACGCTGGGCACAAAATAGGGGAATACGCGTGGGCCATTATGAATAAACACGTGGCGCGGCAGCAGCGAACCATCAATCTCCAGCGGAATCAGCGGATCGGGCAGATGATGCCGCAGACACTGTGCGCGTAAAGTCAGTAAGTCAGCCTTCGAATCGTAAGGCAAAACATACATAATAGGTCGGGTCGGATCCAGACCATGTTCAGACACGGGATCGGCCGGAATGGCCTTACTTTTTACCAAAAAGGAGAGTGGTAAATTAAGTAATTTGTAATAGAGTTTACGCCAACCTGACATAGACAACATGAAGCCTCTTGTTAGCAAAGCGCCGCAAGCATACCAGAAAGCGCAGCGAAGATCTGTGGTGGTGCCAATTGCACGCAGCCCAGACATTGACGTCAATTGAATGAAAGGGTTCCCACATCATGGCAAATAATGCCACCGGACTTATCAGAATAGTAAAAGCCGCAGGCTACTCCTGGCAGGGACTGCGTGCCGCCTGGCAGCATGAAGCCGCCTTTCGGCAGGAAGCCCTGGCTGCGCTGGCCGCTATTATTATCGCGTGCTGGCTGGATGTCGATGTGATCGCCCGCATCCTCATGATTGGCGCCGTGGTGCTGGTCGTCATTGTCGAAATCCTCAATAGCGCCATTGAAGCGGTGGTTGACCGGATTGGTCAGGAACATCATCCCCTGGCGGGCCGGGCCAAAGACATGGGCTCGGCGGCGGTACTGATCAGCATCTTACTGGCCCTGTTTGTCTGGGTCGCGCTGCTCTGGACACATTTGCGATAAGCCTTCCATAACGCGCCTGAGGGCGCGTTTTCCCTGACAATCGGTTTCCATTTCGCCAATACCTGTATATACTCACAGCGACTGTATAAACAACCAGGGGGCGGGATGAAAGCATTAACCAGCAGGCAGCAGCAGGTCTATGACCTGATTCGCGACCATATATCTTCAACGGGCATGCCGCCTACGCGTGCAGAGATCGCCGCGCAACTGGGCTTCCGTTCGCCAAATGCGGCTGAAGAGCATCTGAAAGCGCTGGCGCGTAAAGGCGTTATTGAGATCGTTTCGGGTGCATCACGCGGCATTCGTCTGTTAATGGAAGAAGAAGTTTCAGAAGGACTACCGCTGATTGGCCGGGTTGCTGCCGGTGAGCCGATCATGGCGCAGGAACATATCGAAACCCACTACAAAGTGGATCCGGGCCTGTTCAAGCCTTCTGCCGACTTCCTGCTGCGCGTCAGCGGAATGTCGATGAAAGATATCGGGATTATGGACGGCGACCTGCTCGCGGTACATAAAACCCAGGATGTGCGCAACGGTCAGGTTGTCGTTGCACGCATTGATGATGAAGTCACCGTTAAACGCTGGAAAAAGCAGGGTGCTATCGTGCATCTTCTGCCTGAAAACAGCGATTTTGACCCTATCGTGGTCGACACCCGTGCGCAGTCACTGACCATTGAAGGTCTTGCGGTTGGCGTGGTGCGTAACGGCGAGTGGCTTTGATTCTGAGGCCTGCGTGCATTCGCCTTTTCTGATGCTATTCTGTCTGCCCTAATTTTGTTGCCTGCTTTGCTGCAGCGACACTGAGCACGGAACGGCGAATGCGCTTTATCACGGCAACGGATAAAAATCTCTGGCGGCTTGCGCTGCCGATGATCCTTTCAAATATCACCGTTCCCTTACTGGGCGTGGTCGATACTGCAGTTATTGGTCATCTCGACAGCCCTGTCTATCTTGGCGGGGTTGCGGTCGGGACCACAGTGACCAGCTTCCTCTTTATGCTGCTGCTTTTCCTTCGAATGAGTACCACTGGCCTGACGGCGCAGGCGTTTGGTGCGGGCGATAAAACCGCTCTGGCACGCGCGCTGACGCAGCCGCTGATCATTGCGCTGCTGGCCGGCGTGCTGTTCATCGCATTGCGTTATCCGATTATTCAGCTGGCGACCCATCTGGTAGGTGGCAATCCTGATGTACTGGAACAGGCGGCGCTGTTTATTCAGATTCGCTGGCTCAGTGCACCTGCCACGCTGGCAAACCTGGTCATCCTGGGCTGGCTGTTGGGCGTTCAGTATGCGCGGGCGCCGGTAATCCTGCTGATAGTGGGCAATCTGGTGAACATCGTGCTCGATCTCTGGCTGGTGATGGGGCTGCACTGGGGTGTCGCGGGAGCAGCAACCGCCACGGCGCTGGCGGAGTACATCACGCTGGGCGTCGGCGGCATCATGGTCTGGCGGGTGTTAAAGCTGCGCGGTATTACGTTTAATCTGCTGAAGCAGAGCTGGCGCGGTGACAGCGGCCGACTGCTGCGACTGAACCGGGATATCATGTTGCGCTCTCTGATGCTGCAGCTCTGTTTCGCCTCGCTGACCGTGCTGGGTGCGCGGCTGGGTCCGGACGTGGTGGCGGTTAACGCGGTATTACTGATGTTCATTACCTTTACTGCCTACGCGCTGGATGGTTTTGCCTACGCGGTTGAAGCTTTTGCCGGCGAAGCGCATGGCGCAAAAGATGGCAGTAAATTGCAGCACGTCTGGCACTCAGCCTGTCGGCAGGCGGTGGTAGTCGCGCTCTTCTTCTCGCTGGTTTATGCCATTTTTGGCCCGCAGATTGTTACCCTGCTGACCTCGCTTGAGTCACTGCAGCAGACAGCTGACCGCTATCTGGTCTGGCAGATAATCATGCCGCTGATCGGCGTCTGGTGTTATCTGCTGGATGGAATGTTCATCGGGGCGACACGTGGACGCGAGATGCGTAACAGTATGGTCGTGGCGGCGGCTGGCTACTTTCTGACGCTGCTCAGCGTACCGTTGCTGGGCAACCACGGTCTCTGGCTGGCGGTGACGGTATTCCTGGCGCTGCGCGGCCTGTCACTGTGGCTCATCTGGCGTAAGCACTGGCGTCAGAACAGCTGGTTTGAGGCGTGATCCAGCAGCGCTGACCCGGGAGGATACGGATTATTCTGTATTATTCTGCATTTTTGAAATTGGCTACTACAATTAACTCTAACAAGCGAAGTTAACCCGCGCTTTGTATCGTTATTTTGTTAAGCAGCAAGATAATTATTTAACCCGAGGATTGGAGATCTGCCATGAACAAAGATGAAGCGAGCGGTAACTGGAAGCAGTTCAAAGGCAAAATGAAAGAGAAATGGGGCAAGCTGACCGACGATGATATGCAGGTTATCGAAGGTAAACGCGATCAGCTGGTCGGTAAAATCCAGGAACGCTACGGCTATGCAAAAGATGAAGCAGAGCGCGAAGTAGCAGACTGGGAAGGCACCAATAAAGATTACCGCTGGTAATCAGCGCATTCCCCGATAGCCCGCTAAAATCGTTCCGGCGCGCCTGCACCGGAACAGTACAGGGACGGAACCGCACAAGGATGTGCCCGTCAGCCGCGTTTTCCCCGCTTTTTACCCTCATCCTGATGATTATGATCGCAACTCTCATGGTGCGTGCAGGCTTCAACGACGGCACAACTTTCACATAAACCATGTGCTTCAATCACGCTGTGGCGTAATGCAAACTGCGCTTCACCCGCCAGTGTCGCGATAATCTTTTCTACGCCCTGTGCCTGTTTCTCTGTAACGGCTGCACAACGGTCACAGACCAGCATGACTGACGTATGTGCCGGTGCTTCAAAGTGGTGACACATGACGTAGCTATTGTTGGATTCCACCCGATGAATGAAACCCTGTTCCAGCAGGAAATCCAGCGCCCGATAGACCGTGGGCGGCTTAGCCTGTGGTTCGCTGACGCGAAGTTGATCCAGCAGGTCGTAGGCGCTGATAGAGCCCGGCTGTTCCGCCATCAGGCGCAACACCTCAGCACGTTGCGAAGTCAGACGCACACCGCGCTGCAGGCACATTTTTTCGGCCTGAATCAAAATTTGCTGCGACGTCATGTTGGTCATGAAAATTCTCCGCTGGATAAGTGATGTTATTTTATCACACATAGTTTCGCGGTGCTGAGGTTGGTTTTTGTCTGATAAAACAGCATTATTCGCCTGATAAAGCAGCATATTTAGAATTCAGCCCGCTTTTTATCTCAAATATGACGATAATTCAGATCCATTCTGCAACCGTCTGAAGCGGAATTTGTTGGCATTTTGCTTTGCATCTCACTGAGTTAAGAAGTAATGTTCAGAAAGACTTAAGAAAAGTCTGGCATTGTTTGAAATGCACCGATGCAGTCTGAACTATTACAACGGTTTTTTGATTGGAAAACGTCCAATCCTTTGAATTAAGACACTGTTTCCTTTGAATTCACAGCAATAACGCGTTAGCCAGGGTTCACAATAGGGCTAACAAACTATTCAGTCGTTGAATGTTTCAATGACAATTTCTCAGGTGATGGCAGGCAAATGGTGAAAAAATCCGCTCAACGTTCAGCGCTGAAGTACTCCGCTGTAGTGACCGCGCTTTTCCTTTCTTCTTCCGCCATGGCGGCAGGGACCTGGTACGATGCACGTAATGACGCCATGGGTGGCACCGGCGTAGCATCTTCTCTTTATGGTTCCGCAGTGCTGGCGAACCCGGCATTGATGACGCGTGCTAAACCCGACGATAACGTCAGCATTATTGTTCCTTCAGCGGGTATTCAGGTTACTGACAAAGATAAGCTGCTTGATAAAGTTGATGATATTTCGGACACCGTGGATCGTTACCGCACAGTGCTGAATAACTTTACGCCAGCGGATTTCTTCCGCGGCTACCCTGAATTACGCGCCGCCTCCGGCGATGTCGCTAACAAACTCAGCGATTTGCGTGGCAACAAAGCGGATGGCAGTGCGGGTGCGGCCGTGGCCGTGACCATCCCCAATGAGACCCTGCCTTTCGCCTTTATCACCAAAGCCTACGGAACCGCGCACGTCCGCGCCAATGTCGTACAGGGTGATATCGACTATCTGCGCGGTGTTGCTGACGGTACGCGGTTCCCACGTCCTGGCGATCAAAATAACCTGCGCTCCAGCGCCAATGGCCTGGCGGCACTGACCACCGATTACGGTGTCGCGGTGGCGCATGAGTTCACCATCGCCGGTCAGCCAGTATCTGTTGGTGTGACGCCAAAAGTGCAGAAAACCTGGCTCTATAACTATACCGCCAGCATCTACAACTACGACAAGAACGACATCAACAATAGTAAGTATCGCAGCACCGACACCGGCTTTAACGTTGATGCCGGTCTGGCGACCACCTTTGCTGAAAACTGGACGCTGGGCGTGACCGGACAGAACCTGGTTTCACGCGATCTGCAGACCAGAGAGGTCAATGGTTACCGCGACACCTACCAGATTCGCCCGCTGGTCACCACCGGTCTCTCCTGGGATAAAGGTCCGTTTACCGTGACGGGCGATGTGGATCTGACTGAAACCAAACGCTTCAAAAGCCAGGATAACAGCCAGTATGCGGCGGTGGGCGCGGAATACCGCGTATTTGACTGGCTGCAGCTGCGTGGCGGTTATCGTGCGGACATGCGTTCTCACGACGAGAATGTCGCCACAGCAGGTTTTGGTGTGTCACCGTTTAACAAAGCCGTCCATCTGGATCTGGCTGGCTCAGTGGGTGCTAACAACACCTGGGGCGCGATGATGCAGCTCGGCTTTAACTTCTAACCGCGTTATTCAGGCTGTCGGGGTCGGGCGATGCACTATCGCCCGACCTTGTGTTATCCTTGCACAGAATTCCATCATCTTTAATTACCGGATTGCCTGCGCTTCATGTCTAATTTCTCTTCGCAACGCTTCTCTATTGCCCCTATGCTCGACTGGACCGATCGTCACTGTCGCTATTTTCATCGTCAGCTGACCGGCGATACGCTGCTCTACACCGAAATGGTGACCACGGGCGCGATCATTCATGGCAAAGGGGATTACCTGGCTTACAGTGAGGCGGAACATCCGGTCGCATTGCAGCTCGGTGGAAGCGATCCGGCGGCGCTGGCGCAGTGCGCGAAGCTGGCAGAGCAGCGTGGCTACGATGAAGTGAACCTCAATGTCGGCTGTCCCTCCGATCGCGTACAAAATGGTCGTTTCGGTGCCTGCCTGATGGCCGAAGCGAATCTGGTTGCGGATGCCATTAAAGCGATGCGCGACGTGGTCTCCATTCCGGTCACGGTGAAAACCCGCATCGGGATTGATGAGCTGGATAGCTATGAATTCCTGACTGATTTCATCGGCACGGTGGCGGGACGCGGCGAGTGCGAGACATTTATCATTCATGCGCGCAAAGCCTGGCTCTCTGGCCTCAGCCCTAAAGAGAACCGCGAAATTCCCCCGCTGGATTATCCACGCGTCTATCAGCTGAAACGCGATTTTCCGCATCTGACGATCGCGCTGAATGGCGGCGTGAAAACGCTGGAAGAGGCACAGACTCATCTGCAACACCTCGATGGTGTGATGATGGGACGTGAAGCCTATCAAAACCCCGGCATTCTGGCGCAGGTCGATCAGACGTTGTTTGGTCGTCAGCATCCGGCGGCTAACCCGGTGGACGTGGTGCGCGCCATGTACCCCTACATTGAAGCGGAACTGGCGAAGGGCACCTATCTGGGGCACGTCACGCGCCATATGCTGGGACTGTTCCAGGGCATTCCCGGCGCCCGTCAATGGCGACGCCACCTGAGTGAAAACGCCCACAAACCGGGTGCTGATGTCCGTGTGCTGGAAGCCGCGCTGGCGCTGGTAGCGGATAAGATCCCGCAGGAAGCCTGATCTGCAATCCCGTCCTGAAAAACCAGCCATCAGGGCTGGTTTTTTTTACGCCACTTTATGGTTTTTTTCGCCAAAGCGTCATGCGGCTTTTGATTTTTATTATATAAAAATCAATGAATTAATGGTTGGCACGCTTCTTGTAATAGCGATAACAATCGATTTCAAAAAAGGAGCGCTGACGTGGAAATATTATTCGTATTAGGGTTTTTCCTGATGCTGTTGCTGACCGGTGTTTCGCTGATTGGTGTGCTGGCGGCACTGGTTGTCGCAACCATCGTGATGTTTGTCGGTGGACTGTTCGCACTCGTGATCAAAGTATTGCCGTGGCTGGTGCTGGCGGTGATCGCTGTATGGCTGCATCGGGCCTTTTTTGGCGACAGCGATGCGCGAGCGCGTCGTAAGCTGAGACGTAAAATCGACAGGCTGGACCGTAAAGGCTGGCGCTAAATGCGGTGATGATCACACTGTGAGAGATTGCTCAGCGCTGAACTGCAATTAACCATACTTTTTACTTATGTTTTCTGGCAGGATGCCTGAGGTCAAATCGATGTGCCATCGACTCGACATGAATTCATCGCCGCTGTCCCTACACCAGCGCGAACAAAAAATAAAAAACAGAAGAGGGCTTCCCATGGGAAGCCCTTTTTGTTGCCTGCAATTACGGGATTAACAGACAGGATCCCTGCGTGGCGCGGCTCTCCAGCAACTGGTGCGCTTTGCTGGCCTCTTTCAGCGCAAACTTCTGCTGTTCCGGCACATCCACTTTAATTGCGCCACTCGCCAGCAGAGAGAACAGTTCGGCGCTGGCGATTTCCAGCTCCTGACGGTTGGTGACATAGCCAAAGAGTGAAGGGCGGGTCACAAACAGTGAGCCTTTCTTATTCAGAATACTGAGATCAACGCCGGTTACCGGCCCCGATGCGTTACCAAAACTGACCATCAGGCCATGACGGCGCAGCGAGTCCAGCGACGCCTCCCAGGTATCTTTACCCACGGAGTCATACACCACGGCCACTTTTTTCCCTTCAGTCAGCTCGCTGACGCGTTGTGCAATGTTCTCTTCGCGGTAATTAATGGTCGCCCAGGCGCCGGCATTTTTCGCCATTGTGGCTTTTTCCGCTGAACCCACAGTGCCGATCAAATGCGCACCCAGCGCTTTTGCCCACTGACAGGCGATTAACCCGACGCCGCCGGCGGCAGCATGAAACAGGAAGGTCTCACCGGCGCTGATTTTATAGGTCTGGCGCAACAGATATTGCGTGGTGAGTCCTTTCAGAAAGCTGGCTGCGCCCTGCTCAAAGCTGATGGCTTCCGGAAGATGCATCAGGCGATCTTCCGCCACGTTGTGCACGTCACTGTAAGCACCCATAGCCGCCATGCAGTAGACCACGCGATCGCCGGGTTTAAACAGGGTCACACCATGGCCTACGCGCGACACCACGCCCGCGGCTTCTGTCCCCAGGCCTGAGGGAAAATCGGCAACCGGATAGAGCCCGCTGCGAACATAAGTATCGATGTAATTAATCCCGATAGCGCGATTTTCAACCTGCACTTCATGTTCAGCGGGGTCAGCAGGTTCAAAATCCGTCCACGCTAAAACGTCCGGACCGCCATGTGCGCTGAACTGAATACGCTTTGCCATTCTGACTCCTGTGATTGTTTCATCATGAGGGTGAGGCACGCACCCCAACTAAGGTATACTTGCGCGTCCCCACAGAAGATCGGTAATGCATTCACTATGGCAGGAAATAAACCCACCAACAAATCGAACGAAACGCAGGATCGCCAGCTCGCAGGCGTGAAAATGCCCCCGCATTCTCTGGAAGCGGAGCAGTCGGTGCTCGGTGGGTTAATGCTGGATAACGAGCGCTGGGATAACGTCTCTGAGCGCGTCGTCGCGAATGACTTTTACAACCGCTCGCATCGGCTGATTTTTTCCGAGATGCAGCGGCTGCTGGAAAACAGCAAACCCATTGACCTGATTACGCTCTCCGAATCGCTGGAAACCCGTGGTGAACTGGAGATGGCGGGCGGATTCGCCTATCTGGCTGAACTGGCGAAAAACACCCCGAGCGCGGCAAACATTGGCGCGTATGCTGACATCGTGCGTGAACGTGCGGTGGTGCGTGAGATGATCTCCGTCGCCAACCAGATTGCCGATGCCGGTTACGATCCGCAGGGACGTAACAGCGAAGAGCTGCTCGATTTTGCCGAGTCGAACGTCTTTAAAATTGCGGAAGCGCGCGCGGATAAAGATGCTGGCCCGAAAAACATTGAGCAGATTCTGGAATCGACCGTCTCCCGTATCGAATCGCTCTATCAGACGCCGCACGATGGTGTCACCGGCGTCGATACCGGCTATCAGGATCTGAATAAAAAGACCGCAGGCCTGCAGGGCTCTGACCTGATTATTGTCGCCGCACGTCCGTCGATGGGTAAAACCACCTTTGCGATGAACCTGTGCGAAAACGCCGCCATGCTGCAGGAAAAGCCGGTGCTGATATTCAGTCTGGAGATGCCCAGCGAGCAGATCATGATGCGTATGCTGGCCTCGCTCTCCCGCGTCGATCAGACCCGCATCCGAACCGGACAGCTGGATGATGAGGACTGGGCGCGAATCTCCGGCACCATGGGCATCCTGCTGGAGAAGAAGAACATGTACATTGATGACTCTTCTGGCCTGACGCCTACCGAAGTGCGTTCGCGCGCCCGGCGCATCTACCGTGAAAACGGTGGCTTAAGCATGATCATGATCGACTACTTACAGCTGATGCGTGTGCCGGCGCTGTCGGACAACCGTACGCTGGAAATTGCGGAGATCTCCCGCTCGCTGAAAGCACTGGCCAAAGAGCTGAATGTACCGGTGGTGGCGCTGTCGCAGCTCAACCGCTCACTGGAACAGCGTGCTGACAAGCGTCCGGTCAACTCGGATCTGCGTGAATCGGGCTCGATCGAGCAGGATGCGGATTTGATCATGTTTATCTACCGCGATGAGGTTTACCACGAAAACAGCGATCTCAAAGGGATCGCCGAGATCATTCTGGGTAAACAGCGTAATGGTCCCATCGGTACGGTGCGCCTGACCTTTAACGGTCAGTGGTCGCGCTTTGATAACTACGCGGGCCCGCAATACGACGACGAATAATCGCCGGTTTGTGCTGTCATGCACGATCTGTGCATGACAGCACCCATCATCAGAAAATAGTGTTGGACAACCTCTCGGGTAATCGGGTTATCTGTAATAAAGCGACGCCTGGACCGATGTGGAAACGGAATGACTCACGTAGACGATTACGACCTTAAAATCCTCACTTTATTACAATCTAACGGCCGTCTGACCAATCAGGAACTTAGCGATCTGGTCGGCCTTTCCGCCTCACAATGTTCCCGCCGCCGTATCAATCTGGAACAGGCTAATCTCATCCTGGGTTATCACGCCCGGCTGTCGCCCGATGCGATCGGACTTGGCATGGTGGGATTAATCGAGGTGCGCTTAATTAACCACACCGCAGAATATGTCGAGAGCTTTCACCGCATGGTGGAGCAGGAGCAGGCGATCGTGGACGCTTACAAAACGACCGGTGACGCTGACTATCTGCTTAAAGTGGCGGTGGCTGATCTCAATTCCCTCAGTGCACTAATCAGCCAGTTAGTCGCGGGCCACCAGAGTGTTTCCCATGTGAAAACCTCGGTAGTACTGGGACGAATGAAAGAGAACGGGCTGATGATGATCCCCGGAGAGAAGACGCGCTAAAAAGGTGCGTGATGTGCGGTTTTGGTGCACACTTGCGGCAATAAATGCAAGTAACGCGCATGTTAACGGACTTTAATGCATAGGTTGATGGTGCAGGCCAGAATTTGTGCACACGTTTCCGTTATAAAGCGCCTTAGATATCAACAGGATATCGCGGGCACTTCGTTTACAGCCGTTAAGGGTTGTGACGCTGGTGTGTTTTTTGCATAGAAACGGCATCTTTTGCACTGAGAAAACCTCCATGGATAACATCGCAGAACCCTCCCGCGTCCCACATTCGCGCATTGAAGATGCGCTGGCGATGGTGCTCGGCACCCTGATGGTCTCGTTCGGCGTCATTATGCTGAAACAGGCGGGCGCGCTGACCGGCAGCACCGCAGGCATCGCCTTTCTGATCAGTTATCTCTCGCCGCTTTCGTTTGGCAGCGCGTTTTTCCTGATCAACATCCCTTTTTACTGGCTGGCGGTAAAACGCATGGGCTGGGAATTTACCCTTAAAACGTTCTGTGCCGTCGGACTGGTGTCGCTGTTTACCCAGCTGCATCCGCTGTTCGTCCACTTTTCTGACCTTAACCCCTTCTATGCGACACTGTTCGGTAACGTCATCATGGGAATCGGGTTTATAGTGTTATTTCGTCATAAGGCGAGCCTGGGCGGCATCAATATTCTGGCCCTGTGGCTACAGGATCGCTTTGGGATCCGCGCGGGTAAACTGCAAATGGCGGTTGATACCTGCGTCGTGCTGGCCTCACTGTTTGTGGTGAGCGGCCCCATCCTGCTTGCGTCTATTGCGGGCGCGGTGATCCTGAATCTGATAATTGCAATGAACCATCGTCCGGGACGCTATCGGGTTTAATCCGCCTCTGACCTCTGGACCAATCATGGAGACCTACACCGTGTTTCAAAACGTTGATGCCTATGCTGGCGATCCGATTCTGTCGTTGATGGAAGCGTTCAAACAAGATCCACGCGAACACAAAGTTAACCTGAGTATCGGGCTCTATTACGACGAACAGAATATCATCCCGCAGCTGAAGGCCGTCGCCGCTGCCGAAGAGCAGATCTATGCTGAGCCGCATCAGGCTTCCCTCTATCTGCCGATGGAAGGGCTGAACAGTTACCGCAGTGCGATTGCACCACTGCTGTTTGGTGCCGATCATCCGGTGTTAAACGCGGGCCGGATTGCATCGATTCAGACGCTGGGTGGCTCTGGCGCGCTGAAAGTGGGCGCGGATTTCCTGAAGCGCTACTTCCCGCAATCTGCAGTCTGGGTCAGCGATCCGACCTGGGAAAACCACATCGCGATCTTTAATGGCGCAGGTTTTGAGGTCAATACCTATCCCTGGTATGACGCAGAGACCCACGGTGTGCGATTTGATGCCTTTATCAGCACGCTGAAAACCTTGCCTGCGCAGAGCATCGTGCTGCTGCATCCCTGCTGCCATAACCCGACCGGCGCTGACCTGACTGACGCGCAGTGGGATCAGATCGTTGAGGTGCTGAAAGCACAGCAGCTGATTCCTTTCCTTGATATCGCCTATCAGGGCTTTGGTGCCGGTATGCAGCAGGACGCTTATGCACTGCGTGCGGTCGCGGCGGCGGGTCTGCCTGCGCTGGTCAGTAACTCCTTCTCCAAAATCTTTTCGCTCTATGGCGAGCGCGTAGGCGGTCTCTCCATCGTCTGTGACAGCGCCGAAGAGTCAGCGCGCGTACTGGGCCAGTTGAAAGCCACCGTTCGCCGCAACTACTCCAGCCCGCCTAACTTTGGTGCGCAGGTGGTTGCGCGCGTTCTCAATGATGAGGCACTGAAAGGCAGCTGGCTGGCTGAAGTGGAAGCGATGCGTCTGCGTATTCTCGCGATGCGTCAGTCGCTGGTGGATGTGCTGAGTACCGCGCTGCCAGGTAAAAACTTTGACTACCTGCTGAAACAGCGTGGCATGTTCAGCTATACCGGCCTGAGTGCGCAACAGGTCGATCGTCTGCGTAACGAGTTTGGCATCTATCTGGTGGGCAGCGGCCGCATGTGTGTGGCCGGTCTGAACAGCAAAAACGTGCATCAGGTCGC
This sequence comes from Pantoea eucalypti, assembly GCF_009646115.1. Classification (NCBI taxonomy): domain Bacteria; kingdom Pseudomonadati; phylum Pseudomonadota; class Gammaproteobacteria; order Enterobacterales; family Erwiniaceae; genus Pantoea; species Pantoea eucalypti. The sequence continues at coordinate 3,793,045 of NZ_CP045720.1, read as the reverse complement.
TGAAGCCTTTGCCGCCGTGATGTAACGGCAATCAGGCGATAAATAAAACCGTCAGGGTTCGCTCTGGCGGTTTTTTTATGGGTCAGGGTTTACCTTTCGGCGTCATGCTGCACACTTAAACGGGATAACCGTTTCAGGAATACGCTATGTGGCATCAACAAACTATTACGCTGAGCGCGAAGCCGCGTGGATTTCATCTGGTCACCGATGAGATCGTCAACTCGCTCTCCGGACTGCGTGATATCAAAACCGGTCTGCTGCATCTGCTGTTACAGCACACCTCGGCGTCGTTAACCTTAAATGAGAATTGTGACCCGACGGTGCGCAGCGACATGGAGCAGCATTTCATGCGGCATGTGCCGGAGAACGCACCTTATCAGCATGACTACGAAGGGCGTGACGATATGCCGGCGCATATCAAATCATCGATTGTAGGCGTTTCGCTGTTATTGCCGGTTCAGCGGGGGCGTCTGGTGCTGGGCACCTGGCAGGGTATCTGGCTGGGCGAGCATCGCATTGAGGGCGGTGCCAGGCGGATTGTCGCTACGTTACAAGGGGAGTCGTAATGAATAACTCAGATTTATTGACCTACTGCATGAGCAAGCCGGGCGCGGAGCAGAGCGTCCACAGTGACTGGAAGGCAACGCAGATTAAAAGCAACGGTGTGCTGTTTGCAATGGTGCATGAGGCAAAAGGGCGGCCAGCCGTTTCGCTGAAATCGACGCCTGCGCTGGCCGAATTACTGCGCGAAGAGCATAGCGACATCATTCCCAGTGAGCATCTGAACAAGTCACACTGGAGCACGCTGTTTCTGGACGGCTCGCTGAAAGATTCGCAGATTTACTATCTGGTCGATGCTTCATTCCAGCAGGTTGCGGCTGCCCGATAAACGGCAATAAAAAAACCCTCTTACCCGAGCAAGAGGGTGTCAGATCTGACGGGTTACGCGGCAGGCTGCTCGCGCAGGGTATTGATGTCGATAACAAAGCGGTATTTCACATCGCTTTTCAGCATGCGCTCATAGGCTTCGTTAATCTGATCCATCGCGATCAGTTCAATGTCTGACGTAATGCCATGCTCACCACAGAAATCGAGCATCTCCTGGGTTTCTGCGATGCCGCCAATCAGTGAACCGGCGATGCTGCGACGCTTGAAGATCAGGTTAAACACCTGTGGTGCCGGGTGATCGTGCTCCGGTGCACCGACCAGCGTCATGTTGCCGTCCAGTTTCAGCAGGGTGATGAACGGGTTGAGATCGTGCTGAGCAGCCACGGTGTTCAGAATGAAGTCAAAGCTGTTCGCGTGCTGCGCCATCTGCTCTGGATCTTTAGAAATCACCACTTCATCGGCACCCAGACGTTTGCCATCTTCAATTTTGGACGGCGAGGTGGTGAACAGCACCACATGTGCGCCCATTGCATGGGCAATTTTCACGCCCATATGACCCAGGCCGCCTAAACCGACGATACCCACTTTCTTGCCAGGACCGACATTCCAGTGACGCAGTGGTGAGTAGGTGGTGATACCGGCACACAGCAGCGGTGCAACGCCCGCCAGCTCCAGGTTCTCCGGAATGCGCAGCACAAAGCTCTCATCAACCACCATCGACGTTGAGTAACCGCCGTAGGTAATGGCGCCGGTTTCACGATCTTCGCCGTTATAGGTGCCGACAAAGCCGTTTTCACAATACTGCTCCAGACCCTGCTGACAGCTCGGACAGCTGCGGCATGAATCGACCATACAGCCGACGCCGACCAGATCGCCGACTTTATATTTCTGCGTCTGCGGGCCAACAGCGGTCACGCGACCGACAATTTCATGACCCGGAACCACAGGGAAAATGGTGTTTTTCCACTCATTACGGGCCTGGTGCAGGTCTGAGTGGCAAACGCCACAGAACAGCACTTCAAGCTGAACGTCATGGGCGCGCAGCTCACGCGGCTTAAAATCGAACGGTGCCAGTTTGGATTTTGCATCCTGAGCAGCATACGCATGCGTAATATTCATGGTGTCTCCAGTTTCGATGTGTCGTGAGTGTTATTCGATGAAGTGCAGCAGCGTTAATGTGCTGCGAAAACAGGGCGACGCCAGGGACGTGCCAAAGAGGAACTGCTTAAGGATAGTCAGCCTGGGGAAAAGCGTATATGCCTATACATGTCTGAATCTTGCCTGATTCTGCATTTTTCTGGCTGAATCAGCAGATGACATGAAAAGGCCCGCACGCGGCGGGCCTGCAGGAATTACTTCTGTAACAGAGGCTTCAGGAAGCGTGCAGTATGGGATTTCTCACACTCCGCCACGGTTTCTGGCGTGCCGGCAACCAGGATTTCACCGCCGCCGCTGCCGCCTTCCGGACCGAGATCCACAATCCAGTCTGCGGTTTTGACCACGTCAAGATTGTGCTCAATGACCACGATGGTGTTGCCCTGATTGCGCAGCTGATGCAGCACTTCCAGCAGCTGCTGGATATCGGCAAAGTGCAGACCGGTGGTCGGCTCATCAAGAATATAGAGTGTCTGACCGGTGCCGCGCTTCGACAGTTCACGCGCCAGCTTCACACGCTGGGCTTCACCGCCGGACAGGGTCGTGGCGGACTGACCGAGGCGGATATAGGTAAGACCCACATCGATCAGCGTCTGCAACTTACGCGCCAGCGCCGGCACGGCATCGAAGAACTCACGTGCTTCTTCGATAGTCATCTCCAGCACTTCGTGAATGCTCTTGCCTTTATACTTCACTTCCAGCGTTTCACGGTTATAGCGTTTGCCTTTGCACTGGTCGCACGGCACATAAATGTCCGGCAGGAAGTGCATTTCGACTTTCAGCACACCATCACCCTGACAGGCTTCACAACGTCCGCCTCGAACGTTAAAGCTGAAGCGACCCGGATTGTAGCCACGCGAACGCGCTTCCGGCACGCCCGCAAACAGTTCACGCACCGGCGTGAAGATGCCGGTGTAGGTGGCTGGGTTAGAGCGCGGTGTACGACCAATCGGGCTCTGATCAATGTCGATCACTTTGTCGAAGTGCTCCAGTCCCGCCACTTCGCGGTAAGGTGCCGGTTCGGCGATGGTTGCACCATTCAGCGCTCGCTGGGCAATCGGGAACAGCGTATCGTTGATCAGGGTCGATTTACCCGAGCCGGACACACCGGTAATGCAGGTGAAAAGCCCGACCGGCAGCGTCAGCGTGACATCTTTGAGGTTGTTGCCGCGTGCGCCGGTAATCTTCAGCACTTTGGCCGGATCGCCTTTGACGCGTTCCTCTGGCACCGTAATACCCCGCTTGCCGCTCAGGAACTGGCCCGTCAGTGACGCGTCTTCCGCCATAATCTGATCGACGGTACCTTCAGCCACCACCTGGCCGCCATGGACGCCTGCACCCGGACCGATGTCGATGACATGATCAGCGGCACGAATCGCATCTTCATCATGCTCAACCACGATCACGGTGTTACCGAGGTCTCGCAGATGAATCAGGGTGCCAAGCAGACGTTCGTTGTCGCGCTGATGCAGGCCGATTGAAGGCTCATCCAGCACATACATGACACCGACCAGGCCGGCACCGATCTGGCTGGCCAGACGGATACGCTGCGCTTCTCCACCGGACAGGGTCTCGGCGGAACGGGACATCGAGAGATAGTTCAGGCCGACGTTGACCAGGAAGCTCAGGCGATCGCCAATCTCTTTCAGAATCTTCTCGGCGATCTGCGCGCGCTGGCCGCTGAGTTTCATGTTTTCAAAGAAGGACATCGCATGGCCGATGCTCATCTCAGAGATGGTCGGCAGCGTAGTGTTCTCGACGAAGACGTGGCGCGCTTCACGACGCAGACGGGTGCCTTCACAGCTGGCACAGGCGCGGTTGCTGATAAATTTCGCCAGCTCTTCGCGTACCGCTGAAGACTCGGTCTCTTTGTAGCGGCGCTCCATGTTATTGAGCACGCCCTCAAACGGATGACGGCGAACAGACGTATCGCCGCGATCGTTGATGTACTTAAATTCGATGCTCTCTTTGCCTGATCCGTACAGAATTACTTTCTGCACGTTCTCGGGCAGGCTGCCGAACGACGCTTCGATATCAAAATCGAGGTGCTCCGCCAGCGAACGCAGCATCTGGAAGTAGTAGAAATTGCGCCGATCCCAGCCACGGATTGCGCCGCCTGCCAGAGAAAGTTCAGGATTCTGCACCACGCGGTCAGGATCGAAGTATTGCTGTACGCCCAGGCCGTCGCAGGTTGGACAGGCGCCTGCCGGGTTGTTAAACGAGAACAGGCGCGGCTCCAGCTCGCTCATGCTGTAACCACAGATGGGGCAGGCGAAGTTAGCCGAGAAGAGCAGCTCTTCTGCGGCGCTGTCATCCATGTCCGCCACGATAGCCGTGCCGCCGGAGAGCTCCAGCGTGGTTTCAAACGACTCCGCCAGACGGGTCGCCAGATCGTCACGCACTTTAAAGCGGTCAATCACCACTTCAATGGTGTGCTTCTTCTGCAGCTCAAGTTTCGGCGGATCGGAGAGGTCACACACTTCGCCATCGATACGTGCACGGATGTAGCCCTGCGTCGCCAGATTTTCCAGCGTCTTGGTGTGCTCACCCTTGCGATCTTTCACCACCGGTGCCAGCAGCATCAGGCGACGGCCTTCCGGCTGGGAAAGCACCTGATCCACCATCTGGCTCACGGTCTGCGCCGCCAGCGGCACATCATGATCCGGGCAGCGCGGTTCGCCTACGCGGGCAAACAGCAGACGCAGATAATCGTGAATCTCAGTGATGGTTCCCACGGTTGAACGTGGGTTATGCGAGGTGGATTTCTGTTCGATGGAAATGGCGGGCGACAAACCTTCGATATGATCGACGTCCGGCTTCTCCATTAACGAAAGAAACTGGCGCGCATACGCAGAGAGCGACTCTACATAGCGGCGCTGACCTTCCGCATACAGCGTATCAAACGCCAGTGAGGATTTACCTGAACCTGACAGGCCGGTCACCACAATGAGTTTGTCGCGTGGGATGGTCAGGTTGATGTTTTTCAAATTATGGGTGCGGGCACCACGAACTTCGATCTTATCCATTCACCTTTCCCGGATTAGCAGCACTCACCGCGCCTTGCCGACACGGCCAGAATAAACGTGTCATTATGGCACAAAAAATAGACTGAATAAATATCCAGTACTCTTGCGCGCCAGAACAGAGAGCGTTAAAACTGGAACCCTGCTCGAAAGTGGGAAACAGTCCGCAGGACGTGTTAGAATTGATAGATTAGACTGTATGCATTAACTCATCGGGAGACAGCAACATGGCCAGTCGTGGCGTTAACAAAGTGATTCTTGTCGGGAATCTGGGTCAGGATCCGGAAGTACGTTACATGCCAAATGGTGGCGCTGTTGCCAACATTACGCTGGCTACGTCAGAGAGCTGGCGCGACAAGCAGACCGGTGAAAATAAAGAGATCACTGAGTGGCACCGTGTGGTGCTGTTTGGCAAACTGGCTGAAGTCGCAGGCGAATACCTGAAAAAAGGTTCGCAGGTTTACATCGAAGGCCAGCTGCGTACCCGTAAATGGCAGGATCAGGGCGGCCAGGAACGTTACACCACCGAAGTCGTGGTTAACGTTGGCGGCACCATGCAGATGCTGGGCGGCCGTCAGCAGGGTGGAAACGCGGGTGCGCCAGCAGGTGGCGGCGCGCAGGGTGGCAACAACAATGGCTGGGGTCAGCCGCAGCAGCCGCAGGGCAATAACAACCAGTTCAGTGGCGGCGCGCAGTCTCGTCCGCAGCAGCCACAGAGCGCGCCGGCCAGCAACAACAACGAACCGCCAATGGATTTCGACGACGATATTCCATTCTGATTTCGCTGGCTGGAATTCTTCTGGCAAAGAGTGCAAAAAGCCCGCTTATGCGGGCTTTTTTTATGCGCGGCTTTTGCGGCCTGTTACGACCATTCTGCCAGAATGGCCTCCGTGCTCAGCACACGCGGCACGTTGCCGGGGATCAGCAGTGAAGCCCACACCTCATTGTGCTGGTTAATCAGCGCATCGGCGCTGACCCAGCGGCGATCTGCCGTGGTGTGTGCATCCGCAGCGACGGTGATGGCATAGCCCGCACTGGCTCCGACTTTTATTGTGGTATCCAGGCAGTAGTCTGTGGCACAGCCGCACACCACAAATTCCTTAATCGCCAGCCTTTCTAACAGCGCGCCCAGCTCGGTTTGCCAGAAGCTGTCGCAGGCGGTTTTCGTGATGTAGTGCGCGCCAGCAGGCTGAGCGATTTCCGTCAGCAGCTCAAACGCTTCATTCCCCTCACACATCGTGCCTTCACGATGTTGTATAAAGAGGGTGATGTCGGCGCGTGCGGTCAGCCGGTTAATCTGCGCCACTCGTCCCGCTTTATCGAAGCGTGGCGAGCTGAATACGCCATTCTGCATATCGACAACCAATACCACCCGCTGTGCCATGCTTAACTCCATCTGGTTTAAAAAAACAGTGTTACCTGCGGCGTGATGGATAGCAATCTTTTGCATTTCCACCCTGGTCACAGGCATGCTTAACCCACTGGTTAAATAAGGAGAGAGAAGTGGACGGTGTTCCGGCGAGTTTCCCCTATGAAAAAGATCGCGCCCGCTTTCAGCAACTCGCAGAGCTGCCTGGTGTGGAGCTTTATCAGGCTCACATCTCCCGCTACGCCTTTGAACCGCATACCCATGAAGCTTTCGGAATTGGCACTATCGAAGCGGGTGCACAGCGCTTTCGCTATCGTGGCACTGAATATACGGCGCCGGAGAACTCGCTGGTCATGATGAATCCGGATGAGCTGCACACCGGTGAGTCCGCTTGCGAAGAGGGCTGGCGCTATCAGATGATCTACATTCAGCCGCAGCTGATGGACGAACTGACCGGCGATCGCGGCTGGTGGTTTAATGAGGCGCTGCTGACCGATTCACGTGTGGCGCAACCGCTCTCCCGAACACTTGCCGCACTCTGGCAGGCGGAGTCTGAACTGGCACGTCAGAGCCTGATCGCGGAACTGCTGCTGCAGATCCGTCCGCTGGCATGCATGTCTTCACAGGGCAGACCCGACACCCGGCATCGTTTTGATCAGGTAAAAGATTTCCTGCGCGACAACCTTGCTGAACCCGTGCGGCTGGATGAGCTGGCAGCGCTGGCATCGTTATCGCCATGGCACTTTTTACGCGCTTTTCGCCAGCACTATCACGTGACGCCCCATCAGATGCTGATGGCTTTCCGGCTCTATGACGCCAAGCAAAGGCTGGCTCAGGGAGAAGCGGCCGCCAGCGTCGCGGCGGCGGTGGGATTAACCGATCAGGCTCATCTCACCCGCGCTTTTGCCAATCGTTACGGCATCACGCCGGGCCGCTATCAGAAGCAGGTGCGCCAATCCTGATATCACCGCAATCTGCTACAAGCATTCCCCGCCCGAACCCGCCACACTCTGTCAAAAAGCTATATAAGGAAGGAATCATGTTTGCTGGTGTCATGTTTGCCGTCACCGCCGGGCTGATGTGGGGGCTGATCTTTGTCGGGCCACTGCTGGTGCCTGACTACCCCGGCGCGCTGCAGTCGGCGGGACGCTATGTGGCGTTTGGATTGATTGCGCTGCCGCTGGCCTGGCATGGTCGTCATCGCCTGCGTCAGCTGGCTCGCGCCGACTGGCTTGAGGCCGTAAAACTCTCGCTGGTGGGAAACCTCTTCTACTATGCGTTTCTGGCGAACGCCATTCAGCGCACTGGCGGCCCGGTCTCGACCATGATTATTGGCACACTGCCGGTGGTGATCGCCGTGACGGCCAATCTCTGTTACGGCCATCTTGAAGGAAGATTGCCGTGGCGGCGGCTGTTTCCGGCGCTTGTCATGATGGCGGCCGGCTTACTCTGCGTAAACGCGGCGGAGCTAAAAAGTCAGGGCCAGTTGCTTGATCTGAGCCGTTATCTCACTGGTATCGTGCTGGCGCTACTGGCCGTAGTCTGCTGGACCTGGTATCCGCTGCGTAATGCCCGCTGGCTGCGCACACATCCCGAGCTGCGGCCGTCGACCTGGGCCACCGCGCAGGGTCTGGTCACATTGCCCATGGCGTTGATCATGTATGCGCTGGTCAGTGTGCAGCTCACCTGGCTACAGCCCGACTTTTCGTTGCCATTTGGGCCGCGTCCCGGCGTGTTTATCTCTCTGATGCTGACCATTGGCCTGCTCTGCTCCTGGCTCGGCACCTTATGCTGGAACGCTGCCAGCCAGCGTCTGCCGACCGTATTGATGGGGCCACTGATCGTTTTCGAGATTCTTTTTGGCCTGTTGTGGACTTTTCTCTGGTATCAAAGCTGGCCACCGCAGCTCACTGTGACCGGCATTGTTTGTCTGCTGGCTGGGGTGCTGTGGGCAATGCGTATTAAACCTCAACCTCTTGTGGTCTCATTGAACGAGTAAACCGCAACGTCCATCCAAATCGCTCTGCCGCGCGAACAGCATGTCGCGCGGCTTTTTAAGATTAAACCCTATGCCGATTTGCACGCTCTCCGACAGATTTATGCCGCGAAATCGATTTCATTCCACCAGGTGATAGTACCGTCTCCCGCAATTGTCTCTCTCATCCCCCATTCTTCAGTGAAAAAACGGTACTTACGGTCTGCGGAGAACACGCCTTTTCGGGTCTGACCGTGTTTTATTGCTCAGATATCGGTCATTAATCAGGAAAAATAGCGCAGCATTATGGACATTATGCTTTCTCTCACGGCTTTTTATTGCATGGTGGCACTGAGAACGAGAGGCGAAAAACCACCATTAACTTCACTCAGTGATAAATGAGTAAGAGAATTCCGCCGTTGCGTTATTAATTAAAGATTAATCTCTGGCATCAATGATGCGCAATGATGTGAGTGAAAAGAGAAGCGCGTAACGTTAGTGATAAGGAGCAATAAACTATTTATCCCGGATTAATCCTGGAGAAAGTTTATGCAATAAACCCATCATCGGAAATTAAAGCGCAGCCGCAGAATTTGAGTCAGGGCCACCGTTAACTTAAAACGGCGACGGCTGTTTTTTGCACGATGTTTAAAGCAGCTTAATAGTATTAAGCAGAATTAGTTCCGACGATTAGCTGGGCTTACGTAAGAAATAGAGGGCCCAATCCCGTGTCAACGAGATTGGGAAGGGAAGAATAGGCGTAGAATGCGAGACTTTTGCTGTTGTGAATCAATTTTACCGCAAAAAAAGAAGCTTAGCCGTGAAGCCATTCATTAGTTATAAATGGAGCGGAAAAGGGTGCCGCAATTGTCCTGTTAAATGATCTTCATCTCTTCTGGTAAGAACAAATCTCAGCGTTAAGTCTAAAAAGCGCGGTAGCATTGGGTTTAGCGGTTCTCCGTGCCTGACGGATAATGGTACACACTGCGACTGATATCTAATAGTCTGCAGCTACGGCGTGTACCGATGTCGAAGGTGGCCTGCAGGAAATCCACAGCCTGACGTTTTTCATTTGTCGTAAAGAAGTGCTTCAGAACGCTCTGCAGCATCTCTTTATCGGAGTTGAGCGTCTGCAACTCACGCGTGATGTTTTGCAGTTTTTCTTCCAGCTCCTTGATTTTTCTGCCTTCTTCCGAAGACAACCCAGAAAACTTCTTTTTCCAGCTATAGAACGTGGCTTCAGAGATACCTAACTCTTCACAGATCTCTCTGACTTTCACGCCCGATTCAGAAGCTTTAATGGCATTTGTGATTTGATCTTCGCTGTATCGTGACTTTCTCATAAATGCTCTTACCTTTCTTATCGATTAATGGATGAGAATGACTTTAATAATTTCTGGCACTGTAAGGTTTTATTAAGGCAGTATTAAAGTGCGCGAATTGAATTGCGAAGCCTAAATTAAGATATTTAGAAGAAATATCATCATGGGATAAATCTTATTTTATTCTTATCGGGGGGGCGTACCTTCCTGGAGGGGCATTTTTGTTATAAATTCATCGCATCCAAAATACGAAATAAATACAACGTATGCGGGATATTTAGCCTGAGCGATGTGATTAATATGGCGGTCAGGCGCTTTAGGGTTGTTTTATTTTCAGCCTGAAATCGTTTCCATTTGAAGTGATTCGCACCATTTATAATAAGAATTATCCTGAATTCACTCTCCGGATTATGACTTGCATCTCAATTTTCGGACCAGTTTGGTCTGAAGTCTTACATTTTCGCCAGGCCCACTGAGCGCTTATTAATTCGTTACAGGGATGTTGTACCGAAGCGGTTGTAGTTGAGTAATACTAAGGAAGAGTCGATGAAATTGAGCGTAATGTCTAATGCCGCCTGGATGATGTCTGAGAAGATCATCTCCGTTTTTGGCGTCATTTTTGTGACGTCTTACGTGGCGAAGTCTTTTGGCCCAACGGTGTTTGGTCAGATGGCGTTTTCAACCTCACTATTTGCGATGGTGCAAACCGTTGCGATTTTTGGCACCGAAACCATTCTGTTTAAGCGCGTCAGCAAAAATGCGTCAAAAGGCCTGCGCCTGATGACCATTGCCCGTACGCTGCGAATGGTGTTATTGCTGGTCACTTCGGTGCCAGTCTTAATCTGGGTCTGGTACAACATGCAGGAAAATTTCCTGGCGTTTGCACTGGCCTCATTTGTTGCCTCCGTTTTTGTCACCCAGGACACCTTCAGCGTTTATAACAACGCGCGTCTTGCTTCGCGTCTTAACACCATTGCTAACGCCGTGGGCATGCTGCTGAGTTTCAGCATCAGCTTTATCGTCGCCTGGCTGCGTCTCAATCCACTCTGGCTGACGCTGTCGATTGTCGCCGTCACGCTGGTGCCTTACCTGATCAAGCGTCGCAACTTTTATCAGGACCATCAGGATCAGATGCCGCCCCGCGAGAAGCGTACCGCTTATCTGCGCTATCTGATGTATGCCGGACTGCCGCTGGCCATCTCCAGCATCTTTATTTCGGTGCAGGTCAAAGCCGCACAGATGTTTCTGGCAGGCACGGCTCCCGCCCGCGATCTGGGTCTGTTTGCGGCGGCGAATACCATTTCCGCTTCCTGGATTTTTATCCCGGTAGCGCTCATCACCTCCTGCTTCACTGAGATCTTCAGGGAGCGCGGTGAGGTCGCCATTAAGCTGGCTGCGCGGCTCAATGGTTACGTTATGGGTGTTTCATTGTTGATGCTGCTTGTTATTTCGCTGTACGGCGAGCGGATCATCATTGCGTTGTACGGACCGGCATACACACAGTCAGGAAGTCTCATTACGTTGCTGTCGATAGCGACCAGCTTTTCGGCAATGGGGACCGTAGCGTATCGCTACATGGTCAAAGAGGGAGGATTTAACTACTTACTGAGGAAAATCATCTGCCTGATGGTCATCAGTCTGCCGCTCTCCTGGTGGTTGATCCAGGGTCACGGCATCATGGGGGCCGCGTGGAGCGTTTTCCTTTCAGAACTTTTGTCCCTGACCGTAATGAATTACTTCTTTAAAAACGGCGTCATTCAAAAGATTCAGGTTTCCTCACTCAACTACAAAACATACAAATGAGGTCAGATATGCTCAAGTTGAAAGAAGAACTCAGAAGAAGTGTGCAGTACTTTATTAAGAAGATGCCCTGGGCTTATCAGGACCGCATTTACTACTTCCACAAGTTCAGAAAGCTGCCCAATCTGCGTCAGCCAAAAGTGTTCAATGAGAAGGTGCTGTACCGTAAGTTTATCTTCGGCGATTACCAGAATTACGGTCGTCTGTCAGATAAGTACTCGGTGCGCGAATTCATTGCTGAAAAAATCGGTAATGAATACCTGATTCCGTTGGTACACGAAACCACTGACCCGACAACGCTGAACAGCTTACCCTGCTGGAAGGGGACGGTGATCAAGCCGAACCACGCCTCCAACATGGTTGAGATTTTGCTGGAAGAGCCGGATGCCCTGCGCAAGCAGCAGATCATTCATGACTGCTATCGCTGGCTGAAGACTGACTTTGCCAACGAAGCGCGTGAGATTCACTATCGCTACATCAAGCCACGTATCCTGGTTGAGAAGTACATTGGTGATGGCAAGAGCGCGCCGATTGATTACAAGTTCCATATGTTCAACAAGCGGGATGGCAAGTTCGAATATGTGCTGCAGGTGATCTACAACCGCTGTCAGCCGCTGCTGTCGATGAATTTCTACGTGAACAACCTCAACGAGGCCTATCACAAAATTCGCGATACCGGTCTGGATGTGTCACCGATTATGCCGTCACTGGAACATGCGCTCGAACTGAGTAAAAAACTGGCCAGTGATTTCGACTACGTACGTGTGGACTGGTATATCCATGACGAACGGATCTACTTTGGCGAACTGACCTTCACCCCAGGTGCAGGACTGGTCACCGGCTTAGATCGTGGTTTAAATCAGATGATGGGAGATATGTGGATTCAGGACCGCCGCGGAACGCAGAGCCCGGGCGCTACCGTGCAGGATGTTAATATTCCTGCCATGTTGAAGAAAATTTAAGCACACACAGCAATATAAAAAACCCCGCTTAGCGGGGTTTTTTATGCGCAAAATTCAGGCAATCAATCAGGGCATCGGCCAGTCAGCAGGCGCCTGGCTCATTGCTTCAATAAAGGCATGCTTTGAGATTTCCACGAAGTTATGCACGTTATCCATACTCAGGGTAATGCCCATCAGACCAGTGACAAACCAGCAGGTCATGCCTAAACCAATCCCGCCACACATAAATGCCATTACGTGACGGCTATCCTGACGAAGTTTGGTTTTCAGGGTGCTGGCAAAAAACATCATGACTGCGCTCAGCAATTCCCAACGCATAACAAGAAAACTGGTGGTTAACGTAGCCATTGGCCGGACCTCAATATCAACAGGTAATCCTGACAATCTGCGGACATCACCGGCGACAAAAAAGTGTGTCAGGGAAGACTTTTTTGCCGTCAAACCAGGTTTAAAGTGTGACTTGGGTCACATTATATCACCCGATTTTAAATTTTGAACAAAATTTACACGAGTGTGGCAGTGACACGAAGGAAGGGTAAGCAGCAGAAGAAGAACGGCGGAAAAATCAGTCAGATGCGCCCAGGGCGGGCGCAACGGAGAATCAGCGAACCGGGCAACACTCGCCGGTGGTGCGCTGGGTAAAGCTATTGATTGGATCGTTATAGCCAAAACCTGGCAGGCGAGGGCGCTGAATCGCCTGACGACGCATGGTGTGCCGATAAGCGGTTGGCGTCTGTGCAAACTGACGACGAAACACGCGGGAAAAGGTCTGCTGCGAGTCATAGCCATACTGCATCGCAATATCAAACACCGGTCGCTGTGTCTGTGACAAAGCTTCAGCTGCCAGCGTCAGGCGGCGCTCACGAATATAGCCACCCAGCGTTTGTTTCGTTACGGAACGGAACATACGCTGCAGATGCCATTTCGAATAGCCCGATTTGGCCGCAACTTCATCAATCGACAAGCTCTTATCCAGGTTCTGGTCAATCCAGTGCGTCAGGGAATGAATGATCTCTTCTTGCATCATGGCCTCATCCTTCTGGTGTTTAATAAACGCTAATGGGAGTTTAGGGGTTTCGATGGAGAGCAAGTATAATTCCTCAAGTTAACTTGAGGTAAAGAGCCTGATGAAAAAAGAACGCAACTATCCAAAACCGGTTTTAACACCGGGTGAAGTGGCGCGCCGTAGCGGTGTGGCGGTCTCGGCGCTGCACTTCTATGAGACAAAAGGATTGATCTCCAGCACGCGAAATAGCGGCAATCAGCGGCGATACAGCCGTGACGTGCTGCGACGTGTCGCGATTATCAAGATTGCGCAGCGCATCGGTATTCCGCTGGCGACCGTGAGTGACAGTCTGGACCATATTCCCGCAAACAAGCGTATGTCCACACCAGAGTGGGATGCCCTGACGCAGCACTGGCGCGAAGAGCTGGATAAGCGTATTGAAACCCTGACCCGCCTGCGCAATGACCTCGATGGCTGTATCGGCTGCGGCTGCCTGTCGATGCGCGACTGCCCGCTGCGCAACCCCGGCGATCGGCTGGGTCAGCAGGGCTCAGGTGCCGTGCTACTCGACCCGGAACAGGATGATAAACATACCGATACAGAGTGACGTCTATACTTGGTGAAGGTCAAAACACAGGGAATCATGATGATCACCGTTCACCATCTCGAGAAATCGCGCTCACATCGGGTGCTGTGGCTGCTGGAAGAGCTTGAAGTGCCGTACCAGATTAAACGCTATCAACGCGAACCGACCATGCTGGCTCCGGAGGCGTTAAGAAAAGTGCATCCGCTGGGGAAATCGCCCGTCATTACCGATGGCAATCGGGTGGTGGCAGAATCCGGTGCCATTCTCGAATATCTTGAAGAGAAACATGACCACGCGTTCCGACTGAAAGTCAGTGATGAGGAATCACGGCTACAGTGCCGCTACTGGCTGCATTATGCCGAAGGCTCGCTGATGCCACTGCTGGTCATGAAGCTAATCTTTGGTCAGATGGGCAAAGCACCGGTGCCCTGGCTGCTGCGTCCGGTTGGGGCAGCATTCGGCAAAGGCGTGCAGAAAGCTTTCCTGGATAAACAGCTGAAGCCGCACATACAGATGATCGAACAGCATCTGGCTACGCATCCCTGGTTTGCCGGCCAGCGTTTCTCGATTGCGGATATCCAGATGAGCTTTCCGCTGCTGGCGCTGGCGCAACGTGCCGGACTCGATCAGATGCCTGCCACGCAGAAATGGCTTCAGACCGTGCAGCAGCGTGCTGCCTGGCAACGTGCGATTGATCAGGGCGGCGAGCTTTCACTGCCAGGTTAGTTCTCTTTTCCACCGGCGCGTCGGATCTCCTCATGCCTGCGCCGGTGCGCTTTTTCTCCGGAAAATCGCTTTAACTTCAGGATGTCAGCGAGTGATCATGGCTTGTACCGGACGCCTATCCCCTCTTTATCTCTGATTTTTATGCTGATGAATCTCCCTGTTGCTGTTGAAAATATGCCGCTAAACGCCCGATAATCCCCTGCCTTTTTATCTGGCCGATTTTAGCGGCTAACTATCTGCGGCAAGGTAAACGTTTGCCTGCCAGGTTAAACCGGGCAGTGACGCCGTCTACCCGCTTATTCCAGGGACAGCGATGGTCGCAGAGCGATCCACACAACAAGAAATTTGAGGCTCAACTATGTCAACTGAATCACGCCCGGCCAGTGGAAAACTGGACGCCTGGTTCTCGATCTCGGCGCGCGGCAGCAGCGTGCGGCAGGAAATTCTGGCCGGACTCACCACCTTCCTGGCGATGGTCTACTCCGTCATCGTGGTGCCGGGAATGCTGGGCAAAGCCGGTTTCTCCCCCTCCGCCGTGTTTGTCGCCACCTGCCTGGTCGCCAGCTTTGGCTCCCTCCTTATGGGGCTATGGGCCAATCTGCCGATGGCGATTGGCTGTGCGATCTCTTTAACCGCCTTTACCGCTTTCAGCCTGGTGCTGGGTCAGCACATCAGCGTGCCGGTGGCGCTGGGTGCAGTGTTTCTGATGGGCCTGCTGTTTACCCTGATCTCGGTGACCGGCATCCGCGCCTGGATCCTGCGTAATCTGCCAATGGGTGTAGCGCACGGAACCGGCGTCGGGATTGGCCTTTTTCTGCTGCTGATTGCGGCTGACGGCGTCGGGCTGGTCGTAAAAAATCCGGCACCGGGCCTGCCGGTGGCACTGGGCCACTTCACCAGTTTCCCGGTGATGATGACGCTGCTGGGACTGGCCGCGATTATTGGACTGGAGAAGCGTCGGGTGCCCGGCGGCATTCTGCTGACGATTATCGCTATTTCACTGCTGGGCCTGATCTTTGACCCTGCGGTGACCTGGCAGGGACTGTTTGCACTGCCAAGCCTGCGTGATGCCAGCGGTCAGTCGCTGCTGTTTAGCCTGGACATTATGGGCGCGATGCAGCCGGTGGTGCTGCCCAGCGTACTGGCACTCGTGATGACCGCGGTCTTTGACGCTACCGGCACGATTCGCGCGGTCGCGGGTCAGGCCAATCTGCTGGATAAACAGGGGCAGATTATTAATGGTGGCCGTGCGCTGACCAGTGATTCTGTCAGCAGCCTGTTCGCGGGACTGGTGGGCGCATCACCGGCTGCGGTCTATATCGAATCGGCGGCAGGCACCGCAGCAGGCGGCAAAACGGGTCTTACTGCGATTGTGGTTGGCCTGCTGTTTCTCGCTATTCTGTTTATGTCACCGCTGGCTTATCTGGTGCCGGCTTACGCGACCGCACCCGCCTTAATGTATGTGGGGCTGCTGATGCTCAGCAACGTGGCAAAAGTCGACTTCAATGATTTTGTCGATGCGATGTCGGGCCTGCTAACGGCCGTGATCATTGTGCTCACCTGCAACATCGTAACCGGCATCATGATCGGTTTTGCCAGCCTGGTGGTGGGCCGCCTCTTTGCCGGTGAATGGCGTAAGCTCAACGTCGGTACGGTCATTATTGCTGTCGCGCTGGTGGCATTTTACGCCGGTGGCTGGGCTATCTGACGGCACAACCGGGCGTGCGCTTGTGCGCCCGGTATTTGTCACTTTTTTCCCGCCCGGCGCACGCGTAGCTGACACCCTTCACCGCAGTTTGTTTTACACTTTAATGCTTAACCAATGATTGAAAGAAACGACGCCTAAGGAAAGCATGGAAATCTTTTTTACAATTCTCATCATGACGCTGGTCGTGTCGCTCTCTGGCGTCGCGGCTCGTATTCTCCCTTTTCAGATCCCCTTGCCACTCGTTCAGATCGCCGTGGGTGCGATGCTGGCCTGGCCAACGTTTGGTCTGCATGTCGACTTTGATCCAGAGCTGTTTCTGGTGCTGTTCATTCCGCCGTTGCTGTTTGCGGATGGCTGGAAGACGCCCATCAGTGAGTTCCTGCATCATGGCCGCGAGATAATTGGCTTAGCGCTGGCGCTGGTGCTGATTACGGTGTTCGGCATTGGCTATCTGATCTACTGGCTGGTGCCGGGTATCCCGTTGATTCCGGCGCTGGCGCTGGCGGCCGTGTTGTCGCCTACCGATGCCGTGGCGCTTTCCGGCATTGTGGGTGAAGGCCGCATTCCCAAAAAGATTATGTCGATTGTGCAGGGTGAAGCCCTGATGAATGATGCATCGGGTCTGGTTTCACTGAAATTTGCCGTGGCCGTTGCCATGGGCACGATGGTGTTTACCTGGGGCGGTGCCAGCATTGAGTTTCTGAAGGTCGCCGTGGGTGGCCTGGTCGCGGGTGTGGCAATCTGCTGGCTCTACGGTAAGTCGTTGCGCCTGCTCAGCCGCTGGAGCGGTGACGATCCGGCCACTCAGACCGTACTGCTGCTGCTATTGCCTTTCGCCTCTTATCTGATTGCTGAACATCTGGGTGTTTCAGGCATCCTGGCGGCGGTGGCGGCCGGTATGACCATCACCCGTTCCGGTATTATTCGTCAGGCCCCGCTGGCGATGCGTCTTCGTGCAAACAGCGTCTGGCAGATGCTGGAGTTCGTGTTCAACGGCATGGTCTTCCTGATGCTGGGCCTGCAGCTGCCGGATATTCTGCAGACCTCAATCGACCAGGCACAGGCCGATCCGAACGTCGAACTCTGGATGCTGTTTGCCGATATCGGGCTGGTCTACGCCGCGCTGATGATCGTGCGTTTTGGCTGGCTGTGGATTATGCAGCGTTTCAGCAAACGGCTGCTGAAGAAGAAGCCGATGGAGTTCTCTAACTACTCGCTACGTGAGCTGTTGATCGCCTCTTTTGCTGGAGTGCGCGGTGCCATTACGCTGGCCGGTGTGCTGTCGATTCCGCTGTTCCTGACCAATGGCGAGCCTTTCCCGGCGCGTTATGAGCTGGTGTTTATCGCCACCGGTGTGATTCTGTTCTCATTGCTGGTGGGCGTAGTGCTGCTGCCGATTCTCCTGCGTGGCGTGGATACCATTGATAAAGGTGCGCACCGCCGTGAGCTGCAGAATGCCCGTGCGGTAATGGCAGGCGCCGCGATTGAAAGCCTTCACAAGATGGAAGAGCGACTGGATAACGGATCGGAAGAGAACATCGATCCGGAACTGCTCAAAGAGGTGAGTCTGCGAGTGATTGGCAACCTGCGTCGTCGTGCCGAAGGAAAGAATGACCTCGAACACGCGCTGTATGCTGAGAACCTTGAGCGTCGCTTCCGTCTGACCGGATTGCGTGCCGAGCGCGCGGAGCTCTATCATCTGCGCGCGACCCAGCAAATTTCCAATGAGACGATGCAGACGTTACTGCACGATTTGGATCTACTGGAAGCGCTGCTGATCGAAAAAGAAGAGTAAGTCTGACCGGCACGCCTGCGCATTCATGCGGGCGTGCCAGCCTTTCACACCGACAGGCGCGGCGGCTCATCCGGCCAGTGCTCCCGGCAACAGTTGATCCACGCCTGCGCACTGCGCGACAGATAACTCCCTTCCCGCCAGATTAAACCCAGACTCCACTTCAGTTCCGATTCCAGCGGCAGCCACAAGAGCGACTGCTTATCCAGCCGCTGACAGATAGGCTCTGGCAGAATCGCCAGCCCCATTTCCGCCTGCACCATCGCCGCCAGAAAATCCCACTGACCGCTCCGCACTGCCACCGTGGGCGTCAGGTTAAGCCGCTGAAACGCCTGCATTAGCTGACGATTCAGCGAAAACTCCTCATTGAAAATCAGCAGCGGATGCGCGGCCAGTTCTGCCAGTCCAATCTGCTGGCGGCTGAGCCACTCCGGGCGACGCGGCAGCAGCACGCAAAGCGGATGATGCATCAGGGGCAGGGTGTTCAGCGGCAGCTCAGCGTCGACCGGCAGTGCGGTCAGGGCGATATCCAGACTGCCCGCCAGCACCGCCTGCTGAACGGTCAGACCGCCGAACTCAGAGATTTTCAGCTGAACGCCGGGATAGCGGCGGCGAAAGGCGGAAATCGATCCGGCTATCTGCATACCGACCATCGGCGGAATGCCGAGTCGCAGCTCGCCGGTTTTAAGCTGGTTGATGTCACCAATCTCCGCTTCCAGCTGATGAAACTCCTGCAGGATCGCCAGGCCACGCTGATAGACCGCCTGACCGCTGTCGGTAAGATGAAGACGACGGCCATCGCGCAGGATCAGCGTACAGCCCAGCTCCTCCTCCAGCTGGCGCAGCATTTTGCTGATGGTTGGCTGCGTCACAAACAGCTTTTGTGCCGCGCGGGTAAAACTCTGCTGGCGAACCACTTCAGTAAAGTAACGCAGGGCGCGCACGTCCATAACTATTCCTTTCAGGCATGATTACGATAATTTTAATTCATTTTTTTCACACTCTGTTGGCGTTTTATACTGGCGACATCAATTTAATCGGGGAGACAGGCGATGGCGTTAGCACTCACTCCACTCAGCAACCGCGCAGTGCAATGGCTTAGCCTGCCACTGCAGGTAGGGTTATATATTGGCCTGTTTGTCGCCAGTCAACAGCTGGTGAGCTGGCTGCACCTGCCACTGCCTGCCAATATCGTCGGGATGCTGGTGCTGCTGGCGTTGATCGTAACGCGGATTGTGCCGCTGAACTGGGTAAAAGCCGGGTCACGCTGGCTGCTGGCCGAAATGTTGCTGTTTTTTATTCCGGCGGTAGTGGCGGTCGTGAACTATGGCGCGCTGCTGCGTGTGGATGGCTGGCGCATCTGTGTGGTGATTGGTGTCAGTACGACGCTGGTGCTGGCGTCGACCGCCTGGGTCGTGGACCGGCTTTATCAGTATGAAGTCGCGCGCGCCGCGCGTAAGCAGAATCCAGATGCGTGATTTTATCATCAGTCTCTTGTGTGTCGCGGTTACGCTGCTGGTGTATGCGCTGAATAAACGGCTTTATAGCCGCTGGCGGACACTGCTGTTAATGCCACTGGTCATGACGCCGCTGGTGCTGGTCGGACTGCTGCTGCTGACGCACATCAGCTGGCAGGATTACATTGCTGAAAACCACTGGCTGCTCTGGTTGCTGGGACCCGCTACGCTGGCGTTTGCAGTGCCAGTCTATGAGAACGTGGAGATTATTAAGCGGCACTGGCTATCCCTGAGCGCGGGCGTATTGACCGCCACGGTGGTCGCTGTCTGCAGCTCGGTCTGGCTGGCGCGGCTGTTGACGCTGCCAGAGTCAATCCAGCGCAGTCTGGCGGTGCGCTCCATTACTACCCCGTTTGCGCTGGCCGCAGCCGGACCAATTGGCGGTCAGCCCGATCTGGTTGCGCTGTTTGTGGTCATCACTGGCGTGTTTGGCATGGCGGTAGGTGACGTGCTGTTTCTGCGCCTCGCAATCAAGCAGGGTGTGGCGAAAGGGGCCGGGTTTGGGGCTGCGTCGCACGGTGCCGGAACGGCGCGTGCTTATCAGCTTGGGCAGCAGGAGGGCGTGGTCGCCAGCCTGGTTATGATGCTCTCGGGCGTAGTGACCGTGGTGCTGGCTCCGCTGATTGGACACCTGATGTGGACAATATAGTCTACACTGCGTAGCGCAGAGGCAGCGGTAATTCTGAACGCGACACGTATTTTTACGTAAAGTTTCCCGGATTTTGTTGTCTCTCCGTTTCAGGCTGTTAACCTTGCGGCCGAATTAATTGTCCTTCACGGAGTGGAATCATGTTTAAGCAACTTGTTACCGGGAGCGCCCTTGGGCTGGTTTTACTGAGCGGCGCCGCTCAGGCAATTGAAGGCAGTGTTGATGTCAGCGAACACAACACCAACCTGAACCTGGGTCTGGGCACCACAACACCCGGTCTGTTTCTGAAAGGTAACTGGCTGCGTAGCGACCATGACGGCAGCACCTACGGTGCCGGTCTGGGTTACAACGTTGATTTCGGGCCGCTGCGTCTGGCGCCGACCGCAAAAGCGATTTTCACCCATCCTGAAGATGGAAAAGATGGATTTGCGGTGGCGCTGGGTGGTGCAGCACACTACAGCTTCAACAGCATGTGGGGCCTGTATGGTGAGTATTATTACGCGCCAGAGTCGTTCACCGATCACCTCGACAGCTATCAGGAAGCCGCTGGCGGCCTGAGCTTCACGCCGGTTTCACTGCTTAACCTGCGTGTGGGTTATCAGTACATCGAACTGAACAACAAAGATGGACGCAAAGATAACGTGCTGGTCGATGGCCCGTACGTGGGTGCATCTCTGCGCTTCTGATTCTGTTGCGTGAAAGAGAAGGGCGACTACTTCTGTAGTCGCCCTTTTTTATTGGCTGCTCGTTATCAATGTTAAACGGCGATCAGTGCGCCTTACCCTGTTCAATGCCGGTGCCCGTCTGCGAGCGAATAAACTGTGCGCGGAAGCGCGAACGTTCCTCTGCGCCCTGCTGCGAATGGTCGGTGACAGAGAAGAGCCAGATGCCCACAAATGCCACTACCATGGAGAACAGCGCCGGATATTCATACGGGAAAATCGGTGTCGCATTTCCCAGCACCTGCACCCACACGGTTGGGCCAAGGATCATCAGAATGACGGCAGTCAGCAGACCCAGCCAGCCGCCCACCATCGCGCCGCGCGTGGTGAGTTTTGACCAGTACATCGACAGCAGAATGATCGGGAAGTTACAGCTGGCCGCAATTGAGAAGGCCAGCCCGACCATAAAGGCGATGTTCTGCTTCTCAAACAGAATACCCAGCGCAATAGCGACCACGCCCAGCGCCAGCACGGTGATTTTAGAAACCCGCAGCTCATCTTTCTCGCTCGCCTGACCTTTGCGGTACACGCTGGCATAGAGGTCGTGAGAAACCGCCGACGCACCCGCCAGGGTCAGGCCCGCGACCACGGCCAGAATGGTGGCAAAGGCAACCGCTGAGATAAAGCCCAGGAAGGTGCTGCCGCCCACGGCGTTAGCCAGATGCACCGCCGCCATATTGGTCCCACCAATCAAGGCGCCGCTGGCATCTTTAAAGGCCGGATTAGCGCCCACCAGCAGGATGGCACCGAAGCCGATAATAAAGGTGAGGAAGTAGAAGTAACCCATAAAGCCGGTGGCCCAGAAGACACTTTTACGGGCCTCTTTGGCATCCGCGACGGTGAAGAAGCGCATCAGAATGTGCGGCAATCCGGCTGTACCAAACATCAGGCCCAGCCCCAGCGACAGCGCCGAGATAGGATCTTTCACCAGTCCGCCAGGCTGCATAATCGCGATGCCTTTTGGATGGACTGCCATCGCTTCGGTGAACAGCGTATTAAAGCTGAAATTGGCTGCTTTCATTACCATGATGGCCATAAAAGAGGCACCAAACAGCAGCAGCACCGCCTTGATGATCTGCACCCAGGTGGTTGCCAGCATGCCGCCAAACAGCACGTACATCACCATCAGAATGCCCACCAGAACCACCGCCACATGATAGTTCAGGCCAAACAGCAGCTGGATAAGCTTACCGGCACCCACCATCTGCGCGATCAGGTAGAGCGCCACCACCACCAGCGAACCGCAGGCTGACAGGGTGCGAATCGGCATCTGCTTCAGACGATAGGAGGCGACGTCAGCAAAGGTATAACGACCCAGGTTGCGCAGCCGCTCGGCAATTAAAAACAGAATCATCGGCCAGCCGACCAGGAAGCCGAGCGAGTAGATCAGTCCGTCATAGCCGGAGGTGTAAACCAGCGCCGAAATGCCCAGAAATGAGGCTGCTGACATGAAGTCACCCGCCATCGCCAGGCCATTCTGAAAGCCGGTGATATTGCCGCCCGCAGTGTAGTAGTCGTTGCGCGAACGGGTGCGTTTTGACGCCCAGTAAGTAATCCCCAGCGTGGCGCCGACGAAAATCGTAAACATGATAATCGCCTGATAGTTGGTCGCCTGGCGCTGCACCGCACCGGTAATCGCATCGGCGGCCAGCGCTGAAAACGGCAACATCAGGGCCAGTAGCCATAAGGTGAGACGGGTCATGATTTCACCTCGCGGAGGATCGCTTTGGTTAAACGGTCAAATTCCCCGTTGGCGCGCCAGACATAGACACCGGTCAGCACAAATGACATCACAATCAGCCCGACGCCAATCGGGATGCCGCGCGTCACATTGGTTCCGGCATGCAGCGGCGTACCGAGCCAGCCGGGCGCAAACGCAATCAGCAGGATAAAACCGACATAGAGCACCAGCATAATCAGCGACAGCAGCGTCGCGAACGCCTGGCGCTTATGGACTAACTCATGAAAAAGCGGATTACGTTCAATCTGCTGATTGATTGCATCCTGATTCGAAAGGGCGTCATTCATCACATTTTCTCCAGAGGGCTTGCAGGCAAGAACCTCACGACAGGGCGTGGATTCAGCTGGTTATAATATTTGTGACTACCGGAACAGACTGCGTAGGGCGGGGGTGGCGGGAAGCGATCTTCCCGCCGGACAGCGTGCGCTTAAGGCATTTTGATCGACTGTTTCTCCTCAAGCAGTTTTTCAACTACGCCAGGATCGGCGAGGGTAGAGGTATCACCCAGGTTGCTGGTATCACCGGTGGCAATTTTGCGCAGAATACGGCGCATGATTTTGCCGGAGCGGGTTTTCGGCAGTGAGTCTGTCCAGTGCAGCACATCAGGCGTGGCAATGGGGCCGATCTCTTTGCGGACCCACTGGCGCACTTCGGTGTACAGCTCTGGCGACGGCTCTTCACCGTGATTCAGCGTGATATAGGCATAAATCGCCTGGCCTTTGATGCTGTGAGGGATCCCCACCACGGCCGCTTCGGCAATTTTAGGGTGCGACACCAGCGCCGATTCAATCTCAGCGGTTCCCAGGCGGTGACCGGAGACGTTGAGCACGTCATCAACGCGTCCCGTGATCCAGTAGTAGCCATCTTCATCGCGACGGGCACCGTCTCCACTGAAGTAGACATTTTTAAAGGTAGAGAAGTAAGTCTGCTCAAAACGGTCATGATCGCCAAAGAGGGTACGCGCCTGTCCCGGCCACGACTCGGTGATCACCAGATTGCCTTCACAGGCACCTTCCTGTGGCTGACCTTCGTTGTCCACCAGCGCCGGTTGCACGCCAAAGAACGGTCGGGTGGCGGAACCGGCTTTCAGTTCGGTCGCACCCGGCAGCGGCGTGATCATAAAGCCGCCGGTTTCGGTCTGCCACCAGGTATCCACAATCGGGCAGCGGCTGTTACCAATTTTCTTGTAGTACCACTCCCAGGCTTCCGGGTTAATCGGCTCGCCGACCGAGCCCATAATGCGCAGGCTGCTGCGGTCGGTGCCGGCAATCGCTTTGTCCCCTTCCGCCATCAGCGCACGGATGGCGGTCGGCGCGGTGTAAAGCAGGGTGACTTTATGTTTATCAACCACTTCCGCCATACGGCTCGGTGTTGGCCAGTTCGGCACCCCTTCAAACATCAGGGTGGTGGCACCACAGGCCAGCGGACCATACACCAGATAGCTGTGACCGGTTACCCAGCCGACATCGGCGGTGCACCAGTAGATATCATCCTGATGATAATCAAAGACGAACTTAAAGGTGGTGGCGGCATAGACCAGATACCCGCCAGTGGTATGCAGCACACCTTTGGGTTTACCGGTTGAACCCGACGTATAAAGGATAAACAATGGATCTTCCGCGCCGACTTCGGCTGCAGAATGGTTGGTGCTGGCGTTGAGCATCAGGTCATGCCACCACTGATCGCGGCCTTCAACCCAGCCCACATCTTTACCGGTGCGCTGGAACACCACCACGTTTTTCACGCTGGTGACGTTGGGATTTTTTAACGCATCATCGACATTTTTCTTCAGCGGAATGCTGCGACCGGCGCGGATCCCTTCATCGGCCGTAATCACCAGCGAAGCGCTGGAATCGACGATACGGCCAGCAACCGCTTCCGGTGAGAAGCCGCCAAAAATCACCGAGTGGACGGCACCAATACGCGCACAGGCCAGCATTGCCACCGCGGCTTCCGGCACCATCGGCATATAGATCGCCACCACGTCGCCTTTTTTCACGTCCAGCAGCTCCAGCACGTTGGCGAAGCGACAGACTTCAGCATGCAGCTGGCGGAAGGTCAGGGTTTTGCTTTCGCTGGCGTCGTCGCCTTCCCAGATAATCGCCGGGTGATCGCCGCGCGTGGCGAGATGACGGTCAAGGCAGTTTGCCGCCAGGTTGAGCGTGCCATCTTCGTACCAGCGAATGTTAATGTTACCTGGCGCAAACGAGCAGTTTTTCACTTTGCTGTAAGGCTTAATCCAGTCAAGGATTTTGCCCTGTTCGCCCCAGAAGCTGTCTGGATCGTCGACAGATTGCTGATACATCGCCTGATACTGCTCTGCTGTAATCAGGGTGTTTGCTGCAATATTCTCTGGAACAGGATGAATGTGATTTTGGCTCATGGCGGATCTCCTTGAAGATGTTAATGATATGTCAATCAATGGTTAATTAAAGCCTGCCCTGAGTCTTTGTTTCTTTTTTGCGCCACAGATCACGTGATAGTGCTTCCGC
Source organism: Pantoea eucalypti (assembly GCF_009646115.1). Lineage (NCBI taxonomy): Bacteria > Pseudomonadati > Pseudomonadota > Gammaproteobacteria > Enterobacterales > Erwiniaceae > Pantoea > Pantoea eucalypti. The sequence continues at coordinate 3,767,612 of NZ_CP045720.1, read as the reverse complement.
CGCAAAACGTGAAGCCGGATTGCTACTTTCGTTTAACGCTCTGACGGCGATGGGGAATATAAGAAGGGGTATGAAAAGGGAATGGGCTGGATAAAAAGCAAGCAAACGCGCCGGCAGCCTTTTTAACCAGTAGTGAATAGCTATGCGTAAATTCATCTAAGTATTACTTTTCATAACAGCAGGTTAGGTATTTTTACTTCCGGCAGCACTTTATGCTGCTTAGGTGGCTAACTTTTAATCGGATCTGCCAGGGGTTGCATTTACCACAGTGAAAATGGTACTTATCTCGCCCCTGTTCTGCAGGTATCAACTCAGACCGCGTCTGAAAATGGGTATGGGAATCATCAGATTTTCATACGAGGCGCTGTTTCTAAACACCCTCTAATTTACCGGGCTTTTTGCTCACTCCCTGTGTGTATTGTCTTCTGCACCTTCGCAGTAGAGAGAAACGGGTTTTGACTGAGGAAATTACGCGTTATGAAAGGTTTTAAAATCAGCCTGGCCTGGCAGATTCTGACAGCCCTGGTGCTTGGCATCGTTGTGGGTGCTGTATTGCATAATCAGCCAGACAATCGTGAATGGTTAGTCGCTAACATTCTCAGTCCTGCAGGCGATATCTTTATTCATCTTATCAAGATGATTGTGGTACCGATTGTGATTTCATCCCTGGTTGTCGGCATCGCTGGCGTGGGTGATGCAAAAAAGCTGGGACGCATCGGCGTCAAAACGATTCTCTACTTTGAAGTGATCACCACCCTTGCCATTGTGGTCGGTATTACGCTGGCCAACGTATTTCAACCCGGCACCGGCATTGATATGTCAACGCTGGCAACGGTGGACATCTCTAAATATGAAGCGACAACGGCAGAGGTACAGGGCGGTCCGCACAGCCTGGTCACCACCATTCTGTCGCTGATCCCGCAGAATATCTTCGCTTCCATGGCGAAGGGCGACATGCTGCCGATTATCTTTTTCTCGGTGCTGTTTGGCTTAGGTCTGTCGTCACTGCCGTCGGAACAGCGCGATCCGCTGGTAAACCTGTTCCGTGGCATTTCTGAAACGATGTTTAAAGTGACGCACATGATCATGCGTTATGCGCCGGTCGGTGTGTTTGCGCTGATTGCGGTGACCATCGCTAACTTCGGATTTGCCTCGCTGTGGCCGCTGGCTAAGCTGGTGCTGCTGGTTTACGCGGCAATTCTGTTCTTCGCTTTTGTGGTGCTGGGCGGAGTCGCGCGCTTCTGTAAGCTGCGGATTACTACGCTGATGCGTATCCTGAAGGATGAGCTGATTCTCTCTTACTCTACCTCCAGCTCAGAAACCGTGTTGCCACGCATCATGGAGAAGATGGAAGCCTACGGCGCACCAAAAGCGATAACCAGCTTCGTGGTGCCGACCGGTTATTCGTTCAATCTGGATGGTTCGACGCTGTATCAGAGTATCGCGGCGATCTTTATTGCCCAGCTGTACGGCATTGACCTGTCGCTGACCGATGAGATTGTGCTGGTCCTGACGCTGATGGTGACCTCGAAAGGGATCGCGGGTGTGCCAGGCGTGTCGTTCGTGGTGCTGCTGGCCACGCTGGGCAGCGTTGGTATTCCTCTTGAAGGTCTGGCGTTTATCGCCGGTGTTGACCGCATCATGGATATGGCGCGTACTGCGCTGAACGTGATCGGTAACGCGCTGGCGGTGCTGGTGATTGCCCGCTGGGAAAACCAGTTCGACGCTGAACAGGCAAAAGAGTATGAGCTGCAGTTGCGGACGCAGACCGCAAGCTGAGAACAGCGTTAACGTAAAGAGGGGCTCAACGAAAGTTGGGCCCTTTTTGTTTGTGTGGCTTTGTCATCGTTCTTAGCAGGATGAGCATTCAAAAAATTAGTTATATAAAAATAACTAAATAACGCTTTTGATAGCTTTTTCTTTGCTTTTATGACTGAATTTGGTTATTTTTAAAGGTTGATTGAAAGCGTGCTTTGACAACAAGGAGTGTTGACGGATGCCAGAAATTAACTGGACGAAAAGGGCATTGAAACAGCTATATGGGCTGCCTCAGAAAGAAGGTAACGCCATCGAAGATGCTGTAGAGGCGCTGGCTAAGTGGCCTGATATTCCCATCTGAAGGTCGAAAAGCTGACGGATGATAAAGAGAAGCGAATGAAGTTGGTGGTGGGTCACGACCGCGTGCTGTGGAAGATAGAGAAAGGTCAGCCAGTGGTTATCGCTATTCTAGAAGTCGTAAGAAGAACATCGACCACGTATAAAAAGCGTTAGCAAGCGGTTGGGGTTAGCCTGCGTCACCACTGAGTTAAGAGCAGATAAGAACATAGCTAAGTCGCGCCAGCAGATGATCAGGTCTGGACTGTTGCGGCAGTAAGGAGTGATTAACCATGAATGCGATACAGTTTCTGACAGACGAGCGCGGGAACCGCACGGGTGCCGTCATCCCCATTGAGTTGTTTAACCGGCTCATGGCCGGGCGTCACTTAGACGACGTATTTGAGCCTCTCACCTATAAAGCGGGACCGGATGATGACGAAACGATTCCCCATGACGTAATGAAAATCAGCCGGAGGCAATCTGTTCCTTTGCATGTTGCCTGGCGTTTACATCGGCAAATGTCGCAGGAAGAGGTCGCGAACAAATTAGGCATCACGCAGGCTGGCGTTTCGAAGTTAGAGTCGAGAAAGAAACCTCAAAAACAAACGCTTGAGAAGCTGGCAGCCTTATATGACTGCAGAACGTCACAACTTTATATTGATTAAATCAACGTGCTTTTAAACCGCATTGTGCCTTTCAGTCGGACACAAAGGGTGGCTACGTAAAGTCGGCGTAAACCCATCCCTGGGGCCTTGGCCGCCGCATCCATGCGGCGGACGCTTTACTCCGCTCCCCCTTTGTATCCGCCTTTATGCCAGCTATGCGCTGTATTTTAAGAAAATCAAAAGATCGTATCGAAGGATTTATTTGCGATACAGCACGGATTTTTAAATCTTATCGGCAAGCTCAAGCCCTTTACAAACAGCAATAAAACAGCCTAAGGGAAGAAAAGGTTCACCTGAAGAGTAAAGCGTCCCACCGCCAGGGATGGCGTGGGCCGAGCGTCATGGATGACGAATGCGTCTTTACGATCAGGTGAACCTTTTCTGACTGGCTCTGATCACAAAGCCATTAAGCCCCGAATGCCAGGCACCCTGCTTAAGCTCAACGCTAACCAGCCCAATCCCCCGCAACATAACCCACCCCACAGCCATTGAAAAAAGATCTCACCCAATGAATTAATCATTCGTTATGATAGTGGGTAATTTGAATAATTTATTCCTTAGCGGAGCCCGCCATGAAACTCGACCTCAGCCAGATGCTCACTGAAGGCCGCAACCCGGCCAGCCAGAACATTGATGAACTCTCCACCGAAGCGATGCTGCGCGTCATTAATGACGAAGATAAAAAGGTGGCGCTGGCAGTTGAGGCCATCGTGCCGCAAATCGCCACCGCCGTTGACGCCATCAGTGCCGCGTTCCGGGCAGGTGGACGACTGATCTATTGCGGCGCGGGCACCTCCGGGCGGCTGGGCATCCTGGATGCCAGCGAATGCCCGCCTACCTTTGGCACGCCGCGTGATCAGGTGATTGGCCTGATTGCCGGCGGCCACACCGCAATACTACAGGCGGTTGAAAACGCCGAAGATAACCGGGAACAGGGCGCGCAGGATTTGAAAGACATCCATTTTAGCCGCCATGACGTGCTGGTCGGTATCGCCGCCAGTGGTCGCACACCTTATGTGCTGGGTGCGCTGGCTTACGCGAATGAACTGGGCGCGACCACTGTGTCGCTTAGCTGTAATCCGGGCAGCGCGATGTCACAGGTTGCCGCCATTGCGCTCACACCCGTGGTCGGTCCGGAAGTGGTCACCGGCTCTTCCCGCATGAAAGCGGGCACGGCGCAGAAACTGGTGCTCAACATGCTCACCACCGGATCGATGATCCGCAGCGGAAAAGTCTATGGCAACCTGATGGTCGATGTGGAAGCCACTAACCAGAAACTGGTGCAGCGCCAGGTCAACATCGTCATGCAGGCTACGGATTGTGATGACGCGACTGCTCGTGCGGCGCTGACCAGCTGTGGCGGACACTGCAAAACCGCCATCCTGATGGTACTGGCTGACCTGGACGCCGATGAGGCCAAAGCGCTGCTCGGTCAGCATCAGGGCTTTATCCGTCAGGCGCTACAGGCAGCGGGGGCACGCTGATGGCGAAAATCACCGAGGCACTGTTACGCGACATCCTGCAGGCGGTCGGTGGTGCGCAGAATATCGCGGCCTGCGGTCACTGCATGACACGGCTCCGCCTGACGCTGAATCAGCCAGAACAGGCTGATCTGGCCAGGTTAAAAAGCCTGCCGGGCGTGCTGGGGGTCATCGACAGCGATGCGCAGTTACAGATTGTCGTGGGGCCAGGAAAAGCGCAAACCGCCGCCGAGGGAATGCAAAGCCTGCTGTCGCAGGGTGATACTGCAATGGCTTCGCAGGGCGAAACGGCGGCGCTTAGCCAGCTGGCAGCGCAGCAGAAGCAGCAGCTAAAGGCGAAACAGACCAGTGGGGTGCATCAGTTCCTGTCGCGCTTCGCCACTATCTTCACGCCGCTAATCCCAGGCTTTATCGGCGCGGGACTGCTGCTGGGATTTGCCACGCTGATTGAACAGAGTCTCCATCTTAATGCGCCCGGCGATCACGCGCCCTGGCTGCTGCACACCGTGGCGTACATGAAGGTGTTCGGCAAAGGGCTGTTCACCTTTCTCAGTATTCTGATCGGCTATAACGCACAGAAAGCCTTTGGCGGCAGCGGCGTAAACGGCGCCATCATCGCCTCGCTGTTTGTGCTCGGCTATGTGCCCACGGCCACCACCGGCTACTACAGCGGTATGGAGAGCTTCTTTGGTCTGACGATCGATCCGCGCGGCAACATTATCGGTGTGCTGATGGCGGCGATTATCGGGGCGTGGATAGAGAAACAGCTGCGCAAAATCATTCCTGACAACCTGGATATGATCCTCACCTCGCTGTTTACGCTGGTGATCACGGGCGCCATCACCTATCTGCTGATTATGCCGCTGGGCGGCGAACTGTTTAAGGGAATGTCGTGGCTGTTTATCCACCTCAATAGCAATCCCTTTGGCTGCGCGCTGCTGGCTGGACTGTTCCTGATTGCGGTGATGTTCGGTATTCATCAGGGCTTTATTCCTGTCTATTTTGCGCTGATGGAAACCCAGGGATTTAACTCGCTGTTTCCGATTCTGGCAATGGCGGGCGCAGGCCAGGTCGGCGCATCACTGGCACTCTGGTGCAAAGCAGAAAAAGGCGCGCTGCTGCGGGCGCAGATCAAAGGTGCAATTGTCCCCGGCCTGCTTGGGGTGGGCGAGCCGCTGATCTATGGTGTCACGCTGCCCCGCCTCAAGCCCTTTATCACCGCCTGTGGCGGCGGAGCACTGGGCGGCTTTTTTATTGGATTGGTCGCGTGGCTGGGTTTGCCAGTGGGGATGAACACGGTATTCGGGCCGTCCGGGCTGGTCACTCTGCCACTGATGACCTCCAGCCAGGGCATCTTCGCCGGGATGGCAGTTTACCTGGCCGGGCTGATCGTCGCATGGACCGGCGGTTTTCTGCTCACCTGCTGGTTTGGCACCCGTAATGTTGACCTCAGTTAAGCCACTGCCGGAATTCTCCAGTCTGGCTAACGGATAAAAACAGATCAAAAGTGTGAAAGCCGCTGCAAAGTGGCTTTTTTCGCGGCAGAAATTAAAGCGTATTACTAAAGAGTCGGCGCGGGCATGCCGAAAACATAAAAAAGGGTAATCGTTATTTCTCAGCCCGCCGTTTTCACGCTGCGCCTCAGACTGTTGCGTGCAGGACGTCGGGTCTCCAAGGATTTTTGATGCGTAACAACCAGCCTGTCTCTCAGCGTGAATATCTGTTCGATGATCATGCGACACTGATGTCGACCACCGATCTCAACAGCCACATTACCTACGCCAACGACGCGTTTATCGAAGCAAGCGGATTCACTGCTGACGAGATCAACGGGCAGCCGCATAACATGGTGCGTCACCCCGATATGCCGCCAGAAGCCTTTGCCGATATGTGGGCGACGCTGAAGCAGGGCGAACCCTGGACTGCGCTGGTCAAAAACCGCCGGAAAAACGGCGACCACTACTGGGTGCGTGCCAATGCCATTCCGGTCGTACGCGACGGTAAAGTGCAGGGTTATATGTCCGTGCGCACCAAACCTACGGCTGAAGAGGTGCGTCAGACAGAAGTGCTCTATCAGGATTTTCGTGAAGGCCGCGCCAGAGGGCGACGTTTTCACAAAGGCCTGCTGGTGCGCAGCGGCTGGCGTCGTCCCGCCTCAATCCTGAAGACGCTGCCCCTGCGCTGGCGGATTCGCAGCACGCTGATGGCGTTACTGCCTCTCTCGGTGGCGGGCGTCTGGGCACTGGGCATGACCCACACTGCACTGGCAGGCTTTGCTGCGGGAATGGCTGCGCTGCTTCTGCTCTGCAGTGTGTGGCTGGAGCAGCAGATTTCACGTCCTATTGAGCGGATGTGCAAACAGGCGCTCCGCGTAGCGACCGGTGCCAGCCATCAGGTTGAACAGATGGATCGTGTGGATGAGGTCGGCGTCACGCTACGTGCCATTGGCCAGCTCGGATTGATGTTCCGCTGGCTGGTGGATGATGTCAGCGGCCAGGCGATCAATGTGCTGAGTGCCAGTGATGCCATCGCCCGCAGTAACAACGAACTGAGTCGCCGTACTGAACAGGCGGCGGCTAACGTGCAGCAAACCGCGGCGACCATGAACGAAATGACCGCGACGGTGAAGAGCAACACCGAAACTGCACATGAGGCGAATAGCCTCTCAGCCAGCACCAGTCACGCCGCCAGCAAAGGCGGCGATGTGATGACGGATATGATGGGCATGATGGGCGAAATTGCCGACAGCTCAACGCGTATCGCCAATATAACCAGCGTGATCGACGGCATTGCCTTCCAGACTAATATTCTGGCGTTGAATGCTGCGGTGGAAGCGGCGCGGGCAGGTGAGCAGGGTAAAGGCTTTGCAGTGGTCGCGGGTGAAGTTCGCAGCCTGGCGCAACGCAGCGCTAAAGCCGCCAGCGAGATTAAAATGCTGGTTGAAACCAGCAGCAGCCGGGTCAAATCGGGCAATGAGCATGCCAGCGCGGCGGGCCGGACGATGCAGGATATCGTGTCGCAGGTGCAGAATGTCACTGCGCTAATCGCCCAGATCAGTGCCGCCACGGCCGAACAGGCGACGGCGCTCAGCGAGGTCAGCTCAGCAGTAGAAGATCTCGATGATATCACCCATCAGAACGCTGCCCGCGTGACAGAAAGCGCCGAGGCGTCTGGTCGCATGACCCATCAGGCTAACCGTCTGGTGGAAGCGATCAGCGTCTTTCGCTAAGAAGCCAGCGCCTGCGTGCTTTCGCGTCCGGCACGCAGCGCGCCAGGCGACTGACCAACGATCCGCTTAAACGCGCGACTGAACGCCGCAATCGAGCCGTAGCCGAGATGATAGGCCACGGCTTCCACCGCTTCCCCATTGTTCACAATCCGCTGCACCGCCAGCCGCATCCGCAACTCCGTAAGATAACGCAGCGGCGTCATACCGGTGGCATTGAGAAAACGTCCGGCAAACACCGAGCGCGAACAGCCTGCCACGCTGGCCAGTCGCGCTACCGTCCAGTTTTCGCCCGGCTCCCGATGCATCGCGGCAATCGCCTGACTCAGACGCGGGTCGCGCATTGCCTGCACCAGCCCGCTACTCTGGCCGCAGCCGTTTTCTACCCAGCCGCGCACAATCAGCGCGGCAACGACATCCGCCAGACGCGACAGAATGCCGGCAAACCCCGCCTGACGCGTGCGTGACTCCCGCTCCATTGCGGCCAGGATCGGCTGAATCTCCGGGTACTGCGACAGCAGAGTGCTCACCAGCATCACATCCGGCATGGTATTGATCAGCGGCTGCATGCCGCCAAGCTCAAACGCCATGCAGGCGCTGAACAGCAGTACGCTGTGCTCGTCCTCACCGGCATCTTCCGGGGCGGCGATGGCGCAGACGCTGTCGCAGAGCGGCTTGCTCGCCATGTTTTTAATGCACTGGCAGTCCGCCTCCTCACTGGAGATCAGGCTGTGCGGTTTACCGTGTGGCACCAGCAGCGCATCGCCGCTGTTGAGCTGAAACACCTCGCCGGAGGCGCTGCGCACCAGCAGTGAGCCACGCCCGACAAAGTGGAACTGCGCCCGGCCCGGTGCGTGCTCGTAGCGCAACCCGAATGGCGCGCTTACCGCGATGCGCTGGTAGTTCACGCCATACAGGCGCATCCCCATCAGCAGTTCACTGGTCAGATCTCCATAGTGGCTCATATGATTCCAGACGAATTATCAAAAATGAAGGTGTAAGCATCATAGATCGTCCTGATGCGACACTCTATGCTCACACTCACTTTTTTTATCTTCCGGAGAAGCAGCATGAGTCTGACAACCGAAGTGGCTGATGAGGTTTCCTCGCCGACCCGTCCCGCGTGGGGTGCGGTATTTGCCATGGCATTTGGGGTGTTCAGCCTCATCACCGCCGAATTTTTACCTGTGAGTCTGTTGACGCCGATGGCGCACAGTCTCGGTGTATCCGAAGGGCAGGCGGGACAGACCGTCACTATTACTGCACTGGTCGCGCTGTTTACCAGCCTGGTGACCGGCAGCGTCACGCGGCGAATTGACCGCCGTATTGTGATGCTGGTTTTTTCACTGTTGCTGATCGCCTCTGCGCTGATGGTGGCCTTTGCGGCTGACCTGACGGTAATCCTGCTGGCGCGGGTGCTGCTGGGTATGGCCATTGGTGGCTTCTGGACACTTTCAACCGCTATCACTATGCGTCTGGTGCCCAGCGATCAGGTGCCACGTGCACTCTCTATTGTGTTTAGTGGTATCTCGCTGGCGACAATTATCGCTACGCCGCTTGGCAGCTATCTCGGTGGACTGGTCGGCTGGCGCAACATCTTTATGCTGACCGCCGGGCTGGGCGCGGTGGCGCTGCTGTGGCAATTCTTTACGCTGCCCGCCATGCCGGCAGAGAACAAAGCCCGCAACGGCGGGGTGCTGGCACTGCTGCGTATCGGTGTGATGCGGTGGGGCATGCTGGCCGTGATCATGATGTTTACCGGCCACTTCGCTTTCTTTACTTACCTGCGTCCGTTTCTGGAAGGTGTCGCGCAGCTCAACCTTAATCAGCTGTCGCTGGTGCTGCTGGCCTTTGGCGTAGCGAACTTTTTTGGCACCTCGCTGGCCGGTTATCTGGTCACCCGTAGTGTGTCGCTGACGCTGAGTGGCATGGCGCTGTTAATGAGTATCACCGCGCTGCTGCTGGTGAGCTTTGGTGATGTCAGCTGGCTGGTCGGCGCGGGCGTGGCGATCTGGGGGATGGCGTTTGGTTCGATGCCAACCGGCTGGTCTACGTGGATTTCACGCGCGGTGCCGGATGATGCGGAATCGGGCGGCGGTTTACTGGTTGCCACTATCCAGCTGGCGATTACCGTTGGTGCGGCGGCAGGCGGCTGGATGTTTGACCTGCGCGGCGCAGGCGGTGTGTTTGTTGCCAGCGGCGTACTGATGCTGCTGGCTGCGCTAACTATCTTCAGCCGGGTAAGGCATCACGGATAATTCTCTGAAGGCAGCGCGTTATGCTGCCTTTTTTATTGAATATGGATTATTAACCTTTTGAGTGATAACTGTGCGAAATGTGCTTTTTATCATCAGTTTTATTGAATGAGTTAAGCAAAACCCTCCGCTTTTTACTGATCAACTTCAGGGCTAATATATCTATCAACAAGGCAGCACGCCTTACCTGATAAAAATTAACCGAGGAATTGACCATGAAATCTATCAAAACTTTTGCAGCTGTTATCGCCCTTTCTGTTCTGCCATTCGCCAGCTTCGCCCAATCTGTGACCGCTGTCGACTCTACGCTGGACGGTGCTGAAGCGAAAATCGCTGCGCAGGCTCAGGATGCTGGTGCTTCATATAAAATCACTGAAGCCTACAACAACAACGGCGTTCACATGACTGCTGAGCTGCTGAAATAAGCTGCACTTTACCCTCTGATGCTGACAGGACACCTTCGGGCGTCCTGGCGGCGTTTCTGCTGAAGTAAAAGATTTTACTTCCAGATTTTGCAAACGAAAAAGCCACTCTGACGAGTGGCTTTTTTATGTCAAAAAACGGCAATCCTCACCCGTTACACGTCTTCCGATGCCTCGCGCATCATCTCATCGTGCGGCACATCATCCAGAATCTGCTCAAAGCTGCGCAGACGCTTGTAGATCGACATCAGTTCGATCAGCGTTGACCAGGAGGCGATCAGATACTGGAACGAGCCGCGTACCTGATCAAACACGTTGGTGATCTGGTTGAGTAAGCCCAGCGTAATCGTGCCCGCGACAATCGACGGGAACAGCAGGAAAAGACCAAACACATTATCGACCTGCAGATAGAGAATGCGGGTGATATTGAAATAGAGATAATGGAAATAGAGTCGGAAGTAGTTAACCCGTACCCGACTGAACAGCTCCTGCACCGTTTGTGGCCCGGCGCGATCGGCATTGTCTTCGCCGTAAACCAGCTCTTTACGGTAGGCGGCTTCAACCCGCTGATTGCGGAACTCCAGCCCCGGCAGCTTAATCCCAACCAGCGCCAGCAACCCGGTGCCGAATACGGACCAGAGCACAGCGGCTATCACCAGCGCGTAAGGAATATTGCCGAGGATCGGAATATCTTTCACATGATGTGACAGCGCGACCAGCACCGGCAAAAACGCGACCAGCGTCATAATCGCCTGAATAAAACTCACCCCCCAGTTTTCCAGCGTGGTTGCAAACCGCATGGTGTCTTCCTGCACACGCTGTGCAGCACCTTCGACATGACGCAGGCGCTGCCAGTTGTGCATGTAGTAGTTATTCATGGCCGTACGCCAGCGGAAAACCCAGTGGCTGATAAAGAAGGAGTTGAGTACGCCAATCACCACCGCGATTAATGCGATGCCGAGAAAAGAGATAACCTCATGGTAAAACTCTGCAATCTGCACCGATCCCGCTTTGGTCAGCGCTTTCTGAATCAGATCGTAGAACGGGCCATACCAGGCATTAATGGCGACACCTACCTGCACGCCAAACCAGGTGACAAAGATGATCAGCGCAGAACCCCACACAGACCAGCGCCGCCATGGATGCGGATCAATAAGCCGCCAGGCCCCGGCAAAAATAGCTACCATTATCCAGTAATAGAGATAAAACCAGAGCTGACTTGCGGCAATAAAACGCGCCGCCGTCGTTGGGAGGGGCTGCTTCATTGTGGTTTCAAAAGTGGGCCAGATGCCTGGCAGATGGGCGGCAAAGCCGAACCAGGCAAAAATTGCTAATAAGCTCCAGACAGCCGCAGAGCTGAAAAACAGCGCTGGCCGCGGAAAAAAAGACTTAAACATAGGTACTCCGCTGTTGTGTATTGCTTGTTATAACGTTTTTGACGTGTCGCTGTCTGTAGTCTGTTGTTTCTGCTCATGACAGGAAGAAGATAGATGTTAATGAAATTGTGCGATTTTGTTTCTTTGAACTAAATCTTTGTGAATGGCAGTGATACAATATGCAGGTTTGTTACCGGTAACAAGCAGGCGCCACGCCTGTATCTGCTGATAAAAACCATTACAACGCAACCACCACTTTTTCATACCGCCAGTGAGTGCGGGAATGAGGCAATGTCATGTCAGAACAAAAAAAGGGTCATTCACGCAGGGATTTTTTGCTGAAGACAATTACCCTGGCGCCTGCGATGGCGGTAGGCTCCACCGCAATGGGCGCGCTCTCCCTTCCGCTGGCCGCGCAGGCGGCTGAAACCCCGGCCGCACCGCAGCAGGCACGTGATTACCAGCCGAACTGGTTTACCGCCGAAGAGTTTGCCTTTATTACCGCCGCCGTGGCACGCCTGATTCCCAGCGATGAACGCGGACCGGGAGCGCTGGAAGCGGGCGTGCCGGAATTTATCGATCGTCAAATGAATACGCCGTATGCCACGGGATCGAACTGGTATATGCAGGGTCCGTTTAATCCCGACCTGCCGAAAGAGCTGGGCTATCAGCTGCCGCTGGTGCCACAGCAGATTTACCGCCTTGGTCTGGCCGATGCCGATAATTACAGCAAAAAGCAGCACGGCAAGGTCTTTGCTCAGCTCAGCGGTGAGCAGCAGGATGCCTTATTGCAGGCGATGGAGAGTGGCAGCGCGGAATTCAGCCAGCTACCGGCAAAAGTCTTCTTCAGCTTCCTGCTGCAGAACACCCGTGAAGGCTTCTTTAGCGATCCTATCCACGGCGGGAATCAGGGCATGGTCGGCTGGAAGCTGATCAACTTCCCTGGCGCCCGCGCCGACTTTATGGATTGGGTAGAGCGCGGCGAACGGTATCCGTTCCCGTCAGTGTCGATTCGCGGAGAGAGAAGCTAAGCATGGCAAACGAAATGAAAAAAGTGGATGCGGTCATTGTCGGCTTCGGCTGGGCAGGCGCGATTATGGCGAAAGAGCTGACTGAAGCGGGCCTTAACGTACTGGCGCTGGAGCGCGGGCCGCATCGTGATACCTATCCCGATGGATCCTATCCGCAGTCCATTGATGAGCTGACCTATAACGTCCGCAAAAAGCTCTTCCAGGACCTCTCCAAAAGCACCGTGACGATTCGTCATGACGCTTCTCAGACGGCGGTACCTTATCGCCAGCTGGCGGCATTTTTGCCCGGCACCGGTACCGGTGGCGCAGGCCTGCACTGGTCAGGCGTCCATTTCCGTGTTGATCCCGTTGAGCTGCGGATGCGCAGCCATTACGAAGAGCGCTACGGTAAAAACTTCATTCCGGAAGGCATGACGATTCAGGATTTTGGCGTCAGCTACGATGAACTGGAGCCGTTCTTCGACAAGGCGGAAAAAGTCTTTGGCACCTCAGGCAGCGCCTGGAGTATCAAAGGTAAAGTGGTCGGCAAAGATAAAGGTGGTAACCCGTTTGCGCCCGACCGCTCAGATAACTTCCCGCTGCCCGCGCAGAAGCGTACTTACTCGGCGCAGTTGTTTGCTCAGGCGGCAGAGTCAGTGGGTTATCATCCTTATGATCTGCCCTCCGCCAATACGTCAGGCCCGTACACCAATACCTATGGCGCGCAGATGGGGCCGTGCAACTTCTGCGGTTACTGCAGCGGCTACGCCTGCTACATGTATTCCAAAGCGTCGCCGAACGTCAATATCCTGCCCGCGCTGCGTCAGGAGCCGAAGTTTGAGCTGCGCAACAACTCCTATGTACTGCGGGTCAATCTCAGCGATGACAAAACGCGTGCCACTGGCGTGACCTATGTGGATGGACAGGGCCGTGAGCAGGTTCAGCCCGCAGATCTGGTCATTCTTTCCGCCTTCCAGTTCCACAATGTGCATCTGATGCTGCTGTCGGGCATTGGCAAACCGTACAATCCGATGACCAACGAAGGCACTGTGGGCCGTAACTTCGCCTATCAGAACCTCTCTACGCTCAAGGCGCTGTTTGATAAAAACACCACCACCAATCCGTTTATCGGTGCGGGTGGTGCAGGCGTCGCGGTGGATGATTTCAACGCGGATAACTTCGACCATGGGCCACTGGGCTTTGTCGGCGGTTCGCCATTCTGGGTCAACCAGGCGGGCACCAAACCGATCTCTGGCCTGCCAGTGCCTGCGGGTACGCCTAACTGGGGCAGCAAATGGAAAGCGGCGGTAGCGGACACCTACACGCATCACCTGTCGATGGATGCGCATGGCGCTCACCAGTCCTATCGCGCCAATTACCTCGATCTCGATCCTAACTACAAGGATGCCTATGGGCAGCCGCTGCTGCGCATGACCTTTGACTGGCAGGATAACGACATCAAAATGGCGCAGTTTATGGTCGGTAAGATGCGCAATATTGCTGAAGCGATGAATCCAAAGATGATCATCGGCGGCGCGAAAAAGCCGGGCACCCATTTTGACTCCACGGTGTATCAGACCACCCATATCAGCGGCGGGGCGATCATGGGCGACGATCCCAAAACCAGTGCGGTTAACCGTTATCTGCAAAGCTGGGATGTGCCGAATGTCTTTGTTCCAGGCGCATCTGCCTTCCCGCAGGGACTGGGTTACAACCCGACCGGCATGGTGGCGGCGCTGACTTACTGGTCAGCCAAAGCAATTCGCGAACATTACCTGAAAAACCCCGGCCCACTGGTGCAGGCATAAGGATATGGCGATGAAAAATAGCATTCTGGCTCTGATTCTTGGCTCCCTGACGTTTGCCGCACTGGCGGAGAGCAACCAGGACGATCTGGTTAAACGGGGTGAGTATCTGGCGCGTGCCGGGGACTGTGTTGCCTGCCACACCAGCAAAGGCGGCGCGGCGTTTGCCGGTGGTCTGCCGATGGCGACACCCATTGGTACCATCTACTCCACCAACATTACGCCCGATCGCGACACCGGCATTGGTGAATACAGCTACGACGACTTCCAGAAAGCGGTGCGTCACGGCGTAGCGAAAAACGGCGATACGCTCTATCCGGCGATGCCCTATCCCTCCTACGCCGTGGTCAGCGATGAAGACATGAAGGCGCTTTACGCTTACTTCATGCATGGCGTTGCGGCGGTTAAGCAGCCAAATCGGGAGAGCGACATTCCCTGGCCGCTATCGATGCGCTGGCCGCTGGCGGTCTGGCGCGGGATTTTTGCGCCCGACGTAAAAGCATTCCAGCCTGCAGCAGAGGAAGATCCGGTGCTGGCACGCGGTCGCTATCTGGTTGAAGGACTGGGCCACTGCGGGGCCTGTCATACACCGCGTAGCATCACCATGCAGGAGAAGGCGCTGACTAACGAAGAGGGCAGCGACTATCTGGCGGGCAGCAGTGCTCCTATTGATGGCTGGACCGCCAGCAACCTGCGCGGCGATAACCGCGATGGGCTGGGGCGCTGGAGCGAAGACGATCTGCGTCAGTTCCTGCGTTATGGCCGCAACGACCAGACTGCCGCGTTCGGTGGCATGACCGATGTGGTGGAACACAGTCTGCAGCACCTGAGCGAGTCTGATATCACGGCAATTGCGCGCTATCTGAAGTCACTGGGTGCGAAAGATCCCCATCAGGCAGCGTTCAGCGTGGATGATGCCACGGCAAAAGCGCTGTGGCGTGGTGATGATAGCCAGACGGGTGCTGCAACCTACGTTGACAGCTGCGCGGCATGTCATAAAACCGATGGCAGTGGCTATAAACGCTTCTATCCAGCGCTGCGCGGTAATCCGGTCGTTCTGGCGGACGATCCCACCTCCCTGATCCATATCGTGCTGGTGGGCGGGCAGTTGCCTGGCGTGAATGGCGCGCCGTCGACCATTACTATGCCAGCATTTGGCTGGCGTCTGAACGATCAGCAGGTGGCGGACGTGGTGAACTTCGTGCGCAACAGCTGGGGCAACACGGCGTCGAAACAGGTCAGCGCGAAACAGGTCGCTGAGCTGCGTAAAGATGAGAAAGATCGGCTGGGCAGTGCGGATATCAGCGTACTGGAAGGTAAATAACCGACAGTAACAGAGGCCGTCATCAATAGGATGACGGCCTTTTTTTTAAATATTCTCCAGATCGATTCCGCGTGTTTTCGGCCCGTAAATCCCTACCGACAGCATCACCATCACCATGCTCAGCACGATAAAGGTGATTACGCCTGGCGTGCCGGCATACTGCAATATCACCCCAATCAGAATACTGCTGAAGACCGTAGAAAGGCGACTGAAGGAGTAGCAGAAGCCGACTGCCCGCGCGCGGATATGGGTCGGGAAGATCTCGGTCTGATAGGCGTGGAAGCTGAAGGTCAGCCAGGCGTTGGACCAGGTGATCAGGAAGCCGCAGAGAATCAGCAATACTGGCTGCGTCTGGAAGGCGAACAGCGTGCCGAACACCACCGTCATCAGCGACGACAGGACGATCTGCCACTTATTCTCCAGCTTGTCAGCGTAGCGGCTGCAGATCAGCGAACCGAGCGGATAGGCCAGCGTGATGAAGAAGGCATAAAGCAAACTGTGCGTCACCGTGGCACCGTTGCCTGACAGCAGCGCAGGCAGCCAGTTACCAAAGCCGAAAAAGCCGATCGCCTGGAAAAAGTTCATCACCACCAGCATCAGGGTGCGCTTGCGGTAAGCGGGTGACCATATCTCGCTGAAACGTCCTCGTTTTGGCAGCTGCCCTGCGGCGTCATCGGGCTGAACAGCGGGGCCAGCCGGGATACCACAGCGCTGCTCCATCGTGGACAATACCTGATGCGCCTCCTGATGACGGCCCTGCTGCGCCAGCCAGCGTGCCGACTCCGGCAGATTTCTGCGCACCAGCCAGATCACCAGTGAACAGACCGCGCCTGCGATCACCACCCAGCGCCAGCCTTCAAGACTGAGCAGCGTTTGCGGAATCAGCCACCAGGACATCAGCGCCACGGCGGGTACCGACAAAAACTGCACGAAAAAAGAGAAGGCAAAGGCGCGGCTGCGCAGATGGGTCGGCACCCACTCCGACAGATAGGTGTCAATGGTCACCAGCTCGACGCCCAGCCCGATCCCCACCAGGAAGCGGAACAGAATAATCATCTCCGCACTTTGCTGGAACGCCATCAGCAGTGAAAACAGCCCATACCACAGCAGCGCACACATAAAGGTCAGACGGCGACCAAAGCGGTCAGCGTAGGGCGCCAGCAGGCTGGCACCGAAAAACAGGCCGAGAAAAGTGGCCGAGGCGAATGCCGCCTGATCGGAGAAGCCCAGCACGCCTGCCGCGCCGGTGTGAAAGACGCCTGCGGATAGCAGGCCGGTGCTGATATAGCCGGTTTCAAACAGGTCATAAAGCTCAAAAAAACCGCCCAGCGCCAGCAGCGTAATAAAGCGCCACAAACCGGTGGAGGAGGGCAGCGCATCAACCCGTGCGGCTAAGCTGTTGCGGGCCGCCGATGAAGCGTGCAGTGGCGGCAGGCTGGTGGAGGTAGTGGTCATTTCAGCATGAACCTCAGGCAGTGTGGAGACGACTCGCAGCCGGTCAGATAAGGACTAACAGAGTTAACCGTTAGCAAGCGAAGAAATAGCAGAATAATCAATTCATCCGCCGTTGCCGAGCGGGGTGTTGCTGATGATTTAGCAATGTACGTTGCAGGTTTTGCCATCTGTGGCGCACGTACTCCGGCAGCGACGACTGGAGCAGCATCTGCATGCCGCAAATACCGGTCTGTCTCTCAGCCCGGTCACGTGAGGGCAGGTCCGCATGGATGCAAATGGCGTCCTTGCGCTAGCATAGTCCCGCTTTGTGACACTTTCTTCACGGACGCGGAAAAAGCTGAGCTGAAGAAGCAGACCCAATTACGGAAAGATGAGGTTAACGTGAGTTTTTTTGACGAGCTGAAAGCATCGCTGGAAGAAGCTGTTGAGATCAAAAACGGCGTCCGGGTGCCTGGTCGTGTTACGCGCTATACGGTGGCCGATGTGAAGGCTATTCGGGCACTCAACCCATGCCCCGATATCCCCCAGCCGGAAAAGAGAGAAAGCGCCACCGATAATGCCTGCATCGGTGGCACTGAGACTTAAGGCAGTTTCGGCCAGACACCCGGCCCAATTGGCAGACCCAGCAGATACCACACCATCAGCAGCGCTATCCAGCTGATAAAGAACACCAGCGGATAGGGGAAAATCAGCACGTAATAGGTGCCGAGCTGCGCATCTTTCTGATAACGCTGCAAAAAGGCCAGGAACAGCGGCAGGAAGGGCGACATGGGTGCCAGCGGCAGTACGGCGGAGTCAGCGATGCGGAAAATCATCTGAGCGAAGGCGGGATGAAAGCCGAGCAGCATAAACATCGGCACAAAGACCGGCGCCAGAATTGACCAGATTGCTGAGCCGCTGGCGATAAACATACAGAGAAACGCCGACAGGAACATCAGGCCCAGAAAGGCGGGCGCGCCGCTGACGCCTGCGCTTTCCAGCACATCGGTCAGCCCGATTGCCATAAATTTTCCCATGTTGCTCCAGTTGAAGAACGCCACGAACTGCGACAGCGGAAACACCATCACAATAAAGCCCGCCATGCCCTTCATCGGATCGACCAGCAGCTGCGGGATATCATCCGGACGGCGGATCTGCCGTGTCACCACGCCGTAAGCGATCGCCACCACAAAGAAGAACAGAATGATGATGGGCACAATGCCCTGAATAAAAGGCGAAGGAATGATGGCGCCGGTGGTGGGATTGCGTAGCGGTGCATTTTCGGGGACCACCAGCAGCGCCATCAGGGCGATAAACAGCAGCGCGGCGATCCCGGCGGCCCGCAAACCGCGGTTCTCCAGAGGCGTCAGTGCCGCCAGCTTCTCACCGTTGCCCTGCCACTGCGGCAGGCGCGGCTCGACGAATTTATCAGTGAGCAGCGCGCCCACTATCGTCAGCACAATCACCGAGGTCGCCATAAAGAACCAGTTGTCGATGACGCTGACATGCACCGTATCGCTGACGGCTTTAGCCGCTTCGGTGCTGATGCCCGAGAGCAGCACATCGGTGGTGACAATCAGCAGATTGGCGGTAAAGCCAGAGGCGACGCCGGCAATGGCCGCCAGCAGGCCTGCAACCGGATGACGGCCCACTGCCAGGAAGATCAGCGCACCGAGTGGCGGCATCACCACCAGCGCAGCATCCGAGGAAATATGGCTGAAGAAGGCGATAAACAGCACCATATAGCTGGCGTAACGACGGCTGACGCGCGACGCCATCTTCACCATCAGTGACTGTAGCAGGCCGACTTTTTCCGCCAGACCGGCACCAATCACCAGCGCCAGAATCGATCCCAGCGGGGTGAAGCTGCTGAAGTTTTTGATGATATTGGGCAGGATCCACTGAATGCCTGCGACGCTCAGCAGGTTGTTCACCCGCACCATTTCACCGTTACTGGGGTTTTTTACCGCCAGATCCAGTGCGCTGATAATGGCGGTTGCCACCATCAGCACCACGATCAAATAAACAAACAGTAAAAACGGGTTGGGCACTTTATTGCCCACACGCTCGATCCAGCTGAAGAGCCTGCCGGGGCTTCGGTTCTCGGATGTTGCTTCCATGGTATGGGTTCTCGTCTTGTGTTTCCCTTATCGGCGCAGGCCCGGTCTGGCGTCGGTCATGGTATATGACCGACGGTGAGTTCAGAGTCGGCTCCGCTGAAGCAGGGATGTGTTTGCACTATTTTTATAGTGGTCCGTGTCAGAGACACGGCCGGTGGCTCATTCGGCCAGTTTTGTTGGTGTGATCCCCGCCGGGATCGGACAGATATAAGGCTGCGCGGCGCGCACCCGTTCAAACTCGGCCCGGCAGCCAGCCAGCGCCTGCGGATCCGTTAGCAGTGTTAACACCGTGGCCGCCATCACTTTGCCTGCCAGAAACATCCCCTTATGCCCGATAGTGGTGCGGCCCTGCGCCACCAGTTGCCAGGTGTGCAGCGGCGTGCCGAAGGTAAAACAGGGCGCAAAGCACTGTGCGGTCGGCGTCACCCAGCTGACATCGCCGACATCGGTGGAGCCATACAGCAGCTCACGCGTAACCGCATAGGGCGCGACCTCATCCATGAACAGCTTATTGCCCAGTTGCGCAGCCCAGGCATGACCGGCTTCGCCACCCGTACGGGCGGCATTGAGCCGGGCGTTGCGCAGATCGTCATCGGTCAGAGTGGCACGCAGTTCCGCCGCAAACGCGCGCTCTTCGTCGCTGTAGTCGGGCAAACCAAACTGATGCAAATAGCGCTCCATGACCGCTTCAAGTGCACGATTAGGCACGTAGTCTGAACAGGCTTTGTCAAAACGCACGGTCAGCGTGGTGTCGGTCATCAGTGCAGCGCCCCTGGCGATGTTAATCACCCGTTCGTAGATCGCCTGCGCCTGCGGCAGTTCCGGGGCGCGAATCAGGTAAAGCACCTCTGCATCAGCCTGCACCACATTCGGTGAAACGCCACCGCTATTGGTGATGGCGTAGTGCAGACGCGCTTCCTGCACGATATGCTCGCGCAGAAAGTTGGCACCGGTATTCATCAGCGTGACGGCATCCAGCGCGCTGCGGCCCAGGTGGGGAGAGTTGGCCGCGTGCGCCGCGATGCCTTTAAAGCTGAACGCCGCCTGGATATTGGCGAGCGTGCGCAAATTGAACATGCCGCTGAAGCCTTCAGGATGCCAGGTCACCGCGGCATCAACGTCGTCAAACAGCCCTTCGCGCACCATAAAAGTTTTGCCCGATCCGCCTTCTTCGCCAGGGCAACCGTAAAAGCGAACCGTGCCGCCCGTGTGATGCTGTTCCATCCAGGCTTTTACGGCGCACACCGCGGCTACACCTGCTGTACCGAGCAGGTTGTGGCCGCAGCCGTGTCCGTTGCCGTTAGCCTCCAGCGGCTGCGGCCGTGCACAGCCCGACTGCTGGCTCAGACCAGCCAGCGCATCGAACTCGCCGAGGATAGCGAGCACCGGCTTGCCGCTGCCCACGCTGGCGATAAAGGCGGTGTCGATGCCACCCACACCGCGTTCCACAGTGAATCCTTCTTTTTCCAGCGCGTCAGCCAGCAGAGCAGAGGATCGGGTTTCGGCAAAACGGGTTTCCGGCGTGTCCCAGATGGCGTCACTGAGCGTGCTGAAGCGGAGCTGATGGCGATTGATATACCCGGCAATAAATGCTTCTATCATCGTGATCCTCCGAACTGTGCCTGATTCAGCGCCAGTGTTGCCAGCAACGTGATGGCGTCTGGCATGACCCGCTCATCAAAGTCGAATTTCGCATTGTGGTGACCCGCCGCCAGGTCACAGCCAAAAATGACGTAAGAGGCCTGGCCGCCACGCTGCTTTACGCGCTCCATCATGTAAGTGGCATCTTCCGAACCTGCCGCCTGCGCTTTACGATCGACCACAGAGTCGAATATGCCGAGTGCATCTGCCTGCTGATGGATAAAATCGACCCACGGCTGCGTCGGGGTACAGCTGCGTGCAGCACCCATTAATGAAACCTGCTGCTCAACGCCATACATCGCGGCTGCACCGGCAATCACCCGCAGCGCCTGCTGATAAATATCGTCATTAACCTGATTAGTGACGCCACGGGTTTCGACTTTCAGCAGGGCGCAGTCGGCCACCACATTGCGGCCGGTTCCTGCCTGTAGCACGCCAACGTTAACCCGCGCCACGCCGCCGCTGTGCTGGGTTAAGCCATGCAGCGCCAGCGTCGCCTGTGCGGCAGCCAGCAGGGCGTTGCGCCCCTCTTCCGGGCGACCGCCCGCATGAGCACCGACGCCGGTGAAGTGAACATCCAGTTTGGTAGTAGCCAGGAAGCTGTCGCTGCCGCATACCACTTCGCCTGCCGGCACGCCGGTACCGATATGAATCGCAGTAAAACGATCAACGTCATCGACTGCGCCTGCCGCGACCATCGCTTTGGCACCACGCACACCCTCTTCGGCGGGCTGGAAGATCAGTTTAATTGTGCCGCTGAGTTCATCTTTCATCGCCATCAGCACGGAAGCGAGGCCCAGACCAATGGTGGTGTGACCGTCATGGGCGCAGGCGTGCATCATGCCGGCGTTGCAGGAGGCGAACCCTTCACGCTGTGGCAGATGATCGCCGGCCTGGCTTTCATTGAGATCCAGTGCATCCATATCGACGCGAAAGCCCATCACCGGACCGGGGCGACCGGTCTCAAGTGTCGCCACAATGCCGCAGAATCCGCCGGAGAAGTGGCTGATCCACTGCGGTAGCGCGCCCTGCTGTAACGCGCGCGCCTCCTGCTGCTTCAGTACGGCTTCGTCAGGTAAGCCCATCCGCGCATCGGCGTCGATCACTTCACGGCCCAGCTCCAGTTGATAACCGAGCTTATGCAGTTCTTCTGCGACTAACGTCGCGGTGCGGAACTCAAGCCAGCCCGATTCGGCGTAGTGATGGAAGTCGCGACGCCACTGTTGCAGCTTTGGCAGCAGGGCGCAGACATGCTCTGAAAGGGGTCTCATCGGCTCTCTCCTCGTTGTTGATTTTTTATGCACTGCATCGAATCTACACAATGGAGTTGGGCGGCATAAGATGCGAATATCTTGTGACTGATAAACAACGGTTATCGAAAAACTATGTCTGCCAATCTCAAACTTCATCAGCTGCGCGCTTTCACTGACGTGGCGCGACAGGGCAGTATCCGGGCGGCAAGCCGACTTTCCGGGCTGTCGCAACCGGCGTTAACCAAAGCGATTCAGGAGCTGGAGCGCGAGTTGGGGGCAAAGCTGTTTATCCGCCGTCAGCAGGGTGTCGTGCTGACCGATATCGGTGATAACTTTTTTCGTCATGCCAGCCTGGTACTGGCAGAGCTGCGGGTCGCCGAAGAGGATATCCAGCAGCGACTGGGGCTGGGTGGCGGTCAGGTGAATATCGGCGTGGGTGGCAGCGTGGCCCGCACCATCATGCCGCAGGTGATAAACCAGTTTCATCGCGAATACCCACTCGTGAAGGTGCGCATTGTTGAAGGCCAGCTGGTCTCAATGGTGCATGAGCTGCGTCAGGGAGCGCTTGATTTCACTATCAATACGTATGACCAGAGCCATCTCGATCAGGAGCTGATGTATGAGCGGGTAATGGAACGCGAGTACAAAGTGGTGGTGCGCAAAGGCCATCCGCTGGAGAAAGCCCGTTCTCTGGCAGAATTACAGCAGGCAGACTGGACGATGCCAACCCCGAAAGGCAGTTACTATCGCTTGCTGCACGATCTGTTTGGCGAGCGCGGCATGGCACCTAAAATCGTGGTGACCTGTGAAACCTTTATGGCCTGCACCAGCCTGGTGGCACAAAGTGATTTCATCAGTATTCTGTCGGTCGACGTGATTGACGATCCCATTCTGGGCCGTTCGCTGGTGGCACTGTCGCTCGACGACCCTTTGCCGAAAGCGATCTTCTATCTGATTCAGCGCAAAGACACGACGCTGACCCCAATGAGCAGTTATATGGCACAACTCTTTCGCCGTTATTGTCAGTAAAATCAATACGCAAAGTCGATCGTCTACACTGTTAAGGTACTGAAAAAATCCAACCGACAAATAGAGGTTACGATGCAAGTTAGTCCTTATCTGTTTCTCTATGGCCGTTGTGAAGAGGCTATCGACTTTTACCTGCAGGCAACCGGTGGAGAGTTACTCTCTAAAATGAAATTCGGTGATATGCCGGATCAGGGTGAGCAGGTCGGCGATGAGTCCGCAGCGCCACAGCCGCCAGAAAAGATCATGCATGCGCAATTACGCATTGGTGACGGTGAGCTAATGCTCAGCGATGGCAATACCGAACAGCCGCCAGCGTCAGAGCATGCGGGTTACGCGGTCAGCCTCTCTACCCATGATGTTGAAAAGGGCAAAGCCTGGTTTGAGAAATTATCGGCAGGCGGCAAAGTGACGACGCCGTGGCAGGAGACGTTCTGGTCGAACGGATTCGCGATGTTCATTGATAAATTCAACATTCCATGGCGCATCAATGTTGAAAAGCCGCAGAATTAAATGCAGAGCAGATGCAGTGCTTATCAGATTAGCCTGCAGCTGAAAAGCTGGCCCTGATGCGTGATGTCCTGGGCCAGCTCACCGACTAAACGGGCGGTTGTTGCAACCGCCCGCTATTATCAGAAGTTATAACCCGCCACCAGGTAGTAACCCCAGCCGGTCGATTTCACTTCAAACGGACCCTTGCCGAAGTTCAGCTCCTGGCCATCCGCCCACTGTCCGCCGTTATGGAAGTAACGCGCCACCGCAGAGAAGTGCCAGTGATCGTAACCCAGGGACAGAATGTGGCTGGAGGCAATAGAGTTGCTGGTGCGTGATGAACCGCCTTTCTCATTGAGATCGGAACCCCAGTCGAAGTTGGTGAAGCCCACATAGCCCAGGTTACCACCCCACAGCGTGGTGATTGGCACGAAGTATTTCACCTTAAAGCGATAGCCATCCCAGCTGTTTTCGTTCGCCGCGCCGTAGTTTTCCCACTGATATTTGGCATAGACGTTCAGCGACAGGCCGACATCGCTGTGCGTATCGATATCGGTGCCCAGACCCATGTACCAGGTGTTCTGGCGGTTATCGCTGTTACGGCCCATGTCGTAAATGTAGTTGTTGGCGAAATACCACTCTTTGAACGGGCCAAAGGCCAGGCTGGTGCCGGTCAGCTTGTCGATAGAGAAGCGTGGTTCAATCTCCATAAACATCGGTGAACCGTGGTCGAACACGCCATTGGCATTGCTGTTGCCCACGCCGAAGAAGTTAGGCACGTCGAGATAGCCGTAGAAATCAAACCAGTCTTTCCTGGCAAACGCTTCATATTCCAGATAAACGTCGTTGTTAAACTGCGGTCCGAAACGCGTGTGGTAACTACCGACCACGTTTACGCTCTGATGCCACCAGTCGGAGACATACTGCGGATCGCTTTCCGCTGCCTGCGCAGTACCACTCAATGAACATGCCAGCACGGCACCTGCTATCAACGTTTTATATTTCATTATTATCAGCCACATGCTTTTGACCGCCGCACAGCAGACGCAGTCAGAGAAAAATCGGTCCCTTGATGGGAATGAGGGTTTCACAGCAAATAACAGCCAGTTCTTCAGCCCGCGTAGCGTGCCTGTAACAGATCGATAGAAAATAGATTTTGCTCACGTTTGTCAAAAAGTGTTGCATTACAATTCAGCTAAAATGTGATGAGCTTCACAATAACGGCGTGGATCGAACGGAACCAGGCAACCGTTTACGTTGTCTGGTTCGTGATCAAACAGCGGGAATCAGGGAAGTGTAACGCGAACCTGCAAACCACAAATTGCACCCTGTGGCGAGAGGCAATTGGAAAGGGCGACGTGAATCTGATGCTTTTGAGCGACATTGCGCACAATGGATAATCCCAGGCCGCTACCCTGAGCTTTAACGTCAGGCGAACGGGTAAAGCGATCAAATGCGCGCTCGATAAAGGATTCCGGCATGCCCGGCCCGTTATCCACAATATCGACCACGGTCTTTCCGGCAACCCGATGCAGCAGTACATCGACCAGACTGCCTTCCGGGGTGTGTAGCATGGCGTTACCAATCAGGTTGTCAAACAGGCTGCGCAGCTCGGAACGGCTGGCCTGCAGACGGTACTGCGTGGAGCCATTAAAGCCGATATCGATGCCGCGTTTATCCGCCACGACCATCAGCTGCTCAATGCTCTCTTTCAGCAGATCTTCCAGTTCGATATGCTCAACGCTGGCGACCACGCTCTGGTCATCCTGGCGTGAGACATTGAGTAATTGCGTGACCAGGTGACGGGTACGTGTCACGCCCGCTTCCAGCTGGCTGAACTGCCGGCTCGCTTCACCTGGCTGAATATGCTGACGCAGGTTTTCCAGCTGTAACGTCACGGCCGTTACCGGCGTGCGCAGTTCATGAGCGGCATCTTCCAAAAACTGACGCTGTGACGACCAGGCCTCACGCAGTTTACTCAGCAGCGAGTTATAGGCGGCCACCAGCGGCAGGATCTCATCCGGCAAGCCTTCGGGTGAGACGTTGTGCGGATGATGCGTCTCCTGCGCCGCAATCTGACGCGAAGCGACCTGCAGATCCCGGGTGATCTTGCGTACGACCAGCCAGATCACCAGCAGCGACAGCGGCATCATCAGGATCATCGGAATGATCGCCGACAGCGCCCGCTTGACCATCAATGCCTTCATGTAGCTGAGGTTGTGCATCACCTGAATGGTTTTAATCTCACTGCCAGGCAAGCCGGGCCGGGTATAGATGCGCCATTCACAGTCGTCGCACTGACCGATATGGACGTCGCGATAGCCACGCTGGTTTTGCAGCGGGGCCTGCAGCTCCGGCCATGAGCTGGCGCGCAACTGACCCTGATCGTCCCATAGCTGCACCACAAAGGCGCTTTTCGCCTTGTCAGGCGCAATAAGCATCGGCATCAGGGCGGGCATCTGTTTATTGGTGGACCAGGCATCCGCGATTTTCGCCAGCTGATCGTCCTTCATGGTGCCGACCATATCGCCGTAGCAGCTGAAGAAATACCAGGTGACGCCACCGATCATCAGCAGATGAATAATCAGCAGCGTAGAGAGTAATTTGTTGCGCAGTGAGCGCATAAAGCGAAAAGGTTTCATATTGCCGGCACCCGCCAGCCCAGACCGCGCACGTTGCGGATCACGTCGTTATCCAGCTTGCGGCGCATCCCGTGGATCAACACATCCACCGCGTTGCTGCTGACTTCATCGCCCCAGCCATAGATACGGTTTTCCAGCTGCTCGCGTGACAGAATAGCGCCCGGCCGCTCCAGCAGGGCGTAGAGCAGGGCATATTCGCGCGCCGTAAGCTGCTCACGCTGGCCTTTGTAGAGCACTTCGCGGGTCATCATATCCAGCTGCACATCGCCGCTGCCCAATACGGAATCTGCCGCGCCGTGGCTGCGTCGGGTAATGGCGCGCATCCGGGCCATGACTTCCTGTAAATCGAACGGTTTAAGCAGGTAGTCGTCAGCACCGCTGTCGAGTCCCTGAATCCGCTGCGCCACCGTGTCGCGTGCGGTAAGAATGAGTACTGGCGTCGCGTCGCCGCGCCCGCGCGCGCGGCGCAGGACCTGCAGGCCATCATCCCGTGGTAAGCCGAGATCGAGCAGCACGCAGCTGTAGCCGCCTTCGCTCCAGGCGTTCTGGGCATAGACGCCATCGCGCACCCAATCCACCGACCAGCCCGCGCCCTGCAGTGCCTGCTGCAGGTTAGCGCCGATCATTTCATCATCTTCAACCAGTAACACGCGCATGGCTGATCTCCTTCATAAAGATAAGAGAGAGTTTACTCACTAATTGTTAGGCCAGAATTATCCTTCCGCCGTCATACTTCGCACTGTGGCGGCGTTGGCTGCTTTTGCTCACCCCAGTCACTGACTGATGTCAGCTCCCGGGGATTCGCGCATTTGCCGCCTTGCCACAGCACGAATTATTTTGGCGGACCGCTGTCATACTTCGCACTGTGGCGGCGTTGGCTGCTTTTGCTCACCCCAGTCACTGACTGATGTCAGCTCCCGGGGATTCGCGCATTTGCCGCCTTGCCACAGCACGAATTATTTTGGCGGACCGCTGTTCTCTTACTTCGCACTGTAGCGGCACTGGCTGCTTTTGCTCACCCCATTCACTGACTGATGTCAGCTCTTGGGGATTCGCCCTTGCCTCAGCACAAATTATTTTGGCAGTCTGCCGGCCTTAACGTTTTGCTGGAGTCGCGTCTGGCCGCGCAATGCGGCACCCGTTTCCGTCCTTGCTAATTCTGCGCTAATTTTCTGCTAATTAAGGGATAAATTTAAACAAGTAAAGTGGTTCCACTGCACATCAGAATCGACAGGAGGAACCATGAATCAGCGCGAGTTTATTCGGAGTTTGCTGGACTGGATTGAGAATAACTTAGGACACGATCTGCACCTGGATGAAGTGGCGCGCCGCTCAGGCTATTCGCGCTGGCATCTGCAACGCCTGTTTCGACAGCATACTGGTTTTTCACTGGCAGAATATATCCGTCAGCGCCGCCTGACCGAGTCTGCGCTCACGTTGCTGAGCAGCAACGAAGCGATACTGCAGGTGGCGATGAACTACGGCTTCGATACCCAGCAGGCCTACACCCGCACCTTTAAAAACTATTTCATGATGACGCCGGGCCAGTTGCGCCGTCAGCGTCGCGTCGAGCCGGATCGGCTGCTGTTCCCCCTGGCGATGGCCAGCTGATGCCTGATAAGATCTTCCCGTCACAGCCAGCAGACGGGAAGGTCGGCCCGCGCTCTGCACCATTCTCCTCCTGCCTCTGCCTCGCTTTTTTTCCCGCCCGCCACAGCGTCCCAGCCTGAACGTGTTAGTTTGTTGCCAGCATCCCTTTATTTTCGGAGTCGGGAAACATGGAAAACGGCGCGAATTTAACCGCCATGCTGGTATTTGCTCGGGTAGTAGAGTTACAGAGTTTCAGTGAAGCGGCCCGCGCACTGGGCTGGTCCAAATCCCATGTCAGTCGGGAGATCGCCCGGCTGGAGTTGCGGCTCGGTATCCGGTTAATGCAGCGCACTACGCGGCGGCTGGCACTCACCGAGATGGGCCAGGCATACTATCCCTACTGTGTGCGAATGCTGGCTGAAGTGCAGCGTGCCGAAGCTTTTGTGCAGCAGTTGCATCAGCAGTCCGCCGGCCATATCCGACTTCAGGCACCCGTCACCTTCGGCTGCCAGTGTGTCGTTCCTGTTCTGAACCTTTTTCTGCGTCGTCATCTGCATATCAACGTTGATCTTGATCTGACCGATCGCAATCATGATCGGCTGGACGATCAGACGGATCTGGCGATTGTGATCCGATCCCGATCCCCGCAGCAGGGCAATTTCCGGGTATTGAGCGATATCGACTGGGGACTCTATGCCGCGCCCGCTTATCTGGCGCAGCGGCCCGCCATCACCCACCCCGAAATGCTGCCGCGCCACGACCTGCTGATGTTCCATGGTCCGGCACACACCGCCGCGCTGCCGTTCCGCCGGGATAAACAGCGACTGGCGCTGGACGTGCGCAGTCGTTTTCGCGCCAACAACAGCATGGCGCTGCTTAATGCCGCGCTGGCGGGCAGTGGCATCGCCTATTTGCCTTCCTACATGGCGCAGGAGGCGATGGCGCGTGGGGATATCCAGCAGCTGCTGCCGGAGTGGCAGATGGATCGCCTGCAAAGCTATCTCCTGCTTCACGACCATCCCGACCCGGTGTCACCGGTGACGCTACTGTGTGATGCACTGGTTGAGGCCCTAAATCCAGGTTGATTGTTGCCTGCTGACAACAATCAGCGCCACAGAGTAACTATTCTGCCAGGACTGTTGTTGCTGTGCGACTCCGGTTAGCCTGTATCCCTGATCATTCAACGGATATCACCATGCAACAGTTACCCGAAACGGCAGAGTTTCAACACTGGAAACGGAATTTAGCAGTCTGCGTCGCTGGCTCTTTTACCACTATCGTGGCGATGACGCTGCTGCTGCCGTTTCTGCCGCTCTATATTCAGCAACTGGGTGTTGAGCAGCCTGCGGCTATTGCCCGCTGGTCCGGGCTGGCCTATGGCGCAACCTTTTTCAGCGCCGCGCTGACGGCACCGCTGTGGGGCCGGCTGGCTGATCGTTATGGTCGTAAACTGATGCTGATTCGGGCCAGTCTCGGAATGGCGATTGCGATGTCGCTGATTGGCATGGCGACGGCGCCGTGGCAACTGGTGGCGCTGCGCCTGCTGGCGGGGCTGCTGGGCGGCTACGCCTCGGGATCGACCATTCTGGTGGCAGCGCAAACCCCAAAAGCGCAGACCGGCTGGGCGCTGGGCATCCTCTCCTCGGGCATTATGGCGGGCAACGTGGTCGGGCCGCTGCTAGGGGGCGTCTTGCCGCCGCTGATTGGCATCCGTCAGACTTTCTGGTTGACGGGCGCGGTGATTTTTCTCGCTTTCCTCGCCACCACATTTTTACTCAGGGAGTTGCCGCGTGCTGCGGCGACGTCGCGCGGCAATCCGCAACAGCTGCCTGCAGAGCAGCCGGTTAACCACAATCTGGTGCGGCTGATGTGGCTCTCGGGCATGTTGCTGATTTTCGCCAGCATGTCGATTGAGCCGATTATCACGCTCTATGTGGGCGAGTTTGTGCGGGGTGACCATCAGGTCACAGTGGTAGCCGGACTGGTGATGTCTGCTGCGGCGCTGGGCACGATCCTGGCGGCACCCCGACTGGGTCGTCTGGCCGATCGGGTGGGGCACTGGCGGGTACTGACCGGCGGTCTGGTAATCAGCGGGCTGCTGCTGATTCCACAGGCATTTATCACGGCAGCCTGGCAACTGGTGTTATTACGTTTTCTGATGGGGATGGCCCTGGGCGGATTGATGCCGTGCATCACGGCGATTATCCGCCATAACGTGCCGGCTTCACAGGTGGGGCGGATGCTGGGGTATTCGACCTCGGCGCAATATATCGGCCAGGTGAGCGGCCCGTTGTTTGGTGGGGTGATCGGCGGTGCGTTTGGGATGCGACCCGTTTTTCTGGCAACCTGCGGAGTAATGTTATTTTGCGCGTGGCTTAACTGGCGCGGAATGCAGAAATAGCGCGATCAAAAAAGGCGGACCGGAGTCCGCCTTTTGTTATTCACTTTCCAGTGAATTACTTCTGATCAGGTAATGCATAGGCAATCACATAGTCACCCAGCTTGGTACCAAATGAGCCATGACCACCCGCCGCGATGACAACGTACTGCTTGCCATTCACTTCATAGGTCATCGGCGTCGCCTGGCCGCCTGCTGGCAGACGTGCTTCCCAGAGCAGTTCGCCGGTATCGGTGCTGAAAGCACGCAGGTAGTTATCTGCGGTCGCTCCAATGAAGAATACCTTGCCCGCGGTGGTGACAGGACCACCCAACATTGGCATACCCATTTTGAACGGCAGCGGAACCGGTGCGCTGTCGCGAACGGTACCGATACGCTGTTTCCAGACAACGTTGTTGGTTTTTAGATCCACCGCGGAGACATAACCCCAGGCAGGCTGTTTGCAAGGCAGACCAAACGGTGACAGGAACGGGTTCAGCTCGACGCCATACGGCACGCCATACTGTGGCTGAATACCGGTTTCCGTACCTGAACCACCCTCAGCACCTTTCGGCGGCTCAATCGGGTTGCCCGGGCCACGTGGAACCAGCTTAGAGACAAACGGCAGCGCCATTGGGTTAGCAATCGCGATCTGACGATTAGGATCGACTGCGATGCCGCCCCATTCGAACATACCGAGGTTACCCGGGAAGACCAGCGTGCCCTGCTCAGATGGCGGCGTGAACGGACCTTCATAGCGCAGACGCTTGAAGATCACGCGGCACACCAGCTGGTCGAACATCGTCGCGCCCCACATGTCCTTGTCCGTCAGGTTCTGTTTCGGACGGAAGGTCAGCTCAGAGTAGGGCTGAGTGGCAGCAACATGGTCGCCTTTAGCGGCACCCTGTGGCACTGGCGTTTCTGGCGCGGGAACTACTGGCTTGCCGGTGCGACGATCCAGCACAAAGATATTGCCGGTTTTGGCTGGCGCGTAAACAACCGGTACGGTGTTGCCATCTTTATCGGTGATATCAGCCAGTGTCGGCTGAGACGGCAGATCCATATCCCACAGGTCGTGATGCACGGTCTGATAAGACCAGACCAGCTTACCGGTCGTGGCGTTCAGGGCCAATACGCTGCTCGCATAACGTTCCTGCTCTGGCGTGCGGTTGCCGCCCCAGATATCCGGCGTGGTCACACCCATCGGCAGGTAAACGGTATCCAGTTTGGGATCGTAAACTGCCGGGGCCCATGAGTTCGGAGAGTTCATGGTGAAGGTGTGTTCATCAGCCGGAATAGCATTCGGGTCTTTCGCGCCGGGATCAAATACCCACAGCAGTTTGCCGGTATTCACATCAAAGCCACGAATCACGCCTGATGGCTCGCGAGTCGAGAAGTTATCGGTAACCGCACCCGCCATCACGATGGTGGTATTGGTAATCACCGGCGGAGAAGTTGGCTCGTACATACCCGCTGTGGTGACAGGCTGTTTATGCTGGAGATCCAGCTCGCCGTTGACACCAAAGGACGGGCAGCGTTCGCCAGTCTCTGCGTCCAGCGCAAACAGACGGCCATCGTTCACAGGCAGATAAATACGACGTGAGCAGATAGCAGGCTGAGTGTTCGCGGCATCGGCTGCTGCCGGCAATTCGTGGTAAGAAACACCGCGACAGGTCACGTGCTGGAAGGTTGGGTTCACCTTCATGCCCGGATCGAACTTCCACTTCTGCTTACCGGTTGCCGCATCCAGCGCAAACAGAATCTGGTGTGGCGAACAGAGATAAAGCGTGTCGCGGATTTTAATCGGGGTCACTTCGTCGGTGATTTCACCCGGATCGTTAGGGGTTTTCATGTCGCCTGTCTGGAACTGCCAGGCAACCTGCAACTCTTTCACATTCTGGTGATTAATCTGCTTCAGCGGCGAGAAACGGGTTCCCTGCTGATCGCGCGCATACGCGGGCCAGTCAGCATCCGGGATGTTGCTCAGCGGCGTAGCCTGCGGAGCGTTGTCAGCGGTTTCTGGTACAGACCCGTTGATAACCTGCGGATCGTTGAATACCGCATAAGCCAGCACGATGGCACTGGCAATCAGCGCGACAGCCATCGAACCCAGTGCCGCTTTGCTGCCGGCATTGAAGCTGCGATAAACAAACGGCAGGATCAGCCAGACACCGAAGATCACCAGCACATCAGTGCGTGGTGCCAGTGCCCAGAAGTCGGTACCCACTTCCCACACGCCCCAAATCAGGGTGCCGATCAGCAGCAGCGCATAAAGAACCAGCGCGGTGCTTTTGCGACGGGAAAGCAGATAAGCGGTGATAAGCATAATCACACCGCCGAAAACGTAATACCAGGAACCACCAATGGCGGCTAACCAGCCACCGCCAATCAGCATAAACGCGCCCGTCAGCACTGCGAACAGTACTGTCAGGAAACGAATTACGCCAAAAGATGAGGAGTTTTTCCCCATAATATCGACCTCGTTTCGTTGCCATAAAACACACGAAAACAACCAGATAGGCTGTTTCCAGTTATCAAGTACAAATGATTAAAGGTGTTCTTGAGTATCTCTTCCGATAAGACAGACGGTCCCTTTGTGTTAAATGTTATAGCAAAATTAGATCGAGGTTTGATTTTTTTAGCTTAAAGCGCTTAACAATTGGAGTAATACGACATTTTATGAGGGATTAAAGGACGTTAAGCGCACCGCCATGTGCCCTTAACGCCGGAAGGCAGGATTTGTGAATCAGCCGCTAATAAGATCGCCATCCGAGCGTTGCTGTTGCCAGCCGCTGATGTTTATCTCAGTAAACTGTTCAGCGGTTAAAGGTGGCGTATGACATCGCACGATGACCTCTGCACCTTTTTCACGGAATGTCGCCATAAAAAAGGGAAAGGTAAATTTTTCGTAATTATCACTGAAGAACGATTCAGTTAAAACAATACCTGAAAAAGGAAAGGATTCAAGTAGTCGCCAGTCTGCTCCCGGCGGTGCAAAATCATAAAGCCAGAAATCAAATTTCGTTGTTAATTCAAGCAGTGACGCACTGTTCGCAGCTAAGCTGGAATAATTTATTCCAATCCGGACGCGCTCATTTTGTAAATGTGCATAGGCGTCCGGAATCGCGATCATTTCCTGCAAACGAATATCGCCAACCGGAACAATCATTAATGCTTCTTCACTTGCAATTTTGTTGTGCAATGAAACAATGTTGTTTGTATTAAGTATATTTCCGCGGTCCTGGTTTTGCTCAAGATAAGGCACGCTATAGCAAATGCCTGTGACATTACGCTTAACGTGATGAATAGGTTCAGTAACATAAGGGTTATATAAACTGTTTTTCATTATCTCTACGAAATGCAATAAAAAGGATTTATTGATAATTAAGCATATAAAAAATCGCATTTTTTTAAACGCGTGAATAAATATAGATCAACTGCATAATCCAAATCACCCTTTTGTTGGATTAGAAAGTAAATATACCTATTAACAGTGAGATGATAATTCCTTTGGTATCTGATGATGTGCTGGAATATATTCAATGGTCGGTATCAATAGGTTGTTAATAATCAGGATGGGGCTGACACACCGTTACTGCAAAGTAATGCAGTGTATTGCGCAGTAAGACATGGCTGGAGCCGCAGGCCCTGCGCTCTCATCCGGGTCTGTTAACCGGGTATCGTCAACATTTACACCAATAACACCGCGCAACGACGCGGGTTTTCTCACCTGATTTGGGATAAGACATGGGATTTATGGCATCCGCAGCGGAAGAGTCGCTGTGGCGACATCGGACTTTTGTCGCCTTCTGGCTGGCGCGCACCTGCTCATCATTTGGTTTTCAGATGTTCTCGGTGGCGATCAGCTGGCAGATCTATGCGCTGACCAACAGCGCAATGGCGTTAGGGATGATTGGCCTGATGCAGTTTCTGCCGTCGGTGTTGCTGGCGCTGCCAGCGGGTCATCTGGCGGATCAGTATGACCGGCGGCGCATCGTCCTGTTCGGCCAACTGGTGGAATTTGTCGCACTGCTGGCATTAGTGGTACTTACCTTATTTCATACTGCCGATAAGACCGCGCTTTGGGGGCTGGTCTTTATGATTGCGGTGGCAAAAGCGCTGGAGTGGCCGGCGATGTCTTCGATGTTGCCCTCACTGGTGCCTCCTTCGATTCTGGCACGTGCCATGGCGATGAATTCAGTTGGCGGGCAGGCGGCAGTGATTGTCGGGCCAACGCTTGGCGGGCTGCTTTATGTTGCTGGCCCGCATGTGGTGTATGGCGTTTCCGGACTCTTTTATCTGATTTCGCTGACGCTGGTGAGTCTGCTGCGCTATGAGCGCCCGGTGCAGGCCCGTTTGCCAATGAATTTAAAGAATCTGTTTGCCGGTATTCACTTTATCCGTGACCGTAAAGATGTGCTTGGGGTGATTTCACTCGATCTGTTCGCGGTGTTACTGGGCGGCGCGACGGCGCTGCTGCCGATTTTTGCCAAAGATATTCTGCACACCGGGCCCTGGGGGCTGGGGATGTTGCGCGGTGCGCCATCGGTGGGGGCGTTGCTGGTGGGTATCTGGCTGAGCCGTCATAAACTGGAAAAACATGTCGGGATGATTATGTTTGGCTCCGTCGCGGGCTTTGGCGTTGCGACCCTGCTATTCGCGCTTTCCACGCAACTCTGGCTGTCACTGCTGGCGCTTTGCGCGCTCGGCGGCTTTGATATGGTGAGTATGGTGATTCGCGGTGCGCTGGTGCAGCTGGATACGCCGGATACCATGCGCGGGCGGGTGAATGCGGTTAACGCGATATTTATTAATACCTCGAATCAGCTGGGTGAATTTGAGTCGGGGTTGCTGGCCGCCTGGGTGGGCGCAGCACCTGCGGCAGCAATTGGCGGCATCGGTACGCTGATTGTGGTGGCGTTGTGGATGAAGTTGTTTCCGCATCTGCGGCGGCGTCAGAAGCTTGAGAATGAGGTGGATCCGGTTCAGGACTAGCGTTGTAGCGGGTTGGGTTGGCTGAGGAGATGTGTGCGGTTATGGTCTGCGGTGCACGCTCAGGGAACATACGCCTTTCGCACAGACGCAAAAGCGCCATCCCTTGCAGGCTCAGCGAGGGCGATTACGCACCTCATCCCTGAGGTGCGCCCGTTGCCGGTCCAACGCGTTGCGTTGTTCAAAAACGCTCCCGGCGTTTTTATCCGGGCGGCGCGATGCTTTTCTACAGGCGTATGCTCCCATCACTATAAGTGCGTAAGTTTCCTCGGGCTGAGGAGCGGTTTGTTTGGCTGGTTGTGGGGATTTGTGCGGTGAGTGCGTGGTCGCAGGCGCAGGTTTTATTAGCTGGCTCAGTACAGAGGTTGTAACTGGCCCGAAGGCCAGTACAGGAAGTTACCAGTCATACTGCCATTCAAATCCCGGGATCAGAGGGGGAGGCTGACCCGCAGGATGGGGCTATCAGGCCCCGGTTTTTCCCAGGTTGGCGTCAAATGTTTGCCAGCTTTCACGCATATCCACTACGCTGCGGGTTTTGCGCGCCTCATCGATTTTTATGGCGGTGAGGCCCGCTTCCAGCGCGTCCACGACTGAAACTTTCAGCGGTGTTCCCTGTTTAATATGTTTAACGATCTCTTCGGCCATCAGCGCATCTGCGCCGTAGTGGCCATCATAAGCGTTGCCGCTGTAGGCGGTGTCGACCTCTTTCTCACCGCTGCGCGCGTTATGTACACGGAAGTAGTTTCGTACGAAGTCGCCTTCCGCCATGCCGTCAGTGCCCATGACACAGAAACGGCGGAACTCATCCGGCACGTTCAGGTTGGCGTGGAAGGCGAGTGTTGCGCCGCCTTCGTACTCAATCAGGGCAGTCTGGTAGTCGACGATATCAGCGTCGCTGTCGAAGACGGCGTCGGTGCTCGACCAGCCGCTGGGTTTCACGTGGTAGAGCTCTGACTCCGCGGTGATCGCACCCTGCGGCGCATGCGCGGGGGTAAAGGATTTCCGGCCACCAAAGCTGGCGACGCGGATCGGACGCTCCTGTAACAGCCCCTGGTAGAGGTCGATGTCGTGGCAACATTTTTCCAGAATATAGGGACCGGCGTACTTCTCCAGACGTCGCCAGTCGCGCTGGAAGAATGCGCCGTGGTAAGGCTTGATATGTTCTGTCGCCTCGATCGAGGTGATCTCACCCAACTGTCCGGCATCGCGTGCCGCCAGCAGATCGTGATAGAGCGGGGAGTAACGCAGCACCAGACCAACCAGAATGCGTGCCTCGCCATACTGGCGCACCAGTTTCGCCATCTCCATGGTCTGCTCTTCATTAATCACCACCGGCTTTTCGGTAAACACGGTGTAGCCCGCCGCCAGCGCCTGACCCACATGTTCCAGATGCAGGAAGTTGGGTGAGCCAACCAGCACCACATCCATTCCGCCGTGTTCAAGCAGCGCGTCGATGGACGCAAAGGACTGGCCGGGCGCGATACCAAAGCTGTGCAGATTAGGCAGTCCGGCGGGCGCCGGATCGTAATAACCCACTACCGAGAAGGCGTCGTCGGCTTTGCTGAACTCTTTGATCACGTGGGACAGACGAAAGCCGAGACCGATAATGCCTACTTTCATGTTAAACCCCTGCTCCTGAAATCGGATGATGCATAGCCCGCCTGTGTCCGGACGCGCCTGTTGATAATCTGACCACCAACTTATTACGACAGAAAAACTAATGTCAATAACGTGCTGCGCATTTTGCGAGGGTGATTTTTGTTATAACCATGTAAATTAAGGGAAAAGTGTCGATATGTTTTTGCCATATTTATTTGTTATTGCGATTTAAGTTTTTTTATCCTATCGTTCGCTCATTATGGCTATAACCCTTAATCAGGGAAGGAAGCGCGTGCAACCACACTATCTCCTTGGCATTGATGGCGGCGGTACACAGTGTCGTGCGCGGTTAACCGACCTGCAGGGCCGTGTGCTGGCGGAAGCCACTGGCGGTCCAGCTAACGTCTGGTCAGATTACGACGCGGCGCTGACCTGCGTCGGGCAACTGATTGACCGGATATTGTCACACGCGGGATTAGCCCCGGAGGCTCTGGCGCAGACCGCGCTGGTTGCCGGATTAGCGGGGGCCAATGTCGCCTCGGTGCAGGCAAGGCTTGCCAGCTGGCAGCCTGCCTGTGCGGCGTTACAGGTGGTCAGCGATGTGGAAATCGCCTGTGCGGGCGCACATTCCGGCGCACCGGGCGCTGTCTTTATTATCGGCACCGGCAGTCAGGGAGCCGCGTGGGATGGCGAGCAGTTTACATTGCTGGGTGGCTGGGGCTTTGCCCTCTCTGATCAGGGATCGGGTGCTGAGCTGGGTCGTCGTGCACTGCGTCTGGCGCTGCTGGCCCATGAGGCGATCATTCCACAGAGCGCCTTTACACAGCAGCTGATGACGCAGTTTGACGACAGCCCGGAAACCATGCTGCTCTGGACGCGCTCAGCGACGCCTGCAGACTGGGCCCGCGTAGTGCCGCGAATTTTTGCAGCCGCCGACGCAGGCGATCGTCACGCTCAGGATCTGCTGCATCAGACTGCCGCCGATATCGGCCTGATGGTGCGCCGTCTGATTGCGCTGAGCAGCGGGCGGGTGGCGCTGATGGGTGGCCTGGCCACGCCGATTCAGCGCTGGCTGGACGACGATATTCAGGCCCGGCTGGTGACGCCGCAGGGCGATGCCCTGAGCGGCGCGCTGATACTGGTGCAGCAGCTGGCGCCTGTCCGATTACCGATCTGACGCTGGCGGAGCTTCTTCCGCCAGATAACCCGAGGAACTTATGACCGCTCCCAACGTAACCGCGCGCATTCTGCGGTTGATTGTTGAAAATGCGCCGATCAGCCAGTCAGACCTGAAAGTCCGAAGCGGACTCAGCATGTCGACCGTGTCGCAGGCCACTAATCGCCTGCTGGCGCAGGAGATTGTGCAGGAGCTGGGGCTGCGTCGCGTATCAATGGGGCGGCCAAAAACCCTGCTGGGCCTCAATCCCGATCGCGCCAGCGTGATTGGCATTCAGCTCAATGCAGAACGTAATCTTATCGTCATGACCGATCTCAGCGGCAATCTGCTGGGCGAACAGCAGATGCCCACAGGCACGCTGACACCCCGCCAGCTTGGCGATGCGCTGGCGAAATTCCTGCGCGGCGTGGAGGAGAAGCGGGTGGGTGCGATTGGTCTGGCACTGTCGGGTCTGGTGGATGCTGAAAATGGCTACTGCATTCGCTCTAAAGTGCTCGACTGGGACAACGTCCCGATTGCGCGTCTGCTGGAAGAACGTTTCTCACTGCCGGTATTTATCGAGAACGACGCCAACGCGATGGCAATGGCGGCGCTGGTGTTTGGTCAGCTTGGCAATGCACAGTCGGCGGTGATCGCCACCTATGGCAAAGGGATTGGTGCGGGCATCATCCTGAATCGTCAACTCTACCGTGGTCGTCACGGCAAAGCGGGCGAGATTGGCAATGGGCTGGTGGGGGACGGCTCGCTGCGTCTGCTGGAGGATGTCGCCTCATCGCGTGCCATTCTGCAGCGGCTTGCAGCGCAGGAACCGGTGGAAGGCCTCACGTTGCAGGCGCTGGATCAGCGTCCTGCGCCTGAGGTACTGGCGGTGCTGGAAGAAGCAGGACGTGAGCTGGGCATTTCGCTGGCGAACCTGTCAGTGGCCTACGATCCGGATGTGGTTTATCTGGCGATGGAGCCGCACATGGCGTCGCGCATTCTGCTCGATCACATCACTCAGAGCTTCCAGGCCTACCGGCTTAAACTGACGCCACAGATGACGCCGCTGCAGTTCCTGACGGAATCGAACCGGATGTGGGCGCTGGGTGCGGCGGGTTTTGCCGTCAACCGGCTGCTTGATCTGCTGGCGGCGCAGGCCGATGAAGAGCCGGTCACCTGAGTGATCTCTCAAATAAAAAAACGGGCGCTGCGGCGCCCGTTTTTGTTTCCACGCGTTCTTAGCGCAGGCGCAGTCCCTGCTCATCAAACAGCAGGCAGTGCGCGGCAGAAAAGCCCAGTTCAACCTGGGTTCCGAGCTCGCGCGTCGTCGCCTCGCGCTCTTCCACGACCAGCATCTGTTCACGCCCGATATCCAGGTAGAGATAGTTGGTATGACCCAGCATCTCGCCATAAGCCAGCTCGCCGTGAAAGCGCAATGCGTCCGGCGTCTGCGCGGCAGGCTGGAAATGTTCAGGACGAATGCCCAGCGTGACGGTTTGTCCCTCGCGGCAGTCGGCGGCGATTTTCAGCACCAGCCCCTCAATCTTCAGTTCCGGCACCCGCAGTTGCACTTCCCCCGCGCCCGTGGCGCTGATTTCCGCCCGCAGAAAGTTCATTTTTGGTGAGCCGATAAAACCGGCGACAAACAGATTATCCGGGTCGTGATAAAGCGTCAGCGGTGCACCGACCTGCTCAATGCGGCCCTGACGCAGCACCACGATGCGGTCAGCCAGCGTCATTGCCTCCAGCTGATCGTGGGTGACATAAATCATGGTGTTGCCAAGCGAGGCGTGCAGCCGGGCAATCTCAATGCGCATCTGCAGGCGCAGCTCTGCATCAAGGTTAGAGAGTGGCTCATCAAACAGGAAGATGCGCGGATGACGGATAATCGCCCGGCCAATTGCCACGCGCTGTCGCTGTCCGCCAGAGAGCGCACGCGGCAGGCGGTCGAGCAGTTCGGTGAGATGCAGGCGGGCGGCCGTCTGGGCTATCGCCTCGTTAATCTCCGCTTTGGACTTTTTCATTACCTCCAGCGGATACGCCAGGTTGCCGCGCACCGTCATGTTGGGGTAGAGCGCATAAGACTGAAACACCATAGCAATGCCGCGCTCAGTGGCGGGCTGCTGTGTCATGTCCTGCTCCTCAATCAGCAACTGCCCGCTGCTGATCTCCTCCAGCCCGGCGATCATCCGCAGCAGCGTCGACTTGCCGCAGCCAGATGGCCCAACAAACACGACAAATTCGCCACTGTTTATCGTCAGATCGATGCCATGAATGACATTGACGTGTTCATACGACTTCTTCACATTCTGCAAGCGCAGGCTGGTCATCGGCTACCTCACTCAGAGTAACTGGCCCATGTAGATGGCATTGCTGCGCATGATTGGGGTAAACCCCATGCGCGCATAGAAGGCACAAACCTGCTCGTTCTGCAGGCTGACGCCAAGATGAACACCACTGACGCCAGCAGCGCGGAGCGCCGCCAGTTCATGCTCAATCATCCGGCGACCCCAGCCGCCTTTCTGTGCCGCCGGCAGCAGGTTGATATGCAGATGAGCAGGCCACTGCGTCACCAGGATCTCAGCGGCCTGCTCGGGATGGCGTATCGAATCGAGCACTTTGCTGTCGAGCGGGGCACTGGCGCTGCGATCGCGATATTTCTCCTGCAACTGCGGCCACCATTCGGCCTGAAGCTGCGCTTCAAACGCGCGGGTATCCGGCGCGGCGACCACGTAACCCTGTACCTCACCGTCCTGCTCCAGTACAAAAGCAAAGTCCGGCGCAAAATGCGCATAGGGCACGGCAAAACGCTGGCCGGGATAGTCAGGATCGGAGTAGAGCGCGCGGGCATCGCCGCCCGCATCGGCTGTTTCCAGGCAGATGCGGTAGAGCGCCGGGTAGTCCGCCGGTGTGGCCGGACGAATGACACCTTGATTCGCCATGGTGAGTTCTCGTGAGTGAGGGAACCGGTCAGGGATTGAACAGCTCCGCAGGTAAAAGTTACGTTAATGAAAGTGGACTTAGTTTTCAAGATAGAATAATTACCTTATCGCACTAACGCAGGCGGTTCGGCAATGTTTACCGGCATCGGGATGCACAACTGTGATCGCCAACACGCCCGGAACAGGGCGGCTGGCGGCAGATTCACGGCCGGTCAAAAGAGAAAAGTGTGAGCGTGATAGGATTTTCATATGTTTTATCAGGACGTTATTTTGCGATTATTCCTCTGGCATCTCCTGCTGCAGAAAAAGTGGCTGGCGACGTGCCGCCACGGTTAATGGTGTAAATGCCAGCGCGGCGTGCTGATTTTCACGCCATGTCACTGTTTATTTGCGCGTGCTCACAGCCTGACAATTCGGTCGGCAGGCTGTTTGACTTTATTTTTCTATTAAAGTAAGTATGAGTGAGTGCGTTTGTGTGCGGCTGCAGCCTGCAGGATGTCAGGCGGTGAGATGAAAGGATGCCGACCCTGGTCTGAAGAAGGTGAGCATAATGTCTGTTTCTTCCGTTCGTTCGTTCCGAATTCGCAATGTGGGTCGGCTGCTGGTAGCGGGCCTGCTGGCGGGCAGCGTCTCTCATGCCGCCCACGCTGCTGTCACTCTGAATGAGTGGGATATCTACAACTACCCTGAGCAGACCGCTGCGGTGGATGAAGGGATTAAAGAGTTCTCACAGCAGAATCCCGGCATCGTGATTAACCGCTCGGTTCACTCCTTTGAAGATACCCGTATTCCGCTGAAGCTGGCACTGACTGCCGGTGATGGCCCGCAGATCGCCCAGGTCAACCAGGGCGGCGGCGATATGGGTTCGCTGGTTAAAGATAAGCTGTTGCTGCCGCTCGATAGCTATGCCGCCAGCGACGGCTGGACTACCCGCTTCCCGGACTCGATTCTGAAACGTAACCGCTGGTCAGACAGCGGCGAGTTTGGTAGCGGCAAGCTGTATGGCATCGCCAGCCTGGGCGAAATGGTCGGGCTCTATTACAACAAAGCGGTGCTGGACAAAGCGGGCATTGCGGTGCCGAAAACGCTGGCTGAGCTGGAGAGTGCCATGGCGAAGCTGAAACAGCAGGGCACCGCGCCGATGATGCTCGGCCTGCTGGATGGCAACATGGGCCAGCAACTGCTTAGCACGCTGTGGCAGGCGCAGATTGAAAGCCATGACCGCAAGACGCTGGATAATCTGATTTACGATGTGGGCGGCACCTTCAAAGACAGCAAGCTGGTCAATGCCGCCACGATGATGAAGAGCTGGACCGACAAAGGCTACTTCTTCCCTGGCTTCCAGGGCATTGGTCACGACGATGCGGCGACGCTGTTCCAGAACGGTCAGGCTGCGTTCCTGGTCAGCGGCACGTGGTATCTCGGCCAGTTTAAAGACAACAAAGATATTCACTTCGCCGCGATGCCTGCCGGTGAAGGCGTGAAACAGCCGCTGATGGTGGGCGGGACCGATCTGGCGTTCTCAATTACCAGCACCGCCAAAGGCAAAGATCAGCAGGAAGGTGCAGCGAAGTTCATCAACTATATGGTCTCTGATGCCATGGCGAACCGCTGGCTGAAAGTGGGCTTCCTGCCGGCCAGCACGAACAAAGCGGCCAAAATGCCAGCGGATAATCCGCTGCTGGCGGAAGCGTATCAGGTCTGGCTGACGCTCAACGACTACGACGGTTTAGGCCACTACGTGGACTGGGCAACACCGACCATGAACGCCGAGCTGAATCAGAACGTCCAGCTGCTGCTGGCGGGTCGTCAGACCCCCGATCAGATGGTGGTGAATTTTGATAACAACTATCAGCGTTACCTGAAAACCCTGAAGCATTAAGCCGGAGGCCCGGCGAACAGCCGGGCCTGAGCATCGTTCTGAACCACGAGTAGGGTTATGTTGAATTTAAGCAGCTGGCGTAATTTCCTCTATGTTCTGCCTGCGGTGCTGGTCTATGCGGTGTTTCTGCTCTTCCCGCTGCTGGCCTCGCTGGGCATCAGTTTTACCGAATGGGACGGCACCTCACTGCCGGTGTTTAGTGGCATCAGCAACTACATGCGGATGTTCAGCGATCCGGTGTTCTGGATTGCGCTGGGCAATAACGCCATCCTGATGCTGTTCTATACCCTGTTGCCGATTGGCGTCGGCCTGCTGCTCTGCAGCTTTCTGTATGACACGCGCAACAATAACGAACGTAGCGTGCTGCGCATTCTCTTCTTCCTGCCCTATATCATGCCAATGGCGGTGCTGGGTGTAGTATGGCGCTGGCTCTATAACCCGGCGTTTGGCCCCATCGACCAGATATTACGCGCGATCGGATTGCCCCAGCTGGCGCTCTCCTGGCTGGGTGATTTTACCTGGGCGCTGCCCGCTGTCGGTCTGGTCGCGACCTGGTACTTCTTCGGCTTCTGTCTGGTGCTGTTTATGGCAGGCCTGCAGCGTATGGATCCCTCACTGCTGGAAGCCGCCGATCTGGATGGCTCATCGCGCCGTCAGAAATTTATGCGTATTACGCTGCCCGGCCTGCGGCCCGAGCTGCGGATTGCGCTGCTGCTGACGGTGATCGCCAGCCTGAAAGCCTTTGACCTGGTCTATGTGATGACGCAGGGCGGCCCAGGCACCTCCACCATGGTCACCAACATCTTTATGTATAAGCAGGGCTTTGACCTGCACTACTTTGGCTACGCCTCGTCGGTGGCGGTGTTCAGCATGATTATTGTTTTAGGGATCAACTATCTGATTCATCTGGCCTTAAAGGAGCGTTACTGATGCGAAGCACGCCGGTGATTTCACGCGCGCTGATCTGGATCGTAGCGCTGATGACGATTCTGCCGTTTCTGATGGCGCTGATGACCTCGTTTAAAACCCAGATGGAGCTGTTTCAGGGCATCTTCACGCTGCCAGCCTCGCTGAATTTCAAAAACTACGTGACCGCGTGGCAGCAGGGGCATTTTAACGTCTACTTCCTCAACTCGGTGCTGGTGGTGATTCCGGTCGTACTGTTCAGCGTGCTGCTGGGTATTCTGGCTGGTTTTGGTTTCGCCTGGCTGAAGATCCCTGGTAAAAAAGTGATTGGGGCGATGCTGGCCCTGGGGATGGTGCTGCCGAGTGAAGCCTTTATCATTCCGCTCTATCACGAGCTGCGCTGGATGGGGCTCACCAACACCTATCTGGCGCTGATCCTGCCGCAAATCGCCCTGTCGCTGCCCTTTACCACGCTGATGATCGCCAGCGCGTTTCAGCAGGTGCCGAAAGAGCTGGTAGAAGCGGCGGTGATGGATGGGGCGTCGCGGGTCAAAATTCTGTGGGGCATTCTGGTGCCGGCAATCTGGCCAACGCTGTCGACGCTGGGGCTGCTGCTGTTTATCTGGACCTGGAACGAGTTTCTGATCCCACTGATTCTGGTCAACAAGGATGAGCTGCGCACGCTGCCGATTGGCATGATGT
Source organism: Pantoea eucalypti (assembly GCF_009646115.1). NCBI lineage: Bacteria > Pseudomonadati > Pseudomonadota > Gammaproteobacteria > Enterobacterales > Erwiniaceae > Pantoea > Pantoea eucalypti. Next base: position 3,723,197 of record NZ_CP045720.1, on the reverse strand, counting down.
TTTTCCAGAACAAAAACACCATCGACATTCCGGTGCTGATGGCGGGCGCAATGATTGTGATTATGCCGCTGATCGTGGTGTTCCTGATTTTCCAGCGCAAGTTTATCAGCGGCGTCACTGAAGGGGCCGTGAAGTAATTTGTGATATCCCGCACGAAACGGCGTACTGGCGACCAGACAAAGGTTTCCCGCGCCGTGTCGTGCTGGAATTTCTCTTCCTCAATCCTGCGGGAGACGCATGATGCACCTTTCCCTTGCTGATTTTCATCCTGTCGCCGATGGCGAAACCCCGGACACGGCCGTGCTGCAGCGCGCCATGGATCAGATTGCGGCGGCCGGCGGGGGGCGTCTTACCTTGCCTGCCGGGCGTTATCGCAGCGGCTGCCTGAATCTGCCATCTGATTTTGAACTGCACCTGGAAGCGGGTGCGGTGCTGATCGCCAGTCCGCGGCTGGCTGACTACCAGGCGGTGCAGGCACTCAGCTGTGCTGAGAAGTCCCATAACGTGCTGCTCTATGCGCTGGGCCAGCGCAATATCACTATCAGCGGCACTGGCCGCATCGATGGCGAGGGTGAAGCCTGGTTCGCCGCTGAGCGGGATGAGCAGGGTTATCGCCTGCCGCGTCCTGACCGGCCGCGCATTATCGTGTTTGAAGATTGCGAGCAGGTGACGCTGACCGCCTTTACCATCGTGCAGGCGCCGATGTGGACGGTGCATCTGGTGAGCTGTCGCCATGTGCATATCGACCATCTCACTATCGACAACGCCATGACCATGCCGAATACCGATGCGCTGGATATTGACGGATGCGAGGCGGTATTTGTCAGCAACAGCTACCTCAGTGCCGCCGATGACGCTATCTGCATTAAAACCACCCACAAACCGGCCGCGCTGCGGCGTCCGGCGCGGCAGATTATGATCACCAACTGTCTGCTGCGCAGTTACAGCTGCGCCTTTAAAATCGGCACCGAAACCTGGGATGATGTGGAAGATGTCACGGTAACCGGCTGCACTATTTTTGATTCCAACCGGGGCATCGGCATTCTGTCGCGTGACGGCGGTGCGATACGCCGTCTGCTGTTCAGTAACCTGACTTTTGCCTGTCACCACGCGCCGCCCTGTCACTGGGGCAAAGCCGATCCGCTGCATATTTCGGTGCGCCGCCGCGATCCTGCCATCACGCCTGGCATCGTTGAGCAGGTGCAGTTCAGCAACATGACAGGTGTAGCAGAAGGGGCGGTTAACCTGCATGCGGCAGAACCGGGCTGGATACGCGATGTGGTTATCAGCCAGCTTCAGATGCGGCAGACCGTGTCGCCGATGACGCAGGGACACTATGACGTGCGACCACCCTGTAACCCCGACTCACCGACCGGCATGGGGCTGGATAACGCCTACAAACTTGACCCGAAAACCGGTGAAGCCTTTGGCGTAGAGCGCTATCCCGGCGGTTTGCCGGGCCTGTTTGCGCGCGGGGTAGAGAACCTGCAACTGCACAACCTGGTGATCAACAGGCCCGCGCCGTTACCGCCAGGCTGGCATGCTGAATGCGTGGTGCAGTTGCCGGACTGATTTACAGCGCGGCGGCGATGGCCGCGCCGAGCTCTTCGGTGCTGGCGTTGCCGCCGAGGTCGCGCGTCAGATGCTCTCCCGCCGCCAGCGTACGTTCAATTGCATTTAACACCGCATCACCCGCCGCTTTGTAGCCGAGATGCTCCAGCATCATCGCCCCACACCAGATCTGCCCGATAGGATTGGCGATGCCTTTGCCTGCGATATCCGGCGCAGAACCGTGAACCGGCTCAAACAGGCTGGGAAACAGGCCTTCCGGGTTAATATTGGCGGAGGGCGCAATGCCAATGGTGCCGGTACAGGCCGGGCCGAGATCGGAGAGGATATCCCCAAACAGGTTGCTGGCCACCACTACATCAAACCAGTCCGGGTGCAGCACGAAGTTGGCGGTAAGAATATCAATATGATACTTGTCGACGCGAACCTCGGGGAACTGGCCGGACATCGCTTCGACGCGGCTGTCCCAGTAAGGCATGGTGATAGCGATGCCGTTGGATTTGGTGGCGGAGGTCATGTGCTTCTTCGGCCGGCTCTGCGCCAGCTGATAAGCAAACTTCAGGATGCGGTCAACACCAGTGCGCGTCATCACCGTCTCCTGAATCACCACTTCACGGTCGGTGCCAGGAAACATGGTGCCACCCACGCTGGAGTATTCACCTTCGGTGTTTTCACGCACCACATAGAAGTCGATGTCGCCAGGCTGACGGTTTGCCAGCGGCGCTTTCACCCCTGGCATCAGTCGCACCGGACGCAGATTGACGTACTGGTCGAACTCACGGCGGAACTGTAGCAGCGAGCCCCACAGTGAAACATGGTCGGGCACCACATCGGGCCAGCCGACCGCGCCAAAATAAATCGCGTCAAAGGCTTTCAGCTGCGGAAACCAGTCGTCAGGCAGCATTTTGCCATGCTGCTGCCAGTAGTCAGCGCTGGCGTAATCGAACCACTCCCAGCGCAGCGGAATGTTAAATTTCTCAGCAGCCGCATTCATTACACGGACGCCTTCCGGCATCACTTCTTTGCCGATGCCATCGCCAGGGATCACAGCAATAGAGTAGATTTTATCAGTCACAGGGCACCTTTCCGGTTGATGTTCGAATTGTGTACGCAGTATAACTGTCGATTCCGGGGAAATAATGAGCCTGAAAGGCAATCCATTGTTGAATCAAAGTAGAGAATCCCGCACCTCCACTGATGACTTAGCCTTCTTTGTTCGCCTGGCCGCGCTGGATAGTCTGACTGCGGCGGCGCGCGAACTGGGCCTGTCACTGGCAGCGGTAAGCAAACGTCTGAGCCAGCTGGAGCAGCGCCTTGGTGTGCAATTGCTGCGCCGCACCACACGCCGGCTGGAACTGACGCCGGAAGGCCGCCGTTATCTGGCGGGCGCGCGTCCGCTGCTGGATCAGCTTGCGGCGCTGGAAGAGGCGGTCAGCGGTGAAACAGCCCAGCTGCGCGGCACCCTCAACATCAACGCCTCCTTTGGTTTTGGCCGTCGCCATATCGCGCCCTGCGTCTCGGCTTTTGCCGCGCTGCATCCGCAGCTCTCACTGTCGTTACAACTCAGCAGCCAGCCGCTTAATTTTCTTGATGCGCACATGGATATCGATATCCGCGTTGGGGAGCCGCCTGACTCGCGGCTGGTGGCACGCAAACTGCGAACCAATCCGCGTATCCTCTGCTGTTCGCCCGCCTATGCTGCCCGGCACGGCCTGCCTGCCACTGTGCGCGATCTGGCGCAGCACAACTGCATTTTATTGCGTCAGCACGACAGCGATTTTACCCTGTGGCGGATGACCTGCGGTGAACAGAGCATCAGCCAGAAAGTGCGCGGCAGCCTGATCACCAACGATGGTGAAGTAGCGATGCGGCTGGCGATGGATGGACATGGCATTCTGCTGCGTTCCTGGTGGGATGCGCAACACAGCCTGGCTGCGGGCGAATTGTTGCCGGTGCTACCGGACTGGCAGGCACCTGATGGTGATATCTTTGCGGTCTGGCAGGCGCAACGCCAGCTTCCTGCTCGTATTACCGCGTTTGTGGCGTTTTTGCAGAATAATCTTCAGGTTGTTGATTAGTTGAGGTTTTATATTGAGCGGCGGGCACGGAAAATCGCCTGTGGACAATAAATATACCGCATTAAGCTGATTCGGTTGCTTCAGGGTGCCGTTGCGTTTACACCCTTTTTAGTGATGCGTATGATTCTCATTCTTTTTCTTCCCTGCCTGCCCGCTGTGTTGCGGCCTGCCGGGAGCAGCAGATGGATAGGGGATTTAACTATGAAAGCGTTGTTCAGCTCGCGTAAAGCGGCACTCGCACTGGCGATAGTCACCACCTTCAGCCTGACGGCGTGCCAGATGAGAGCAAAAAAAGTGGATGGCAATGCGCTGATGGTGATGCAGCCCTCCAGCCCCGATAATCTGATTCAGCGCGAGCTGGGCGACGGATTATATGAGATGGCGTATCTGCCCGCCAAAAATACGCTCTATGTGGCCAGTGCGCCCGAGGGCAAGGATATCAGTGGCGGCATGATCTATCGTCTTGATGGCACCACACTGCAAAGCACCGGGGCGGGGCATTACGATCTGAAAAATGCGGGTCTGAGCAGTGGACAGGATGGCAGCGCGCTTTACACCACCCAATCAGTGGATGGTGGCATCGCTAAGATCGATCCCGATACCGGCAACGTGCTGAAGCGCCTGATGTTTGACGAGAAGAATGAGAAAGGATCGCCGGTGAAAACCCGCGAGATCTTTCTGCATGACGGGCTGCTCTATGTCGGCGGCGCAGACGAACCTGGCGTGATCTGGGTCGTTGATGCGAAAACCCTGACGCTGAAAGCCCGGATTAAAAATGCTGGCAAAGGTGTCACAGGCATTATCTTCTCGCCAGTCAGCGATCGCATTTATGCGGCGAACGGCAGTGGTGAAATCCTGGTGATCAATCCGCGCAATCACAAAATCGAGCAGCGCCTGACGGCAGGTGATGGACAGGACACTCAGTTCCTGAATATGGCAGAAGATCCGGCAACCGGTCGCCTGTTTGTCACGGATAACGCCAAAGAGAAAAATATCCTGGTGTTTGATGAGCGCAGCGGCAAGGTGATTCAGCGTCTTGATCCAGGCGATTCAGTGGGGATTAAGTTTAACGGTAAGCGCAATGAGATTTATATCAGCCAGCGCGAATCGAAGAAGGTGCTGCAGCTGGATGGCACCACGTATGAAGTGAAAAACAGCTGGTCGTTTGAGGGGCATCCAGAAAGCCTGCTGGTCTCACCGGACGGCCAGACACTGTATGTGACTCTGAAGCAGGGCTTCAATGACGACCACAGCCATCGGCTTCTGGATGGCGTGGCGCGTATCACGCTGCAATAAAAAAGGCGGCATCGCTGCCGCCTGAAATCTTACTTAGCCACACCCTCGACCAGCACCACGCGATAGTTCGCGCCTTTCAGACGGTGCGCTTTGGCAGCCTGATATTCCGGGCTGTCATACCATGCATGTGCTTCTTCACGGCTCGCGAATTCCAGAATTACCACACCTTCTGCTTCCTGACCTTCCAGCGTTTCCAGCTCGCCATAAAAGGCGAGAGGATTGATCTGATGATCGCCGCGCGCCTGGCCCGCTTTCTCGGCGTAGATCGCCATTTCGTCCTGGTTCAGGGTGTTATCACGAATAAATACAACGTATGCACTCACAGGTCTCTCCTTACGCTTTTTTATCCTGGGTTTCGGTATCGAAGTCAGCCGCATCATGACGCTCATGCAGCTGATCGGCCGGGTCGCCCATGACGCGGTTGACCTTGCGGCCACGAATAACGGCAGGACGCTGTGCGATCTCTTTCGCCCAGCGCACCACATTTTTATAGGACTGCACATCCAGGAATTCGGCTGCGCCATACTGGTCATTCAGCACCATGTTGCCGTACCACGGCCAGGTGGCGATGTCAGCGATGGTGTAGTCATCACCCGCCAGATAGCGGTTATCAGCCAGCCGACGATCCAGCACATCAAACTGACGCTTCGCTTCCAGTGTGAAGCGGTTGATGGCGTACTCAATTTTTTCTGGCGCGTAGTGATAGAAATGACCGAAACCGCCGCCGAGATAAGGCGCTGAGCCCTGCAGCCAGAACAGCCAGTTCAGGGTTTCAGTACGGCCAGCGATATCTTTCGGCAGGAAGTAGCCAAACTTTTCCGCCAGATAGAGCAGGATATTGCCGGATTCAAATACCCGAATCGGCGGCGTTGCGGAGTGGTCGCTCAGCGCAGGGATTTTCGAGTTCGGGTTCACATCGACAAAACCGCTGGAGAACTGATCACCTTCGCCGATACGGATCAGCCAGGCATCATATTCAGCATCGTTGACGTTAAGTGCCAGCAGCTCTTCCAGCAGGATGGTGACTTTCTGGCCGTTAGGCGTGCCGAGCGAATAGAGCTGTAAAGGATGTTTACCGACCGGCAACGCTTTTTCATGGGTGGGACCTGCAAACGGACGATTAGTTTTCGCGCCGTTACCTTTGGCTTCAGGGTCCCAGGTCCAGACTTTTGCGGGCTGATATGCATTTTCCGACATAATGAAAGTTCGCCTTATGGTGTGGTATTGGTCTGGAGTGTAGCAGGTGCTGCAAAGGGGGTTTAACTCTGCTGGCTGTGCGAGGGTGTGCTAAAACGGGGCGAGCTCAGGCGGGTCGCGGCATCAGAGAAAAGTGAATAAAAGTGTGTCAGGCGGGGCGTTTGTTGTCCTGAACAGACATTACCGTGCAGCCAGCCATGACTGCACGGCAGGTCGGTTACAGCAGTTCGCGCTCAATCAGTTCGCGGGTTTCAATCGCCTGAACTTTCATCTTTTCCGGATAGCCAAACAGAGACGCTGCGATGATCGGTTCACCGCCGACTTTATGGGTGCGGGTAGCAAAGCCGGTGTCGCGCAGCGTTTTGAACAGGGTATCGAAGTCCACTTCGCCTTCGCCCACGCCAACATGCTGGTGGATGGTGGCATCCACGCCTGGCGGGTTAACGATATAGCGACAGTGTTTTGTATGGTTCATGGTATCGGCGATCAGCATGTGCGACAGATCGTCACCCGCGTACTCCAGCATCGGTTTCACATCCCCTTTGCCTTTGTCATAGAAGAAAGTGTGTGGCGCGCTGTAGATATACTTTACGTTATCGCTGCGGAACGACTTCACGATATCCACGGTTTCGTTGTTCTCTTCGCAGAAATCCCACGGATGCGCCTGAATTTCGACGCGGATGCCTTCACGTTCGATGATCGGCAACAGCTCTTCCATTGAGCGATAGAACATCTCTTCACAGATTTCCGGTTCGTTAGGGGTGCCGGAGAGTTCGGTGTTAATCACCTGCACACCCATCTCAACCGCAATCTCAATCATCCGCTTCCAGTTCTTCACCGCTGCCTGACGGCGCAGCTCATCCGGACCTGACCATCGGTAAACAACGATAAACGAGGAGATCTCCAGCCCGGTGGCGCTTAACGCATTTTTGTACTCGGTGATGATTTCACGGCTGGCTTTAGGATGTTTATAAAACGGGTTGATCTGCGGATGTGGCGACTGTTCGATATATTTGTATCCCCAGTCGGCCACCTGATGAACCATACGGGTGATGCCTAAATCTTTGATTACATCCACATCAAAAGCGATTTTCATCTTTCTGCTCCGGGCACATTAAAGTTGCTGTTCTTCATTGAAGGTGATGCCAATCTGCTGCCTGACGTTGTCCATCGCAGCCAGGGTGATAATCGCCTGGTCAAGCGAATGGACAGGGGAGTCGGTCAGGTTCTGGCCGATACACCAGGCGAAGTGGTTAATTTCATGGCTGAGCTGTTCATACCGATTAGTGGGTTCCTGCCATTGCAGGCGGTGACGCCGGTCGCTGGAGGTCAGGGTAAAGTCACCAGGCGCATAGAACTGGCCCGCCAGCTCCAGCGTGGCGTCGCGACCGGCGATCACCGCACCGCCTGGCGTGTTGCTGAACAGCGTGGTATTCAGCACCGATTGCATGCCGTGCCGATGGGTAAACAGCATCGACGTCTGACCGTTAACGCGGCCATTCGGGACGGGCTGACCACGGGCGACGATCGTTTCAGGCGCACCGCCGCCCACAAACACACTCAGCGCCACCAGATAACTGCCGAGGTCAAGCATTGGGCCGCCCGCCAGATCGGCATTGAAAATGCGATGATCCGGCGTGAAAAACTCACCATGATCGGCAATCAGGGTGTGGACCTCACCGGGTACGCCATCCTCCAGCAACTGACGAATAACGTCATACTTCGGCGTGAAGTTGCACCACATCGCCTCCATGCAGAGCAGGTTCGCGGCAGCGGCGGCCTGTTTAAGCTGCGTTGCCTGCTGCGCATTCAGTGCCAGCGGCTTTTCAATCAGCAGAGACTTTCCGGCGGCAATCGCGCGCAGACCGTCGGGGAAATGGTGGTTGTGAGGCGTAGCGATATAGACCGCATCAACATCCTCCCGCGCCAGCAGCGCATCCAGGCTGCCTGTGGCATGGCCGATTGCCCATTTGTCAGCAAAGGCCTGTGCTTTTACCGGGTCACGTGCGGCGACTGCCGTGATCTGCTGCCGGGTATGCCGACGTAGAGCATGGGCAAAATGATCGGCTATCCAGCCCGGCCCGATAATGCCCCAGCGCAGACGCGGAACCTGGCTGGCATCCGTTATGCGTGGAGCCGGAAGCGTTGAAGGGAACATAGCTTTTCCTTTTTTACGTACGGGCAGGTGGTGCTCAGGACTCCACTATAGAAAGCCCGCCGTCGTCGCTCTAACCTTTTAATGATGTGATCCCATCAACCGAATCGGTGTGGGATTTTTATCCGTTTTAGCAAATAGATGTTTTGAAGAGAATGCAGAAAGAAATGAATGTTTCATTTTGCGAGGGTGATCAAGGTTAGCACTGATTTTCTATCAAAAAAATGAGAGGAAATGGCCGTGTCACGATAAAGTGTTGATGGCTTATTTAACAGAATCTAAAAGCGTAGCCGTCAGCTAACGCTACCGATAGCAGCAGGGAGAAGGATAATGTCTAAAGTGACGATGACCGCGATCGCGCAGGCGGCGGGCGTGGGTGTGGCGACGGTAGACCGGGTGCTGAACCGCCGTGCGCCGGTTCGCAGCGTGACTGAGCAGAAGGTGCTGGCGGCGGCGCGCGAGCTGGGTTATCGCCTGACGCAGGCACACAGTCAGGCCATCCCGACGCTGGCTGAGGCTCCACTGCGCGTGAGCTTTATCCTGCTGCCTGCCCGCTATTCATTTTATCAGCAACTGGGCGAAGCGCTGAATCAGCAGCTTAAGATGCAGCAGCCACAGGGCCGCGAACCTGAATTCTGCTGGCATGACATTCACGAAGTGGACGCGGTGGCGCAGTCGCTGCGTCAGCTGGCTCAGCGCAGCGATGTGATTGCGCTGGTGGCGCTGGACCATCCGCTGATTCGTCACGCCATTCAGGATGTGTCACGACTGGGTGTACGAGTCTACGCGCTGTTCTCCGATTTCTCGCCCTGTGAGCATGCGGGGTTTATCGGCATTGATAATCAAAAAGCGGGGCGCACTGCCGCATGGATGGCGCAGCATCTGCTGCGTAAGCCGGGATGCGTCGGAGTACTGCTGGGCGATCACCGCTTTACCTGCCAGGAGAGCAGCGAGATCAGTTTTCGCTCCTATCTGCGTGAGTCGGGCATCAGTCAGCGGGTACTGGAACCGTTAAAGACTTATGAGTCGTCAGAGGGTGGCTATCAGGCAACCCGCCAATTGCTGGAGACCCATGATGATCTGGTGATGATTTATGCGCCCTGCGGCGGCATAGAGGGTGTGGTGCGGGCGCTGCGTGAGAGCGGGCGCCGGGAGATCGATCTGCTGTGCCACGGTCCGCTGCCGGGTGATGAACTGGCGCTGATTGACGGCACCATCACGCTGATGCTGCGTCATCGCCTTGATGCCATGGCAGAGGCGGTCATACATACCTGTCTCCACAGCCGATCGGAGCAGCACGACCATTTTGCGCAGGTCACCGTTCCGTTTGAGATCGTGACGCGTGAAAACCTGTAAAAAGAGCAGGTTAGCCTATGTTTGATAGTAATCTATCATTTATCGCAATTTTTAAACGCGATCTCTATCAAAAAATGAAACTTTCATTGTTGTCCAGGATGAAATTTTTATTTGATACTGCCCGCAGTTCTCACTGCACAGGCAGATATCATGACCTTTCATATTGCTAATGCGCCCTGTAGCTGGGGCGTGGATGATCCCGCTAATCCCTGGCTACCGCCGTTTCACAAAGTCCTGACCGAGGCCGCGCAGGCTGGCTACCCCAGCATCGAACTCGGCCCCTGGGGTTATCTGCCAGTGAATGCCGATGAGCTGACCCGGCAGCTTAATGCCCACTCGCTTTCGCTGGTGGCGGGGACGATTTTTGATGATTTAGTCAGTGAGGCGCATTTTCCGGCGCTGGTGACGCTGACTCACAATTTGTGTCGCACGCTCGCCAGCGTGCCGACAGCCGCCAGAACACCTGGAGCCAGCGCGCCTTATCTGGTGATCATCGACTTCGGCAATCCGGAGCGGGCGAAATATGCGGGTCAGTCAGAAAAAGCGCCACGCCTTTCCGCGGATGACTGGCAGTGCATGATGCAGCACATCACTATTCTGAGCGAGATTGCCTGGCAGGAGTATGGCGTGCGGCCAGTGATCCATCCGCATGCGGGTGGCTGCATAGAGTTTGCCTATGAGCTGGCGCAGCTGGTCTCTGACATTCCGCATGAGGTCGCTGGTTTATGCCTGGATACGGGCCATCTCTATTACGCCGGCATGGATCCGGTGGCGTCGCTGGAACAGTACTGGTCGCGCATCGATTACCTTCATTTTAAAGACGTCAATCAGCAGATCTGGCGTGACGCGCTCTCTCGCGGACTCGACTTTTTCACCGCCTGCGCACAGGGCGTGATGTGTCCGCTCGGGCAGGGCGCAATCGACTATCCGGCGGTGCGTAGGCTGCTGACTGAGCGTAATTATCAGGGCTGGATCACCATCGAACAGGAGCGTGATCCGCGCCATGCCGACACCAGCCTGCGGGATGTTAAAGCCAGCCTGGACTATCTCCGATCAACCGGATTCTGAGGACAACAGCATGATTAACGGTAAAAAAGCGGCTAATCGCTCACTGCGCTGGGGCATGATCGGTGGCGGCGGCACCAGTCAGATTGGATATATCCATCGTTCGGCGGCACAGCGTGACGGTAACTTTGTGCTGCTGGCGGGCGCGTTTGATCTTGATGCGGTACGTGGGCGCGAGTTCGGTCAGGCGCTGGGTGTGGCACCTGAACGCTGTTATCCCGATTATGCCAGCCTGTTCGCCGGGGAAGCAGGGCGCGAAGATGGCATAGAAGCGGTGTCGATCGCCACACTTAACAATACCCATTTCGCCATCTGTCGGGCGGCACTCAATGCCGGGCTACATGTTGTATGCGAGAAGCCGCTCTGTTTTACGGTCGAAGAGGCCGATGAGCTGGAGCAGCTAAGTCGTGAGAAGCAGAAAATTATTGGCGTCACTTATGGTTATGCCGGGCATCAGTTGGTTCATCAGGCCAGAGAGATGATTGCCGAAGGGGCCCTGGGAGAGATCCGCATCGTGAATATGCAGTTTGCTCATGGCTTCCATAATGAAGCGGTGGAGCTACAGAGTGAAAGCACCCGCTGGCGGGTCGATCCGCGTTTTGTTGGCCCGAGTTACGTGTTAGGCGATCTGGCGACGCATCCGCTATTTATCGCTGAAACGATGTTGCCGCAGTTAAAAGTGACGCGTCTGCTCTGTTCCCGCCAGAGCTTTGTCACGTCGCGTGCACCACTGGAGGATAACGCCTTTGTGATGATGGAGTATGACAACGGCGCGGTCGGCACGCTCTGGGCGTCGGCGGTAAATGCCGGATCGATGCATGGGCAGAAGATCCGCGTGGTCGGATCGAAGGCCAGTCTGGAGTGGTGGGATGAGCAGCCAAACCAGCTGCGATACGAAGTGCAGGGCGAACCCGTGCGGATTCTGGAGCGCGGCATGGGCTATCTCAGCCCGCGTGCGCTGGAAGAGGACCGCATTGGCGGAGGGCACACCGAGGGATTATTTGAAGCCTGGTCGAATCTTTATCGTCGCTTCGCACTGGCAATGGATGCGACCGATCGCCACGACTCTGCCTTTCTGAAGGATTTCTGGTATCCCGATGTGCATGCCGGATTAGCGGGCGTGCGCTGGGTGGCGCAGTGCGTGAAATCAGCGGACGCCGGAGCGGTGTGGGTGGCGTGCTGAAGCGAATATAACGTGAGCGAGCAGACTTTACGGCTGCGGTATAAAGTTAAGCGCTATCTCCTGTGACTGAGCATAAACCGGTTGGATATGGGCCAGACAGCCCGTATTGGCCGGTTAATTTACTTAAAGCCCGGAACGATGGCTGACAGGAAAAGTAAGCAGCAGAGCATGAGGGGTTCCAGAAATCCGATTACCTGTGCAGAGATATAGTACCTGGACGCATGACCGCCGGAGCATTAAATAATTCTGTTAAACGCTGCACATCTCATCATTGTCTGACTCACTCTGTCTGCATCCGAACGATTGTTGTTCCTGCTCATGTTTATTCAGCAGCGGCTAACATGTGCAGGTCGCAGACGTGATTTCTATTTCCCCCTCATTCATATCGTGTCATTGCACGCGTCATTTCACTATTCCGGAAACAATCTGTTAACCAGCGTTGTCATTTTAGTTCCGCAAAATAAATAACACCGATATAACCAAACGATTAATTTTTATTGAAACACAGTAAATGCTGTTTGTTTTTTTAAATATTTATCTTCTCCTGCTTCCCGTTTATTGAATAAAGCCATAAATCAGATATTTCGCGCAACTGATGGAAAATCGTACTGCTTAGTGATTAATGTAAATCAGCCGCTTACTGCACACCCTTATTCTGTAAGACCTTATCGGGATTCGCAGGAAAATTCTTATAAATCATCATGATGATTCGGGCTTGTTAAAATCAGCATCGGTAATATTCTGTTACATCTTTCCGTTTACGCTCAGGCATTCAACGTTCCTACACTCCGCCTACTGGGTTTTATCTGAATTTTTCATTTCAGACAAATGACTCAGAAATACCGTGTCGACATGCTGGTGAAGGGAATGCGCCCGCTTTTAATTCCGGATTTCTGATTTACGTCGGATGACGTGAAACGTGAAGCTGTTCTGGCCGGGTCTTACTTTTCCGTTTATTTCTCACTGGCACTGACCGCTTCTGTCAATTCATAGAACAGGGACAACCATGTCTGACTCTTCCTTTCAGTCCGAAATACCCAAAGCGCGCATTAATTTAAAACTTGATTTGCACACGGGAGGCGCAGGCAAAAAAACCGAGCTCCCGCTGAAATTACTGGTGGCGGGCGACTTCAGTAACGGTCAGGCGTCTGCGCCCCTGTCCGAGCGCAAAAAAATTAACCTGAATAAAAATAACTTTGACGCCGTGCTTTCTGAATATTCCCCGAAAGTAAACCTGACGGTTAAAAACACGCTGGCCGGTGACGGCAGCGAAGACAACATCAGCCTGACCTTCCGTAGCATGAAGGATTTCACCCCGGAGCAGGTCTCCCGCCAGATTCCCCAGCTGAAAGCCATGCTTTCCATGCGAAGTTTACTGCGTGATTTAAAGGCGAACCTGCTGGACAACCAGACGTTCCGCAAAGCACTGGAAAACATCCTGCTCGACCCGGCGCTAAGCGCAGAGCTCAGAGCCGAACTTTCAGCCCTGGCCCCTGAACAGCCATAACGATTTAACGGATTAATAAGGAAGATGCTGATGTCTGTACAAAACGGCAGTGCCGCGGCTGGCGAAGGTGTGGTGCAGGAACGTCCTGCAGCCGGCGGGATTTATGCCTCGCTGTTTGAAAAAATCAATCTGACGCCGGTCGCCGCGCTGAGTGCGCTGGACACCTGGCAGGACGCGCAGGCGATGTCGGAGGCCACGGCGGACGAGCGGCTGACGGCGGGCATGCAGGTTTTTCTGGAGTGCCTGACCAAGGCGGGCTCAAAGGTTGAAAAACTCGACAAACACCTGATTGACCACCATATCGCGGAGCTGGACTGGCAGATTAGCCGCCAGCTTGACGCCGTCATGCACCATGAGGCCTTTCAGGCAACAGAGAGCCTGTGGCGCGGCGTCAAATCCCTTGTCGACAAAACCGATTTCCGCCAGAACGTGAAGATTGAGCTGCTGGATATGTCCAAAGAAGACCTGCGTCAGGACTTCGAAGACAGCCCGGAAATCATCCAGAGCGGCCTCTATAAACACACCTATATCGATGAGTATGACACGCCGGGCGGGGAGCCGGTTGCCGCGCTGATTTCCGCTTACGAATTTGATGCGTCTGCGCAGGATGTCGCCCTGCTGCGCAGTATTTCCAAAGTGTCTGCCGCCGCGCACATGCCGTTTATCGGCTCTGCCGGCCCGAAATTCTTCCTGAAAGAGAGCATGGAGGAGGTGGCGGCCATCAGGGACATCGGCAACTACTTTGACCGCGCCGAATACATCAAGTGGAAATCGTTCCGCGAGACGGACGATGCCCGCTACATCGGTCTGGTGATGCCGCGCGTGCTGGGCCGGCTGCCGTACGGCCCGGACACCGTGCCGGTGCGCAGCTTCAGCTACGTGGAGGAAGTGAAAGGCCCGGATCACGACAAATACCTGTGGACCAGCGCCGCGTTTGCCTTTGCGTCCAACATGGTGCGCAGCTTCATCAGCAACGGCTGGTGTGTGCAGATCCGTGGCCCGCAGGCCGGGGGCGCCGTTCAGGACCTGCCGATTCATCTGTACGATCTGGGTACGGGTAATCAGGTGAAGATCCCGTCAGAGGTGATGATCCCGGAAACCCGCGAATTTGAGTTCGCAAACCTGGGCTTCATTCCGCTCTCTTACTATAAGAACCGCGATTACTCCTGCTTCTTCTCGGCAAACTCCACGCAGAAGCCGACCCTGTATGACACCGCCGATGCGACGGCTAACAGCCGCATCAATGCCCGTCTGCCGTACATCTTCCTGCTGTCGCGTATTGCCCACTACCTGAAGCTGATCCAGCGCGAAAACATCGGCACCACCAAAGACCGCCGGCTGCTGGAGCTGGAGCTCAATACCTGGGTGCGCAGTCTGGTCACGGAGATGACCGATCCGGGCGACGAGCTGCAGGCCTCACACCCGCTGCGCGATGCGAAAGTGGTGGTGGAAGACATTGAGGATAACCCGGGCTTCTTCCGCGTGAAGCTGTATGCGGTGCCGCATTTTCAGGTGGAAGGGATGGACGTCAACCTGTCACTGGTTTCCCGGATGCCGAAGGCAAAATCGTAAGCTAAGGCAGGAAGCCAATGAGAACGGAACAGCCGTTATGGGGAAGAGGCGTGATGGTCTCTCCCCAGCACTTCCAGCAACAGGTCGCGTATGCGGCCTGGTCTGCCGAAGGTATCGCCCGAATGGGGTTATCACACCCCTGGGGCGTGATAAATGTCGCTTTTGAATCAGAAACGCTGAGGCTGGGCCGACTGCAGGCCCGCCATCTGCACCTTCGGTTCCCGGACGGCACGCTTATCGACACGGATAATGCTGACGATCTGCCACCGGTACTGGCACTTGAGGATGAATCACAGGACGTGGTGGTCGTTCTGGCTCTTCCGCTGATGCGCGCGAATGGCGGTAACTGCCTTAAACCTGATGAGGTGGCCGAGCGTCCGGTGCGCTACCGCCAGTGCTGGCGGGATATCAGCTTCGAACTTCAGGCACGTCCGGCACCTCAGGTAGTGGAAACTCAACTGACCATTGATGGACAAAAGCTGTACTATTTCAACCAGATGGCTGACTGGCAAAGCTTTCGCTGGCCGGGAGACACTTACAAGCCGGGAACCATGCTGACCTGGACTACGGTTAACGATTTTCTGCTGGACAGTAACACGCCGCTTGGCGAAGAGGCGATGGATGCCAACAGCCAGTTGCTGATTGCTCTGTCCACAGATAATGAGCAGGAGTCGCAAAGCTGGAAGCCGGATGGCCTGCTGTATCAGGATTTTCTGGTGATGCTGCGCGTTTATCTTGGCTGGCGTTTTAAGGCAAAAATCACCCTGACCACCCGGACTCATCTGCTGGCCGCTCCACCGCTCGGCGACGGTCCTTTCTGGTTGGGTATGAACGGCGTACTGGGTGACGACGCTACAGAAATTGAGTGACAGGCTAAACGGGCTGGATGAGAAGAAGGGAAAATATATGACGGTGAGTGAGCTGAAGTCAGTGGTCTTTTCCTCAATGCAGTCATTTAATCGATCCATACCGGCTGAGGAGCAACTGCGCGAGTTGTCCGCAAATCCTGCCGTTTTACCGTTACCTGTCACAGCCAGAGTTCAACTGGAGATGCACCTGAAACAATTGATAGCCCGCTATGCGGCAATTAAACAGACCGCTAAAGAGTAAGCGCGGGAGAAACTCGTTAATTCATCCGTTTACCCAAAGAAATATGGCGGGCGATCTGACCCACCACCAGAGATCACTGACCATCAAACGGAGTCAGGCACGAAATGCGGATCGGCTTTAGCGAAGATGAGTGGCATAAAAAAGTATTGCTGAGGTGTAGAATCTGGCGCTCCAGAACGCAAAAAACCCGCCAGAGGCGGGTTTCTTTAAATTGTGGTGCCCGAACCCGGACAAAAATGCCGGGAGCATTTTTGCCTCGCGCGCCTGCGCGACCCGGAGGGCGAGCCACAGGATGTGGCGAGTATATCGAACCTTCGATAACGGGTTCGCTCCAGAACGCAAAAAACCCGCCAGAGGCGGGTTTCTTTAAATTGTGGTGCCCGAACCCGGAATCGAACCAGGGACACGGGGATTTTCAATCCCCTGCTCTACCGACTGAGCTATTCGGGCAACGGGGCGCATTAAACCGTAAAGGCCGCGGGTCGTCAACGGCTTTCACTAAAAAACCCCAAGAAACGTGACTGATTGCCTGAATTTCAGTCAAAGCGGTTAAAACCTCAGGCCAGCGCGCCATTTTTGCGGCACAGCGCGATGCTGTAGACATCCTCCGCCAGCCGCTGAGCGGTGGCGACATCCTGCACATTACGCTTCACCAGTAGCCTGCTCAGACAACCTTCAAGGATCAGTTCCATCTGATCGGCCACCATACCTGGGTTATCCAGCTCCTGTTGCACCAGAATGTCATGGGTGAACTGCCATGAGCCGCGTTTCTGCTGCTCGGCCAGTTGATGGATGGGCTGATCGGGCTGAGGGTAGAAGCTACAGGCGGCGATAAACAGGCAGCCCGGGAAACGGCCTTTGCTGACCTGCTCACTCAGGACTTCATAGCGTGCCATCAGTTTCTGATCCGGCGACAGAGATTCATCCAGCAGAATCTGACGGCGCCAGGTTTCAATCTGCTGGCCGTGATAGCGGAGCGCATCATAAAGCAGCGCGTCGCGATCGGGCCAGAACTGCTGAAGCCGATCAAGCGTTAATTCAGTCTCTCCCGCCAGGGTTTCCAATGAGAGGGTGGCGGCGAGGCCGTTCTGTTCAAGCACATTCAATGCATGCTCGAGTATCTGTTCACGCTGCAAGTGACTCTCCTCTGGTATGCAGGCCCGGCAATTTCGCCGGGCAATGACCTGTCCAGTGTTGTTTATGGGGTAAGTTTCTGCAAATGCGCCTGGAAATCGGCGGCATTGAGAAACCCGGTGATGCGCGAGTCGGGGATTTCACGGCCCTGCGCATCAAAGAAAAAAATGGTCGGTAAGCCCAGCACCCGAAGGTGCTGCAACAGCGCGTTGTCGCTGGCGCTGTTGGCTGTGACGTTAGCCTGTAGTAGCTGTACCTTGCTCAGGCTATCGCGCACGGCGCTATCACTAAAGGTATATTTTTCAAACTCCTTGCAGGCGACGCACCAGTCTGCGTAGAGATCGACCATAGTGATGCGACCATGTGCCTGCTGCAGCGCGCTAGCGAGTTGTTGCGGCGTCTGGAGGGACTGGAAAGGCAGCGGTGCCACAGCATGCTGTACCGCCTGACCGCCAAATGCCCAGTCCTGTAACGGACGTGCGCTGATTAACGCCGCAGCCAGCATGACAATCTGCACCACGCGCCACTTACCGCTGCTGGCACGCAGGCTGACGCTGAACGCCCAGCCAAAGAACGCCACGCCAAGCAGACTCCAGAGTCGCAATCCCCACACGTCGCCCAGTACCCGCTCAAGCAGGAAGACTGGCAACGCCAGGATGACAAAACCAAAGCCCTCTTTGACGGTTTGCATCCACGGACCGCTTTTCGGCAGCAGTCGATTTCCAGACAGGGTTACAGCGATCAGCGGTAATCCCATGCCGACCGCGTAGAGCCACAGCGTCCCGGCACCGGCCCACAGATTTCCGCTCTGCGCGATATAAAGCAAAATAGCGCTAAGCGGGGCAGTGGTGCAGGGCGAGCAGATCAAGCCGGCCAGCGCGCCCATCAGAAAGACGCCGGGCAGCGATCCCCCCTGCTGACGATTGCTCCACAGCGTCAGACGGGTTTGCAGGCTTGAGGGCAGCTGCAGCGTAAACAGGCCAAACATTGACAGGGCCAGCACGATAAACAGCACAGAGAGCGTCAACAGCACGTATGGGTGCTGCAACGCGGCCTGAAAACGCAGGCCCGCAGCCGCCACCACCAGGCCCAGCAGCGTATAGGTCAGCGCCATTCCCTGAACATAAACCATCGCCAGCGCAAATAGCCGGCCAAGCGAATAGTGGCGATTTCCGCCCAGGATAATGCCGGAGATCAGCGGATACATCGGCAGCACACAGGGCGTAAATGCCACGCCGATGCCGATCAACAGCGCCCAGAGCGGGGAAAAGGGCAGCGGATTAGCGGGTGCGGGCTGCGAACTGACCGGCGCAGGTGCGCTGCTGGCTGCTACCGCACTCACCGGTACGCTGCGTGTCTCGGGGGGATAACAGAACCCGGCGGCGGCACAACCCTGATATGTCACGCTGAGCGTGGCACCGGTGCCCGCCTGTTGCAGTATCACAGGCAGTGTCAGGTCCTGCGGATAGATCTCACTTTTGCCAAAAAATTCATCCTCATGCGGCTGACCAGCTGGTAGCGTCAGCGGCGCGAGGGTCGCGTTCTTCGGCGTGATGTGGATCTGCTGGCGATAGAGGTAATAGCCCGATTTCACTTTCCAGTGCAGATTAAGCTGAGCGCCCTGCTGGTCGAAGTCAAACGTAAACGCCTGATCAACGGGCACAAAGCGGCTGGTCGCCGGATTAGAAAAGAGGGATGCGTGCGCCTGCAGACAGATAAACAGCGTCAGCAGAAGCGTAATTAAGCGAGAGATGCGTGCAGCCATGACAAGTATTCACTATCTCCATGTTGAACCGGCAGCGCCAGCAATTCGGGGACATCGTAAGGGTGTGCTTCTTTAAGCAATTCACACAGCGCCTGCTGATGATCGCTGTCGCACTTCAGCAGCATCTGGATTTCGCTGATCTTCTCCATTTTGCCCTGCCAGAGATACCAGGATGTGGCACCCGGCAGCAGTGTCACGCAAGCTGCCAGTCCGGCCTCCAGCGCTAAGGCGGCAAGATGGTCTGCCGTGGCCTGATCAGGCGCAGTGCAGAGGATAACGACAGCATTCATCCTGAGACTCCTGTTTAAAAGAGCGGCGATGATAGCACGCTCCATCCGTAACACGATGAGCGGGCTATAACAGCAACCCACCGAAGACGAAGCCAGAGAGCACCGACAGCGCAATGGCAATTACTCCGGGAATGATAAAGGCATGGTTAAAGACAAACTTGCCAATCCGGGTTGAGCCCGTGTCATCCATCTCAACGGCGGCCAGCAGGGTCGGGTAGGTCGGCAGCACAAACAGCGCCGAAACGGCGGCGAAGGAGGCGATGGCCGTCAGCGGCGTCACGCCCAGCAGCAGCGCGGCGGGCATCAGGGCTTTGGTGGTGGCGGCCTGCGAATAGAGCAGCATCGAAGCGAAGAAGAGCACCAGTGCCAGCATCCATGGATAGGTTTTTAGCGTATCACCTGCCAGCATCTGAATCTCGGCCAGATGCGCTTTTACAAAGGTATCACCCAGCCAGGCGACGCCCATTACGCAGATACAGGCGCTCATGCCGGATTTAAAGGTGCTGGCACTGAGGATCTCACTGGTGTCGAGTTTGCAGGTCAGGCTGATGAGTGTGGCGATGGTCAGCATAAACACCACAATCGCTTCATTGCGCGGCAGCGGTGGATTGACGATTAACCCGACGCTGGCGCTGGTTGCGGTGGCATAGAGCACCACAGCCACAATGCCCGTCAGAAACAGCAGCACCGATTTTTTCGCGCCCGGTTTTGCCTGGTAACGGCTGGCGCCGCGCAGCGTGACTTCGCCTTTGGCGAGGCGGGCCTGATAAACCTCATCATCTTTCAGCTCACGGCCTAAGAAGTTAGTCACCAGCGCGGCCAGGAAGAGACCCACCATGGTTGAGGGGATGGCAATCGCCAGCAGCGTGATATAGCCGACACCGCGCGGTTCAAGCAGTGTGGCGAAGAAGACCACGGCGGCTGAAATCGGTGACGCAGTAATCGCTATTTGTGAAGCCACTACCGCAATCGACAGCGGCCGGGAAGGGCGTACGCCTTGCTCCTTCGCCACTTCCGCAATCACTGGCAGCGTCGAGAACGCGGTATGACCCGTACCGGCCAGTAGCGTCATCAGGTAGGTGACCAGCGGGGCCAGCAGCGTGACATGGCGAGGATGACGCCGCAGCAGGCGTTCAGCCAGGCTGACGAGATAATCCATGCCGCCGGCCACCTGCATCGCAGCGATAGCCGCGATCACCGCCATGATGATTTCAATCACATCGAACGGGATAGCGCCGGGTGCCATGCCAAATCCCAGCGTCAGGATCAACACGCCCATCCCGCCAGCAAAGCCAATGCCAATGCCGCCAAGACGTGCGCCCAACCAGATCGCCATCAAGACGATAATCAGCTCAACCACAAACATGAATCACTCCTGAACATTAAATCGGTAAAACCGGGGTGTGCTGTGTACCAAAAAAAAAGGCACACCGTGTTGATCGCGGTGTGCCTTTGGTTAACCAGCGTCGGTTAAGCCTTACTGTTCGTTTTCATCGGTATAACGTTTGGCTTTATAAACCGGGTACATCAGGTTCTGTACCGAGAAGATATCGTCCAGTTCACTTTCCGTCAGCAGACCACGCTCCAGCACGACCTCGCGCACGCTTTTACCGGTTTCCGCACAGATTTTGCCGACGATGTCGCCATTGTGGTGGCCGATGTAAGGGTTGAGGTAAGTGACGATACCAATCGAGTTAAAGACATAGGCTTCGCACACCGCGCGGTTGGCGGTAATGCCGTTGACGCACTTCTCCAGCAGGTTGTAGCAGGCGTTAGTCAGGATGCTGATTGACTCAAACAGCGCCTGGCCAATAACTGGCTCCATCACGTTGAGCTGCAGCTGGCCCGCTTCAGAGGCCATCGTGACGGTGATGTCATTGCCAATCACTTTAAAGCAAACCTGGTTTACCACTTCCGGCACCACCGGATTGACCTTGGCTGGCATGATGGAGGAGCCCGCCTGCAGCTCTGGCAGGTTGATTTCGTTCAGACCCGCGCGCGGACCGGATGAGAGCAGGCGCAGGTCGTTACAGATTTTGGAGAGCTTCACGGCCAGACGTTTGAGTGACGAATGGACCATCACATAAGCGCCGCAGTCAGAAGTGGCTTCAATCAGATCTTCCGCCGGTACTACTGGCAGGTTGCTGACTTCCGCCAGACGCTGTACAGCCAGATGCTGATAGCCATCCGGCGTATTGAGGCGGGTACCGATGGCGGTCGCGCCCAGGTTTACTTCCAGCAGCAGTTCAGCGGTGCGCAGAATACTTTTGGTTTCTTCGTTCAGCAGCACGCTGAACGCGTGAAACTCCTGACCAAGTGTCATCGGCACGGCGTCCTGTAACTGGGTGCGGCCCATTTTCAGGATGGTCTGGAATTCATCAGCTTTGTGCTGGAAGCCTTCGGCCAGCTGGCTGATGCCATCAAGCAGTTTCAGCAGCGAGCTGTAGACCGCGATGCGGAAACCGGTTGGATAGGCGTCGTTGGTAGACTGGCATTTGTTCACATGATCGTTGGGGTTGAGGTACTGATATTCCCCTTTCTGGTGGCCCATCAGCTCCAGGCCGATGTTCGCCAGCACCTCATTGGTGTTCATGTTGACCGAGGTTCCGGCACCGCCCTGATAGACATCAACAGGGAACTGGTCCATACAGCGGCCGTTGTTCAGCACTTCGTCGCAGGCTTTAATGATGGTATCGGCAATGTTGCGCGGAATAGTCTGCAGCTCTTTATTGGCCATCGCCGCTGCTTTTTTGACCATCACCATGCCACGGACAAATTCAGGAATGTCACTGATTTTGCTGTTGCTGATATAAAAGTTCTCAATCGCACGCAGAGTATGAACGCCATAGTAGGCATCCGCCGGAACTTCGCGCATGCCTAACAGGTCTTCTTCGATACGAATGTTGTTCGCCATGATAACCTTCTTATTGTTGCCGCTAACCATCACAAAGGATGTGTTTATTTTGTCGTGGTGTGCCCGTGCCGACATATTATCCGTCTTCAAAGGGGCGTGTGCGATCATATTCTGATGCTTAAGAAAAGCACGCATGCAGATCACTTAATGCTGCAGTCTGGTTAACGATATGTGAAGTTGGTTACAAAATTAACCCCGCAGGATAAATTTGATACGATCGGTTGAAAATGGCGGCGCGGGTGCCCATCTCTTTTCTTATCATCCTCAGGATGAATGCTTTCTGCTGACCGGCACGCTGCCGTTCAGCCCCTACTTACAGGAGAGTACGGTGCGCTGGATACCGTTATTAGTCTTTTTTATTCTGGCCTGGATTGAGATTTCACTCTTCATTCAGGTGGCACACGTCATGGGCGTGCTGCTTACCATGCTTCTGGTGGTGTTCACCTCGTGCATCGGAGTGTCGCTGGTCAAAAATCAGGGCATGAAGAACTTTATGCTGATGCAGGAGAAGCTGGCGCGTAATGAAAGCCCGGCCAGTGAGATGATAAAAAGCGTGTCACTGATCATCGCGGGCTTCCTGCTGCTGTTGCCTGGCTTCTTCACTGATCTGCTGGGTCTGTTGCTGTTGCTGCCACCGGTGCAGAAGCATCTGACGCTGAAACTGATGCCCCATCTGCGCGTCTGGCGCGGACCGGGTGCTGGCCCTGACAGCGGCTATACCATGGATGGCGAGTTCGAGCGTAAAAATAGCGATCGCCTTGAGCACCATGACGATCACAAGGATCGTTAACCGCAGTTTAAGCCTCTGAAAGCGCAACCTCCGGGTTGCGTTTTTTATTTACCCCATCATCTGTTTAAAAAGTCACCACTTATCACATCCGGATAAAAAAATTTGTTGTCCGCCCCCTTGAAAGTGGGTGGTGGCGGCCCTATCTCTCTGGTCACGAGGCCGGAAGCCATGCAGCCCGGTGTTCAACCCCAAAACTGAATGATTGGACTTCTCAAAGGAGAGCTATCAAATGAAAATTCGTCCATTGCACGATCGCGTCATCGTCAAGCGTAAAGAAGTTGAAGCTAAATCAGCTGGCGGCATCGTGCTGACCGGTTCTGCAGCCGGTAAATCCACCCGTGGTGAAGTTCTGGCTGTCGGCAATGGTCGCATCCTTGAGAGTGGCGACGTTAAGCCGCTGGACGTGAAGGTTGGTGACGTCGTGATCTTCAATGAAGGTTACGGTGCTAAAACCGAGAAAATCGACAACGAAGAGGTGCTTATCATCTCTGAGAGCGACATTCTGGCCGTTGTTGAAGCGTAATTTTTACGCGTAATTCACTGAACGAAACGAATTTAAGGGATATTTAAAGATGGCAGCTAAAGACGTAAAATTCGGTAATGACGCACGCGTAAAAATGCTGCGTGGCGTGAACGTACTGGCAGATGCAGTAAAAGTTACCCTGGGCCCGAAAGGCCGTAACGTGGTTCTGGATAAATCTTTTGGTGCACCGACCATCACTAAAGATGGTGTTTCTGTGGCACGTGAAATCGAGCTGGAAGACAAGTTCGAGAACATGGGCGCGCAGATGGTGAAAGAAGTGGCCTCTAAAGCGAACGACGCTGCAGGCGACGGCACCACCACTGCAACCGTACTGGCTCAGTCTATCATCACCGAAGGCCTGAAAGCGGTCGCAGCGGGTATGAACCCGATGGATCTGAAGCGCGGTATCGACCAGGCGGTTATCGCTGCAGTTGAGAAACTGAAAGCGCTGTCTGTGCCTTGCTCAGACTCTAAAGCCATTGCGCAGGTGGGTACGATCTCTGCTAACTCCGATGAAACCGTAGGCCAGCTGATTGCTCAGGCGATGGAAAAAGTCGGTAAAGAAGGCGTGATCACCGTTGAAGAAGGCACCGGCCTGCAGGATGAGCTGGATGTGGTTGAAGGTATGCAGTTTGATCGCGGCTACCTCTCTCCTTACTTCATCAACAAGCCAGAAACCGGTGCGATTGAACTGGAATCTCCGTTCATCCTGCTGGCTGACAAGAAAATTTCTAACATCCGTGAAATGCTGCCAGTGCTGGAAGCCGTTGCGAAAGCAGGCAAACCACTGCTGATCATCGCGGAAGATGTTGAAGGCGAAGCGCTGGCAACGCTGGTGGTTAACACCATGCGTGGCATCGTGAAAGTGGCTGCTGTGAAAGCACCAGGCTTCGGCGACCGTCGTAAAGCGATGCTGCAGGATATCGCTATCCTGACCGGTGGTACCGTGATCTCTGAAGAAATCGGTATGGAGCTGGAAAAAGCGGCTCTGGAAGATCTGGGCCAGGCTAAACGCGTTGTGATCAACAAAGACACCACCACCATCATCGACGGTGTGGGTGAAGAAGCGACAATCCAGGGCCGTGTCACCCAGATTCGTCAGCAGATCGAAGAAGCAACCTCTGACTACGACAAAGAAAAACTGCAGGAGCGCGTAGCGAAACTGGCAGGCGGCGTAGCCGTTCTGAAAGTAGGCGCAGCAACTGAAGTTGAAATGAAAGAGAAGAAAGCTCGCGTTGAAGATGCGCTGCACGCAACCCGTGCTGCTGTAGAAGAAGGCGTGGTTGCAGGTGGTGGTGTGGCGCTGGTTCGCGTTGCAGCACAGCTGGCGGATCTGCGTGGTCAGAACGAAGATCAGAACGTCGGTATCAAAGTTGCGCTGCGCGCGATGGAATCTCCACTGCGTCAGATCGTGTCTAACGCCGGTGAAGAGCCATCTGTTGTTGCTAACAACGTGAAAGCGGGCGACGGTAACTACGGTTACAACGCGCAGACTGAAGAGTATGGCAACATGATCGACTTCGGTATCCTGGACCCAACCAAAGTGACCCGTTCTGCTCTGCAGTACGCGGCCTCAGTTGCAGGTCTGATGATCACCACCGAATGTATGGTCACTGACATGCCTAAAGGCGACGCACCTGATTTAGGCGGCGGCGCTGGCGGTATGGGTGGCATGGGCGGTATGGGCGGCATGATGTAATTGCCGTTGACTGCTTAAGTCATCACAGAACCCCCGATCGGAAACGGTCGGGGGTTTTTCTTTTGGGCGGGAAAATAGTATAAGTAGTGTCGCAATCGTTCGTCTTTCCTCTTGATATCTTCCGCTGTCTGCACGCTGACTGCTGCCGCCTCGCCGGATGGACTTATTATCGTAAGTTACCGGGACGCGCCACTCTGCTGGCCTGAATACAGTTTGAAATATGAAGATGATATAACGGGATTAAGGCAATGAATGTTCAGAAAAAAGAGATCTTTTTCTGCTACGCTGCCACCCGACTCTGATGATAATAAATG
This sequence comes from Pantoea eucalypti, assembly GCF_009646115.1. Taxonomy (NCBI): domain Bacteria; kingdom Pseudomonadati; phylum Pseudomonadota; class Gammaproteobacteria; order Enterobacterales; family Erwiniaceae; genus Pantoea; species Pantoea eucalypti. The sequence goes on along the minus strand of NZ_CP045720.1, from coordinate 3,697,680 downwards.
GGGATTACAATGCGGATTAACCTCTTGCTCGGACTGACGGCTGGCGCGTTATTGCTGGCGGGCTGCAGCAGCTCTACGCAACTCTCTTCAGCGGGGCAGCGTGTGACGTTTACCGATCAGCAGCCTGGCAATAACTGTCAGCTTCTGGGCAATATCACCGGCTCACAGAGCAACTGGCTGAGCGGTGCAGGCGGTGAAACCAGCGCACTGCGTGGTGCGGCCAATGATCTGCGCAATCGTGCAGCCGAGATGGGCGGCAACGTGATTTATGGTGCCACCAGCCCGACGCAGAATCTGTTGTCCGCGTTCGCGCCACTCGACAGCAAAATGACTGGCCAGGTTTATAAGTGCCCATAGTGTGAGTCGGGCATCCTACCGTATTCAACCGGCCAGCCTTGCGCTGGCCGTTTTTATTCCTGACGTAACTGCAAATCTAACGGTGTTTTACTCGGCTCACCGCCAATTTCACGCGCCAGCTTTGGCACCAGATAGCCGGAGACCTGTGAGAGCAGGGACCGAACCAGCTGGCGTGCCTCGTCGTCTGAGACAAAGAAATGCGCGGCGCCCTGGACTTTGTCCAGCACGTGCAGATAGTAGGGCAGAATACCGGCATCAAACAGCGCATTGCTCAGAGTAGCCAGCGTCTGGGCATTATCATTGATGCCACGCAGCAGCACGCTCTGATTCAGCAGGGTCACACCGGCACGCTTCAGCCTGGTCATCGACTCACGCAGCGCCTCATCAATCTCCTGCGCATGGTTAATATGCGTCACCATAATCACCTGCAGACGGGTATCGCTTAGCATCTGACAGAGCTGATCGGTAATACGCGCTGGTATAACGACCGGTAAGCGGCTGTGAATGCGCAGACGTTTGAGATGCGGGATCTGTTCCAGCGCGGCGATCAGCCAGGCGAGCTCATGATCTTTGGCCATCAGAGGATCGCCGCCGGAAAAAATGATCTCATCCAGCTCGGGATGTTCGGCGATATAGTCCAGTGCAGCCTGCCAGCTACGCTTATTGCCGGGATTATCCTGATAGGGAAAATGACGGCGGAAGCAGTAGCGGCAGTTAACGGCACAACCGCCTTTTACCAGCAATAATGCCCGGTTTCGGTATTTATGCAGCAATCCAGGCACAACGTTGCTTTGTTCATCGAGCGGATCGGTGCTATAACCTGGCGCATCGATGAATTCCTGGCGACGGGTCAGTACCTGAAGCAGCAGTGGGTCGTGCGCATCGCCTTTTTTCATCCGGCGGATGAACGCATGCGGTACCCGTAAGGCGAAAAGACGCCGCGCATCCGCACCTTCAGCCAGCTCGGTGTGCTGATCCAGGGCTAAAATCCGCAGTAATTCATCAGGTTCGGTGACAACATCCGCAAGTTGCTGCAACCAATCTTCTCTGGAAGGTGTTTTTAGGGTTACAATGTGTGCCATTTTTTTGGCTTAGTACCAGTGTCAATTTTCGTAGAGGGCCTTCATGGCGACTTATTCTAGCAACGATTTCCGTCCCGGTCTTAAAATCATGTTCGAAGGCGAGCCGTATGCCATCGAATCCAGTGAGTTCGTTAAACCGGGTAAAGGTCAGGCATTCGCACGCGTTAAAATGCGTCGCCTGCTGACGGGTTCTCGCGTTGAGAAAACTTTTAAATCTACCGACTCCGCCGAAGGCGCAGACGTTGTAGATACCAACCTGAACTACCTGTACAACGACGGTGAGTTCTATCACTTCATGCACCCGGAAAGCTTTGAGCAGTTCCAGGTTGAAGAGAAAACGGTAAACGATGCAGCGAAATGGCTGCAGGATAACGCTGAGTGTATCGTTACGCTGTGGAACGGTCGCCCGATCGCCGTTCAGCCGCCGAACTTTATCGAAGCTGAAGTTATCGAAACCGATCCCGGCCTGAAAGGTGATACTGCGGGTACTGGCGGCAAGCCAGCCAAGCTGTCTACCGGCGCCGTGGTGAAAGTGCCATTGTTCGTGCAAGAGGGCGAAGTGGTCAAAGTTGACACCCGCTCTGGCGAATACGTGTCACGCGTGAAATAAGATTCGCAGGCGCATCTCCGGATGCGCCTTTTTCTTGTCTGAGAGAAAAAAATGATCAAGCTGGCAAAATTAATCGCGTTCGCGTTGCTGGTCTCTTCTGCGTTAAGCGCCTGCAACACATTCCACGGTTTTGGCGAAGACGTCTCCCACTTAGGTGGTGCCATTTCCCGTGCGGCAAAATGACCTAACGGATTGTCTTTTTTAGAGTCCCGCCAGCAGCAACTGCCGTAAATCCGGCTATGCTTAAAGCGCTGTACTTTACATCCATCAAAAAGGACATTGTTATGTTAAAGAAAAGTATTGCCGCAATCTTCTCTGTACTGGTGCTCTCTTCTCTGCTGACGGCGTGTAATACAACACGTGGCGTCGGTGAAGATGTCGAAGCGGGTGGCCAGGCGATTCAGAACAGCACTAAGTAACCTGTTATTCCAACCGGTACGAAATGCTTTTCGTACCGGCTTGCCAGCTTTTGCACTATTTCTGTTTTACCCAGATTAACTCTTCCACCGGGAAACCGTTCTGACGTGCCTGTTCAACCAGTTTCTCTTTGACGCCCGGCTCCAGCTGCGGTGTGCGTGACAGTATCCAGAGATAGTGGCGATTCGGGCCGCACACCATCGCATAGCGATAATCGGGATCCAGTGCGATAACGTTGTAGCCGCCGTAGAAGGGGCCAAAGAAAGAGACCTTCAGGGATGCACGCTGTGGCTCACCAGTGAAATAGGCTTTGCCCACGCTCTCCTGCCAGCGCTGCTTTTTAACGTTGTAGCCACGATTGATCACTTTCAGACCGCCATCATCACGTGGGCTGTAGTTTGCCGTTACCTGTTCAAGGCCGCGCTCAAAAGGGTGATTAAGGCGGGCAATCTCATACCACTGACCAAGGTAGCGCTGGCTGTCGAAGTTATCTATGACCGTGACGTTTTTTGGCGGCGTGGTACTGCAGGCGACTGAGAGAAAAGCACTCAGGCTGGCAACAACTGTTTTCCATGGAGACATAGTGGGATTCCTTTGTGATTTAACCGCTTAAGTATAGAAGCTGAAACGCTGTTATTGGCAGCATAGGCGCGAGATTGTTTGCCACATGCATTGCAGGTAGACTTCCCACCCTAATTTGTATCAGGAGTCATCACCATGAGCGAAACGGCAAGCTGGCAACCAAGCGCATCCATCGCCAATTTGTTAAAACGCGCCGCTATTTTAGCTGAAGTGCGTCGTTTCTTTGCCGATCGCGGCGTGCTGGAAGTGGATACGCCGGCGATGAGTCAGGCAACGATTACCGATATCCATCTGGTGCCATTCCAGACGCGTTTTGTCGGGCCTGGCGCGGCGCAGGGGCGCGATCTCTGGCTGATGACCAGCCCGGAATACCATATGAAGCGCCTGCTGGCGGCAGGCAGTGGCCCGATTTACCAGATGGCGCGCAGCTTCCGCAATGAAGAGGCGGGACGTCACCACAACCCCGAATTCACCATGCTGGAGTGGTATCGTCCGCATTACGACATGTACCGCCTGATGAATGAAGTCGACGATCTGATGCAGCAGGTGCTGGAGTGTGACAGCGCAGAGTCGCTCTCTTATCAGCAGGCGTTTATCCGTCATCTGGAGCTGGACCCGCTGTCTGCGGATAAAGCGCAGTTACGTGAAGCGGCTGAGAAGCTGGGTGAAGGCGAGCTGGCGCGCGCAGAAGAAGATCGCGATACCTTACTGATGCTGCTGTTTATGCTGGGCGTGGAACCGAAGATTGGTCAGGATAAACCCTGCTTCGTTTATCATTTCCCGGCCAGCCAGGCAGCACTGGCGGAGATCAGTACTGAAGATCACCGTGTGGCTGAGCGCTTCGAGGTCTATTACAAGGGCATTGAGCTGGCGAACGGTTTTCGTGAACTGACCGATAGCCGTGAGCAGCGTCAGCGCTTCGAGCAGGATAACCGTCGCCGTGCGGCGCGTGGCCTGCCTGTACATCCCATTGATACTTATCTGCTGGATGCACTGGCGCATGGTATGCCAGCCTGTTCGGGGGTCGCGCTGGGTGTTGATCGTCTGATCATGCTGGCGTTGAAAGCGGAGTCATTGAGTGACGTGATCGCGTTTCCGGTGGATCGCTGCTAATCGTTTATTCACAAACGGTGACGGAATAGTGGGGAAGGGTTGGCCCGGATGAAGAGCAAAGCGTCCGAGCCAGGATGGCGAGGCCGACCGCCATGGATGGCGGCCTTCTTTTCGATCAGCTGGGCCATCCCTGACCTGGCTCCGGTTTTAGCTAGTTACTATTGTCCGGAAATTCCTGAATGGTCACCGGCAGCGTCAGTTTCTGATCGTTGCGCAGCACCTGCACCTCAATCACTGAACCCGGGCGAATTTCTGCCACCTGATCCATCGTCTCCTGTGCGGAGATGGCCGGCTTGCCGTTTACACTGAGCAGCACATCGTTGGCCTGAATCCCGGCTTTATCTGCGGGCCCGTCTGGTGTGACCACACTGACAATAATGCCCTGAACCCGATCCAGATTGCTGCCCTGTCCATGCAGCGGCGGTAACTCACGCCCGGTAATGCCGATATAGCCGCGGATGACCCGACCATCACGAATCAGCTTATCCATGATTTTTGAGGCTAAGACCGTTGGAATGGCGAAACCAATTCCTTCCGGTGTTTCACCATCATTGCTCTTATCAAAGGTCAGGGTATTAATACCCATCAGCTCGCCGAGCGAGTTAATCAGCGCACCGCCGGAGTTACCCTGGTTGATTGAGGCATCGGTCTGCAGGAAGTTCTGTCGGCCTGACGAACTCAGACCTACGCGGCCCGTGGCGCTGATAATGCCCTGCGTCACCGTCTGACCGAGGTTGTAAGGATTGCCGATCGCCATCACCACATCACCAATGTGCGGCTGACGGTTTGGATTAATCGGGATAACCGGCAGGCCGGAGGCCGTAATCTTGAGAACCGCCAGGTCGGTCATTCCATCGGAACCCACCAGCGTCGCTTCAAAGAAGCGGCCATCCTGCAGCGCCACGATGATCTGATCAGCATTGTTGATAACATGCTTGTTGGTAAGGATGTAGCCTTTAACATTCATGATCACCCCTGAACCCAGGGTAGTGATCCCACGATTGTTGTTGGTGTGGGCGCTGCGATTGTAAACGTTCACGACAGCAGGCACGGCGCGTCGCACCCCTTGATTGAAGCTAAAGGGCGTTTCGTCGGTAATATTTTCGTGGTTATAAAGGGCGTCGCTGCCCATACGCAGTGCAGGCAGTGCTGCGAGCAAAATACCCGCCACAATCAGGCCCAGCACCACGGCACGCAAGAGTTTAAGAAACATGGTGTTAAATCACGCCAGGGGAGATCGCAGGGGAGAATAGCATGAGAGCGGCGGACACACACGTGCTTGTGTCCGCCGTAATGCGAGGTTTATCTCAACAACAGATAGATACTTTCATCGCCACGCACTACATTCAGAGCCAGCACCGGCGGTTTACCCTCCAGTATTTTACGCATTTCAGCAATGGTCTGAACCCGGTTGCGGTTAACACCGATAATCACATCATCTTTCTGCAGACCCACCTGCTCAGCGGGTGTGCCTTTCTCGATGGTATCGACCTTCACGCCTTTATCCCCGGTTTTCGTCTGTCCATCACTCAGGGTTGCGCCCTGAAGCGCAGGGGACATCAGCTGTGCGCTCGCAGTAGTCTGGGCGCTCTGCTCCAGCGTGACGGTAACCGTTAACGGTTTCCCTTCACGCAGCAGGCCGAGTTTGACCTGTTCGCCTGGCGGTGTGGTGCCGACTTTTACGCGCAACTCAGCGAAGCTGGTAATCGGCTTATCGTTGATGGACGTAATAATATCGCCTGACTTCACGCCCGCTTTCTGTGCGGCAGACTGCGGTAAGACTTCAGAAACAAAGGCACCGCGCTGCGCATCGACATTAAAGGCCTTAGCCATATCGGCCGTCATTTCAGTGCCTTTAATACCCAGCTGACCACGCTTCACTTCACCGAACTTGATCAGCTGCTGCGCGAGGTTCATCGCCATATCACTGGGAATGGCGAAGCCGATACCGATGTTTCCGCCGCTGGAGGCGAGAATAGCGGTATTGATACCGATCAGCTCGCCGTTAAGATTGACCAGCGCACCGCCTGAGTTACCGCGGTTAATCGCAGCATCGGTCTGAATAAAGTTTTCCAGCCCTTCCAGGTTCAGGCCGCTACGGCCCAGCGCAGAGATAATCCCGGACGTGGCGGTCTGTCCCAGACCAAACGGGTTACCGATCGCCACCGCGAAGTCGCCCACTTTCAGCTGATCAGAATCCGCAACTTTCACCTGCGTAAGGTTTTTCGCGCCCTGAATCTGAATCAGCGCGATATCGGTCTGCTCATCATGGCCGATCAGTTTGGCGTCATATTCGCTGCCGTCGCCAAGCTGTACGCTGATCTTATCAGCACCGTTGACCACATGATTGTTGGTCAGTACGTAACCTTTGGCGGCATCAATAATGACGCCAGATCCCAGACCTTCAAACGGTTGAGGCTGGCTATTCCCGCCAGGCATCTGGCCGAAAAAGCGCTTAAGCGGTTCAGGAATATCCTGAGCCTGTGCACCTGAATCGGTGCCTTCCACGTGAACACTGACCACGGCGGGTAACACTTTCTCCAGCATCGGCGCCAGACTCGGCAGCGGCTGTCCCGCAATTTGTGCTGGCAGCGTTGCCATCGCGTCTGGCGCGGCGGCAAGACTCATCCCAATACTCAGGGCTAATGCGCTAAACAGGCGTGCTTGTTTTTTCATTGCTACAACGCTCTCGCTGCAAAAGGTGGGAGGAATTAATCAATGTGACAGTCGTTTGCGGTCAGGGTTCGCAAATTCAGTGGGCGCAGACAGGCTGCGCCCCAAAAAGATTAGTCGCGGGCAGGGCGCTCGCCACGCAGTAAACCCGATGCGCCTTCAGAGTAGTCGCGCGGCATCTGCACCGGGACCTGATCGTTATCCGCTTCAGCTTCAGTCAGCTGATACGCAAACGGATTTTTCTGCCCAGGCAGATTTGGCAGCAGGTCATTGGAGCCTTTTGCCATGTGCTGATAGAGCTGACGATAATCACGCGCCATGTTGTCCAGCAGCTCCGCGCTCTGCGCGAAGTGGTTGGTCAGTTCTTCGCGATAATCAGCCAGCTCCGCTTTCGATTTTTCCAGCTCATACTGCATGCTGCGCTGCTCACGCAGCTTTTTGTTGCCAAAACGCATGGCGACTGCGCCGACAATAATACCTACCACTAAACCAATTAGCCCGTATTCCCAGGTCATAATGACTCCCGTGTTATTTCCATTGTTCCGTAGGGCATTGCACCATTTCAATAATAGTCACTATACCCGTTAATCTTATGGATGTGGAACTCTGGAGCAGCATGGCTTAGTGTAGAACGGCCTTTTTTTCAGCAACCGTGGTATGAATCAGACACCATTCAGGGACTTTGAAACAACAATGCAAACCTCAACTCCGCTTGCACGCTATGAGCAGGCGCTGTCGCAGGGCGAATTCAGGCCCGATGACGTACAACGCGAAGCAATTACCCGTTTAGACGCGCTGCAGCAGGCGCTGGTTGCCCGGCAACAATCTGCCGCGCCAGCCGCATCTGGCCTGCTGGGTCGCCTGTCAAAATTGATCGGCAAAGAGAAAAACGAGACGCCGCAACCGGTACGTGGACTCTATATGTGGGGCGGTGTCGGGCGCGGTAAGACCTGGGTCATGGATCTCTTTTTTCAGTCTATTCCTGGCGACCGAAAACTGCGCCTGCACTTTCACCGCTTTATGTTGCGGGTGCATGAAGAGCTGACGCAGCTCCAGGGTCAGAGCGATCCCTTGCTGATTATCGCGGACAAATTTAAAGCCGAAACGGACATCCTCTGTTTTGATGAGTTTTTTGTCTCTGATATCACGGATGCGATGCTACTGGGCACGCTGATGGAAGCGCTGTTTGAACGCGGTATCGCACTGGTGGCCACCTCGAACATTCCGCCCGACGATCTCTATCGCAATGGTCTGCAGCGTGCACGCTTCCTGCCAGCCATTGAGCAGATAAAACGCCACTGTGATGTGATGAACGTGGATGCCGGTATCGACTATCGGTTGCGCACGCTGACCTCCGCACACTTGTGGAACTATCCGCTGAACCCGGAAACGCACGCTGAAATGACGCGGATGTTTAAAGCGCTGTCGGGCAGCCAGCCAGAAGCGGCGCCGGTTCTGGAGATTAATCACCGCCAGATGCCGACGCTGGGTGTCAGCGAAGGCGTGCTGGCGATTAACTTCAAAACCCTGTGCGGTGAAGGGCGCAGTCAGCATGACTATATTGCGCTGTCGCGCCGTTTTCACAGCGTGCTGCTGTATGACGTGCCGGTGATGATCTATAAAACCGAAGATCAGGCGCGCCGTTTCCTGGCGCTGGTCGATGAGTTCTATGAACGTCATGTGAAGCTGGTAGTCGCGGCGGAGACGTCACTGACCGAGATTTATCAGGGCACGCGGCTGAAATTCGAATATCAGCGCTGTTTATCCCGCCTTCAGGAGATGCAGAGCGAAGAGTATCTGCGTTTGCCGCACCTGCCGTGAGAATAAACAGGATAAATACCGAAATAGGGTTCGATTTTTGTAACCGACTTCTCTATAATCTTGCGACCCCACGTTACAGCAAAGGATTTTTTTCCCAAATCCTCTGTGTTCCAGTAACTCTATCCGAAGGGGTGGCTTGCTGGTCAAAATGGTCGTGTGAGCCTCATTCGTTTACTTAAGCGTTTGGGATTTCACCAACGTGTAACTTAATTTGGGTAAGCTTTTCGATGAAAACTTTTACAGCTAAACCAGAAACCGTCCAACGTGACTGGTTTGTAGTTGACGCAACGGGCAAAACTTTGGGTCGCCTGGCGACTGAACTGGCGCGCCGTCTGCGTGGTAAGCATAAAGCGGAATACACTCCGCACGTTGATACTGGTGATTACATCATCGTTCTGAACGCAGAAAAAGTTGCTGTAACCGGCAACAAGCGTACTGACAAGATCTACTATCACCACACTGGTCACATCGGTGGTATCAAACAGGCGACCTTTGAAGAGATGATTGCTCGCCGTCCTGAGCGTGTGATTGAGATCGCGGTTAAAGGCATGCTGCCGAAGGGCCCGCTGGGTCGTGCTATGTATCGTAAACTGAAAGTTTACGCAGGCAACGAGCACACCCATGCGGCACAGCAACCGCAAGTTCTTGACATTTAATCGGGATTAAAGGCAATGGCTGAAACTCAAAACTACGGCACTGGTCGCCGCAAAAGCTCTACCGCTCGCGTATTCATTAAGCCGGGTAGCGGTAACATCGTAATTAACCAACGTTCTCTGGAACAGTACTTCGGTCGCGAAACTGCCCGCATGGTAGTTCGTCAGCCGCTTGAGCTGCTGGACCTGGTTGGTAAATTCGATCTGTATGTCACTGTTAAAGGTGGCGGTATTTCTGGTCAGGCTGGTGCGATCCGTCACGGTATCACCCGCGCTCTGATGGAATACGACGAATCACTGCGTGGCGAACTGCGTAAAGCAGGCTTCGTTACTCGTGATGCGCGTCAGGTTGAACGTAAGAAAGTCGGCCTGCGTAAAGCACGTCGTCGTCCTCAGTTCTCCAAGCGTTAATTGTTTGCAGCTCCGGCTGCGACAATTGGCTCAAAAAACCCGCTTCGGCGGGTTTTTTATTTGTTGCCGTCCCCTCGACTTCCGACGAAAACCGTAACGTCGCGCTCAATTTACCTGCAAACATTCATTCCACGCCCACAAGTAGCCTAAAATCTGGTAAACTCTGTGTCACTTTGCGCCCGCAGGCCGGTGCGTTATGCGCCTTCCCACTGTCGGGGCGTCAGTATCTACGGCGCGGCTAACCAGGTTGCGTGCGAGTTCGATAAGCAAGTGAGTCGCCGTGTGGTTGGCTATTTGCAGTATCTTTTTGTGAACAAACTTGGAGGTTTTCATGGCTGTCGCTGCCAACAAACGTTCGGTAATGACGCTGTTTTCTGGTCCTACTGACATTTTCAGCCATCAGGTACGTATCGTCCTGGCGGAGAAGGGTGTCAGCGTAGAGATCGAGCAGGTCGAAATGGATAACCTGCCGCAGGATCTGATTGACCTCAATCCGTATCGCACGGTACCGACGCTGGTAGATCGTGAGCTGACGCTGTATGAATCACGCATCATCATGGAATACTTAGATGAGCGCTTCCCGCATCCGCCACTGATGCCGGTTTATCCGGTTGCCCGTGGTGATAGCCGCCTGATGATGCATCGCATCGAGCAGGACTGGTATAGCCTGATGCGGAAAGTCGAGAACAGCACGGGTCAGGAAGCTGAAGCAGCACGCAAGCAACTGCGTGAAGAGCTGCTGGCTATCGCACCCCTGTTTGGTCGTACCCCTTACTTCATGAGCGAAGAGTTCAGTCTGGTCGATTGCTACCTGGCACCGCTGTTATGGCGTTTGCCGTCAATGGGCATCGATTTGATTGGCTCAGGTTCAAAAGAGCTGAAAGGCTACATGAACCGCGTATTTGAGCGTGACTCTTTCCTTGCTTCATTAACTGAAGCTGAACGTGAAATGCGCCTACAAGCCCGGGCTTAACGTATGGAAATGTCGCAACTTACTGCACGTCGTCCCTACCTGCTTCGCGCCTTCTATGACTGGTTGCTCGACAATCAGCTGACGCCGCACCTCGTGGTCGATATTAATCTGCCCGGTGTGCAGGTGCCGCTGGAGTATGCGCGTGATGGTCAGATTGTCCTGAACATCGCGCCACGCGCGGTGGGTAACCTTGATTTGGCGAATGATCAGGTGTCGTTCAATGCGCGCTTTGGTGGTGTTCCTCGCCAGGTTAATGTGCCGATGGCGGCGATTCTGGCAATCTACGCGCGTGAAAACGGTGCCGGGACGATGTTTGAGCCTGAACCTGCTTACGAGCTGGGTACGCAGGAGACGTCAGAGGGTCAGGAAGAGACCATGATGTCCGTGATTGATGGCGATCGTCCTGACGATGCCCGCGATGACGAGACACCGCCTGACGACGATCCACCGCCTCGTGGCGGACGCCCTTCACTCCGTGTAGTGAAATAGCCGTGAATACCCGTCCATCCGACGGGTATTTTTTTGCCTGTTATTCATAAAAAAGAGATAAAAAAAATCCGGCTGCCTGCGCAAGCCGGATTTCTTTCAGCACACCTTTGCTATCAGTAGACGTCGCGCAGGTAGCGTTTCTCTTTCTTCAGCTGATCCACGTAGTCTGCAGCGCGCTCGGTGGAGAGCCCACCAAACTGGCGAACCACTTCATACAGCGCGTTATCCACATCCTTCGCCATGCGCGATGCATCGCCGCAGACGTAGAAGTAAGCCCCTTCCTGCAGCCAGGCATAGAGTTCTGCACCCTGCTCAAGCATCCGGCTCTGCACGTAGATCTTCTTCTCCTGATCGCGTGAGAACGCCAGATCCAGGCGGGTCAGCAAGCCATTATCCCGCCAGGCAAGTAATTCATCCTGATAGATAAAGTCATGTTCCTGATGCTGATCGCCGAAGAACAGCCAGTTTTTTCCCTGCGCGCCGGTTGCCTGACGCTCCTGCAGGAAGGCCCGGAATGGGGCGATGCCGGTACCGGGTCCCACCATGATCAGCGGTGCGCTGTTGTTAGCCGGCACGCGGAACGATTTATTGGGTGAAATAAAGATGGCGGGTTTCTCGCCACGACGCACACGCTCGGCCAGATAGGTGGAGCAGACGCCACCGCGATTACGGCCGCCGCTGTGATAACGCACTGAGGCAACAGTCAGATGCACCTGGTTAGGATGGGCTTTAGAACTGGACGAAATGGAGTAAGCACGATGCTGCAACGGACGCAGCAGAGCGACGAATTCAGGTACCGCCAGCGAGCGCGTCAGTTCAAGCTGCAGCAGGTCGAGCGTATCTTTGCCCCACAGCCACACGCCCAGCGCATCTTTATCATCATGCTGTAACACATGACGCAGTTCCTGGTTGGTGGTGTTCTGTCCGACCCATTCGATCAACTTGCGCGACGGCTCTGAAATCTCAAACTGGTAGGTCAGCAGGTCGCCGAGGCTGCGGTCGAAGCCGGGCACCGGTGTCTGGTAATCAGCATTAAGCTGAGTCAGGAGCAGGCTGACCAGCGACGGTTCATTGACCGGAATCACGCCCAGCGCATCGCCCGCTTCATACTTCAGACCGCTGTCCGACAGGTCGAATTCGAAATGACGGATATCTTTTGCTGACTGCTCGCCTGACAAACGCTTGTTGGTGATCAGTGCGGCGGCATACGGATTCGATTTATTGCTGCCAGGAATCACAGGCGCTTCAGGTGCACTCTCCAGCACGGTGCCGCTGCTGCCCGCGCTGGCAGCAAACTGTGGCATTGAGCTGTTCAGCCATTCGCTGGAAGGCTCTTCATAATCAATATCACAATCGATACGATCAACCACGCGTTTCGCGCCCAGCTGCTCAAGGCGCATATCAATGAACTTGCCCGCCTGACAGAAGCCGTCGTAACCGGTATCGCCAATCGCCAGCACGGCAAAATGCATCTGCTCCAGACGCGGTGCGGTACTGGCAGAAATCGCATCCCAGAATAGCTGTGCGTTGTCCGGCATTTCCCCTTCGCCATAGGTCGAGGTAACAATCAGCACATGGCGCATGGTGGCGAACACATCAAGATCGACATCGCCCAGCGCCTGAACCACCGGAACCAGCCCTTTCGCGCGGGCAGATTTTGCTGCGGTCTGCGCCAGCGCTTCGGCATTGCCGGTCTGCGAGCCATACAGAATGTGCAGTTGCGTGGTCGCGGCTGCACCCGTACCTGCGGCAGGTTGCTGTTTGTCTTCTAACACCAGCAAACGGGAGTGAAGCCCCGCAAGAAAGCCAGCCAGCCAGTACTTCTGATCGCCATTAAAAGGTGCATCTTCTGGAATATAAGGAATTTTCATGGGTACGTTTACTCAATCCCGTTCTCGCCCGATATCAGTGGCGTTGTCCGGTGTGACAGCCGTTCCGCTTTCCTGTGCCGCAGATTTTGCAGCAGGGGAGAGCGGTTTTGCATCTGTCCGGTACAGCGATTAATCCGGGCAATGATCAATTAATAATATTCAGTTCAGCCTGATCAGTATCACTGTCAGGAGAGTTTACCCACCGCAGCGGCGATTTCCGGCAATGCCGCACGTGCAAACAGCTCTTCAAAGTCAGGCAGATGACCCAGCACTTCCCGGTTACAGGCATCCTGATACATGATCCAGCCGTAGGTTGCCAGGCTGTCCATGGAGCGGATATTACGTTGCGTCAGCGCCGCTTTGTAATCTGACATGCGTTTGGTCCCAATCAGACTCGCCAGTTCGTCATCGCTGTAACTCTCGATGGCGGAACGGGCATGACGCTGCAGCTTACTGACCAGCGAAAAGTCTTCCGTCATCAGCAGATTACGCACCGCTTTTTCTACCGCCGGATCTTCAACTGACGTGCCTTTCGGCAATTTTGCCAGTGCCAGTTGCTGCGCAAAGCTCAGCACGGTGTAGTTGTTCAGCAGGACAAACATCTCCTGCGTATCGGTCGCGCCATAGGCTGGTACGGCACCGTTGGCGATGGTTTTACCCTGACGCCACGCGGCTTTAAACTTGGCAACCTGATGGCCTGCCAGCGCCGTTGATAGCTCTTCGAGCAGATCTTTACGGCTCTTGGCTTTCAGGATCTCACCGCCATCCTGATAGAGCAGCAGCGAACGTGGCATCACATAAACGAAGTGATGACACTCTGTTTCCCAGTTTTCCAGCAGCCAGGCAGCACGTGGCGATTTCGTCGCCTCAAGATGCCAGTTGAGCATGGTCAGTACCGCCTGCTTGTGCACCTGCGCCATCTCATCCTGGTCGGCAATCGAGCCAAACCGCACAGAGTCCCCGGCAGCGTGGCTTGCCAGCGATCCATAGGGATCGTACTGGTAGGCAAAGCCGCCACTCATGCCGTTGCCAAATCCTTTACCAAAGGTGCCCAGGTTAAGAATGGCGCCGTTGGTCATATATTCACAGCAGAAGTCACCCACGCCTTCAACGACGGCGGTTGCACCTGAGTTACGCACCGCGAAGCGGTCACCGGCCTGGCCCTGTACGAACAGACGTCCGCCGGTTGCACCGAACAGCGCAAAGTTACCAATCAGCACGTTGCCATCAGCATCCTGCGCGCCGCCACCCGGCGACATCACAATCAGTTCGCCGCCACACTGTCCTTTGCCGACACCATCATTACAGGTGCCATAGTGGGCCAGCTGCATGCCATCGTTGCAGAATGCGCCAAATGACTGGCCGGCAGAGCCGGTTGTGGAAATTTTTACGCTCTCAGGCGCCAGATAGCGGCGACCGCGATCGTCAGTCATGACAGCAGGCATCAGGTTTAACTGCTCCGCGCTCAACTGATGGTTCAGCATGCGTTCGATATCGATAGCCAGCTGACCACCGACACTTTTGTTGCGGTTATTCAGCACGATGCCATCGCCCAGTGCGACGTCAGGATTTCCCTGCTCCACCAGCGACAGTTTCAGCTGCTCAATCCAGCCATCATCCAGTTCAAAATCTTTTTCCAGATAAACCGGCTTGTCGATTTTCAGTTCAGGCACCACGGTGAGCATGGCGCGTAAGTCGAGTTTGCCCACTTCCAGCGGGTGATCCATCAGGTGCAGCAGGTCAGAGCGACCGCGCGCTTCACGCAAAGAACGCAGACCCATACGTGCCAGGATCTCACGCACTTCATGCGCCACGTTGAGGAAGTACTGCGCCAGCTGACGTGGATCGCCATCAAAGGCTTCGGCATTGGTGGTTAAGCCAGCCGGGCACTTCACATTACAGTTCTTCGCCATCACGCATTTCAGCATCATCAGCGCGGTAGTGCCGAACTCGAAACTGTCGCCGCCCAGCAGGGCAGATTTCACGACATCGCTGCCGGTCTGTTGCGCGCCAGAGCAGCGCAGCAGGACTTTATCGCGCAGACCATTGGCGCACAGCGCCTGGTGGACTTCAGCGATGCCGATTTCGGCTACGCGTCCGGTGTATTTCAGACTGGTGACAGACGCTGCGCCTGTACCGCCGGTGTTACCCGCCACGTTAATCACATCTGCACCGGCTTTGGCTACGCCAACCGCGATGGTGCCGATGCCTTCAGACGAGACCAGTTTGACGATAACGCGCACCCGCGCGGCTTTACAGTCGTGGATTAACTGCGCCAGATCTTCGATGGAGTAGGTGTCATGGTGTGGCGGTGGAGAAACCAGCTCAACGCCAGGCGTGCCGCCACGCGCAGCCGCAATCTCTACCGTGACTTTGGCTGCCGGTAACTGTCCGCCTTCGCCAGGCTTCGCACCCTGACCAATTTTGATCTCCAGCTCTTCCAGCATTGGATCTGCCAGATAGGCAGCCCAGACGCCGAAACGACCGGAAGCCAGCTGTTTGATACGGGAGGCACGAATAGTGCCATGGCGGGAGTAGTGCTCACCGCCTTCACCGCAGTTACTCATGCCGCCGACCATATTCGTGCCGTGTGCAACCGCTTCATGAGCAGGCGCGACCAGCGCACCGTGGCTCATCGCCCCGGAGGCAAAGGTACGGGTAATTTCACAGGCTGGCTGTACGTCGCTCAGCGGCAGTGAGGGCAGGGTGGTGAAGATACGTGACAGATAATCTGCCGCTTTACCGTATGCGGTCACTTTCAGACCGCCTTCAACCACTTCGCTGCTCTCAATATCGTCGCCGAAGCGGAACTTCAGAGCACGAGACAGGTTTTCCAGGCGCTCACTCTCAGGCTTCAGCCCTTCAATGGCATCGGTCAGACGCAGCATGAAGTGATTCAGGCTGCCATCCACCGCTTCACACACCATGCCGCGAATCGCAAAGCCGTTGTTGGTCAGCGAGTAGCGTCCCAGTTTGCGACGGAACTCCGCTTCGCTGTCGATGTGTGTCAAATCAGCCGGGAAGGTCAGGATGTCGCGCAGGGCCGCCGGACGACGTTTACGCTCTTCGTACATCAGGCTTGAGAACTGACGATAATCGGCAGTAATGGCAAAATTGTTGATGACGTCATCCGGGATGCGCTCGAAGCTGCTGTCTTTGAACGTTTCGGGCTTGATGCCAAACGCGTTATCCAGTTTTGCCAGCGTCATCAGGCGGATAAAGTTGTCCTCTTCGCGCGCTTTGTCGGCAAAGCGAATCGGCTCTTCAGTCATGTCGATGAAAGTACGTACGGCGATGGTGCCGTAAGAGTGCCCCGCGCCTTCTGCACGCTCTTTAAACAGGCCCAGCAATGGCACTTCAGATTCACCCTGAATCTTCAGTGCGCTCTGGTGCCAGTCTACTGCCATCGCCGCGATTGCTGCGAAGCCTGCGCCGCCCACCGGTGTTCTGATATTCGGGAAATACTTTTTCAACACCGGATCATCGGTGTTGAGGAAGTTTGGCTCAAAGAACTCGCCGCTGCTGTAGCTCTCAACGGTACAGAGGCCCACTTTGCCCATGGTTTTCATCAGCGCTTTTTCAGCCGCTTTGGCATAGCGTTTAAAGGCTTTGTTGCCTTCTTCACCTTCACCAAATTTCTCCTCTGCGCGCATCTGTACGCCCAGTGGGTAGATAGCGGAAGCACCGAAACCAAGTGTGGCGGCAATGTGGTGCGAGGAGATGCTCTGGCCGCTCTCTACCACCAGAGAGACATCCAGGCGCAGGCCTTCCTGCACCAGACGCTGGTTAATGGCGGATACCACCAGCAACATCGGGATCGCCGCGTGTTTCGACGAGATGTGGCGATCGGTCAGTACGGCAATGCCACCCTGAGAGCGGGCAAAATCCACAACCTGTTGCGCCAGATCATCAATCGCTTTTTCCAGCGCATTCGCGTTAGCCGTGGTGCTCAGCAAATCTTTACCGATCACGGGCTCATAGAGCATCTCAAAGCGGGCATAAGGCGCGATTTTCTGCTCACGTAAACGCAGCATATCAAGGTGGCTGAGGATGGGGCTCGGCACCACAATCTGACGGCCTTTACTGCGGCCCAGATGCGGTTTTGCGCCCAGCGCGACGCGCAGCGTCATACCGTCCACTTCGCGGATAGAGTCCAGCGGTGGGTTGGTTACCTGAGCAAAGCGCTGAGAGAAGTAGTGCGCCATGCCGCCTTCATGATCGGATAAGCCATTGATGGCGTTGCCGTAACCCATCGCAGAGATCTTCTCTGCGCCAGTGTTCAGCATCGGGTCCATCATGAACTTGAAGCTTTCCTGGTTGTAGTAGTAGGCAACAAAGCGCTGATAGGTTTTCAGGTCGCCGCGATAACGTAACGGTGAACCCTGCTGCTCTGCCGGGATCTCAGGCAGATCGTCAAGACCGACGCGCGCTTCGCGAAGCAACGCAGAATAATCTTTCTCTGCAGCCAGTTTTTCCAGCGCCTGCAGCGTGGTGTAGCTGCGTTTTTCACGATGATCGAAATAGAGCATGCCGCCCGCTTCGATTCGGCCACGACGCAACACGCTTTCAGGTGGAAACGCGATCTGCCCGGCTTCTGACATTGCACCGATATACTCAGCCGTTTCGACTGAACGCAGTGGACGCAGGCCAAGACGGTCCAGACGAGCACCAATGACTTCGCCATTGCCAAAGATTAATGCTGCAGGGCCGTCGTTCTTCTCTTCATACAGCGAGAAATACTCCAGCATGTCGCGCACTTCTGTCGGCAGAGAACTGTCATTTTCCCAGGCGGGCGGCATCATCGAGACCACGGCGGTGATCAGATCGAGGTTATCTTCCATCAGACGGCTGTGGATGCTCTGATCCAGACGCGAACTGTCAGACTGGCCTTTTGGCCGGACGATTTTCTTGCCACGCGCCAGCGCCAGCGCCGACTCGGCGATGCGGTTTTTGCGGTCAGTGTTCAGTTCACCGTTATGCGCCATCAGGCGGAACGGTTGTGCCATGGTGGTATGCGGATCGGTGTTAGTGGAGAAGCGGGTATGGAAGAACAGCCCGCGTACCTGATGGTCCGGATCGGTCAGATCTTTGAAGTAAGGGATCACTTCATTGGAATTCAGACGGGCTTTAAACACCTGGGTGCGTGATGACAGCGACAGCGGATAAAGACCGCCAAATTCGCTTTCGGTAAACGCACGGGCTTCAATGGTCAGCAGGGCGCGGTAGATACGTTTTTCGAAGTCGTTCTGGTCGACCACGTCCTCTGGCGCAGTGAAAATCCACTGCAAAATCGGTAGCTGAAACTGCACGGCGGCCGGGCGCGTCACGCTACTGTCGAGCGGCATGTCGCGTTTCATGATCACCGGCAGGCCAAAGCTGCTGAGTGCCTCATCCACCAGACGTTCGGCATTCGCGCGCAGCCCGGCATCTTTTGGCACGAAGAAGTTGCCGACACCAAAGCGACCCGCTTCCAGCGGCTGGCCGGTAATTTTGCGGAAGAAGTGCAGCGACAGATCAACGTTGACCCCCGCACCATCGCCGACGCCTTCCGCGGACATACCGCCGCGGTGAGGCACGGTACACAGAGCGCTGTGTGCCATCTGCAGAATCTCGTGGGTCTGCTCGCCGTCCTTACGCGTAATGAAACCTACACCACAGCTGTCACTGCCTGCTGTCGGATCATACAAGCCATAGGATTGAGGTTTTTTAGTGGACATTGAGGGTCTCCTTAAACTGCTTTGACATTACCTGCACTGATTCAGGGTCTGGGCGCACTGGGGCGCTATCATTTTCATCGCCATGCTCTGTCGAGCGCGCGTCATAGCCCTGAGCATTTCTCTCCAGACATCGGTAAAACGTCCTTAATTGAGCTGCTCTCTGATTTCCGGTCTCTTAAAGGAGATGACTTAAACCACGCGGGAGTCTTCTTGTTGCATAGATATGCCGAGACAATGGCCCGTCTGGAAAGCTTTCAGCGGATTTCCAACTTATCGGGAAAGCGTAATCAGGTCAAATGGCGTGGTCAGACGGGGTAATCAGGTGTTTAATGTATATAACTTTATGAATTAAATGATTTTTATGGTTTAAAATGTATCACTTTGGCACCCGTCGATCGGCCGATAAATGTGAACTGACTCACTGTAGTGCAGGCATCAGATCTCTGCACCATGCTGGTGACGGGGTGTTATACAGCATTAAATGCTGTTCAACACCGTTGATGCATAGCATGTATCTGTTTTTCTTATGTCCGACTATTTGAATGAAACAGCCATTGGTTATAAGAAAAATTAATCAGGATGCGCGTGCGTAAAACATCATTAAAGATGAATGAGTATGCATATATGAAAGGTGTGCCTGCGCAGCAGGAGGCTGCCAGGATATTGAAAAAAGGCCGGACAGAGAAATCGGTGATTCGCTGGCGGCCTTACAGATTATTCATTTGGCACAGTCAGTCAAGGGTTTTAACCGCTTTGTCCTTAACGTCGCCGATCGGCCGCGCGGATGCACCATAACAGGGCGTTTTATCCCGCTTCTCCCTGCGACGTGCTGCGACGTCAGCAGGGTAACTGCGCTATTATGAGGCTGTTTCTCATCCAGGGAGTTGTTATGAAACAAATTCGTCTGTTGGCGCAGTACTACGTTGATTTAATGGTCAAGCTGGGTTTGGTGAGGTTCTCGCTGCTGCTGGCGTCTGCGCTGGTGGTGCTGGCGATGATTGTCCAGATGGCGGTCACGATGGTGCTGCGGGGCCATGTTGAGAGTATTGACGTGGTGCGTTCGGTCTTCTTCGGGCTGCTGATTACGCCCTGGGCAGTCTATTTCCTGTCCGTCGTGGTCGATCAGCTTGAAGAGTCACGACAACGACTGGCCAGGCTGGTGGACAAGCTGGAAGAGATGCGCACACGTGATCTGGAACTCAATCAGCAGATGAAAGAGACCATTACGCAGCTGAATCAGGAGATCAGCGACCGTAAAAAGGCGGAGCTGGCTCGTGAGCAGGTGATGGACAAGTTGCGTGAAGAGGTGACGCGTCGTGAGCAGGCACAGATTGAGCTGGAGCAGCAATCTTCCTTCCTGCGCTCATTCCTGGATGCTTCGCCAGACCTGGTTTTCTATCGCAACATCGATAAACAGTTCTCCGGCTGTAACCGTGCAATGGAATTACTGACCGGCAAAAGCGAAAAGCAGCTGATCGGCCTGACTCCGCGTGATATCTACGATGATGAAGCGGCAACGAAGGTGCTTGAAACAGATGAAAAAGTATTCCGCCACAACGTCTCGCTGACCTATGAACAGTGGCTGCAATATCCCGACGGGCGCAAAGCCTGTTTCGAGATCCGTAAAGTGCCTTATTACGACCGTGTGGGTAAGCGCAGCGGGCTAATGGGTTTTGGCCGCGATATAACCGAGCGTAAGCGCTATCAGGACGCGTTAGAGAACGCCAGCCGGGAGAAGACCACCTTTATCTCTACGATCAGCCACGAGCTTCGTACGCCGCTTAATGGCATTGTTGGCCTGAGCCGTATTCTGCTGGATACCGACCTTAATCAGGAACAGCTGAAATACCTGAAAACCATCCACGTCTCTGCCATCACGCTGGGCAACATCTTTAATGATGTCATTGAGGTGGACAAAATCGAACGCCGTAAAGTGCAACTGGATAATCAGCCGCTTGATTTCACCGGCTTCCTGGCCGATTTGGAAAATCTTTCCGGCCTGCTGGCACAGCCAAAAGGGCTGAAATTTGTGCTCGCGCCGCAACTGCCACTGCCGCATATGATTTCCACCGACGGGACCCGCTTGCGCCAGATTCTGTGGAACCTGATTGGTAACGCCGTGAAATTTACCCAACAGGGTGAAATTGTCGTGCGGGTCTCCTATGAGCAGGACGAGACGCTGCGCTTTGAGGTGCAGGATTCCGGCATGGGGATTCGCCAGGACGAGCAGGACAAGATTTTTGCCATGTACTATCAGGTTAAAGACCAGCATGGCGGCAAACCCGCAACTGGTACCGGTATCGGGCTGGCGGTATCACGCCGACTGGCGCAGGCGATGGGCGGGGATATCCGGGTTCACAGTGCACCAGGACAAGGTTCATGCTTCACCGTTGAAATCAAAGCCCCGCGTATTGCTGAAGAGGTGGAGGACGAAGGTGTGGATGACAGCCTGCCACTGCCTGCACTGCACGTACTGTTAGTCGAAGATATTGAGCTCAACGTGATTGTGGCGCGCTCAGTACTGGAAAAGCTGGGCTGTAGCGTTGAGGTCGCCATGACCGGCAGTGAGGCGCTGGCGATGTTTGACCCGCTGGAGTTTGATCTGGTGCTGCTGGATATTCAATTGCCTGATATGACCGGGCTGGATGTCTCGCGTGCGATTCGCCAGCAGTATCAGGGAACACATCTGCCACCGCTGGTTGCACTTACCGCCAATGTTCTTAAAGACAAAAAAGAGTACTTCGACGCAGGCATGGATGACGTGCTTAGCAAACCTCTTGCGGTGCCAGCACTGACTGCGATGATTAAAAAGTACTGGGATTATCAGGCAGAAGCGGAAGAAGAAACGCTTGATGTCAGCGATGACAAAAGTCGGATGCTTCTGGATGTTGCCATGCTCGAACAGTATATCGAACTGGTCGGCCCCGGTCTGATAACCCAAAGTCTGACGATGTTTGAAAAAATGATGCCAGACTATCTTGCGGTTCTGGAATCCAATCTGATGGCCCGAGATCAGAAAGGGATTGCTGAAGAAGGCCACAAAATTAAAGGTGCGGCGGGTTCAGTAGGGCTGCAGCGTTTGCAGATGCTGGCGAAACAGATTCAGAGTCCGGAGTTACCGGCATGGTGGGACAATGTTGTTGAATGGATCGATGAGTTGAAACAGGAGTGGCGACATGATGTGCAGGTACTGCGTGACTGGGTATCAGAGCAGGAGAAGTGATATCCCGGAAAAAAATGACCCCAGCCGAGGCCGGGGTGCGCGAATACTGCGCCAACACCAGGGAAATCATTGCGACCGCTATGATATGAATAATTAATGCAGCCGCAGGGTATTGGTTAACACTGTTATCACCTTAGCAAATTCATCTTCTCGTGCGACAAGATTCATTAAAATTTGTGATATTGAGCAGCGTTTAAATACAGAAAACATTAATTTGCCAACACAGTCAAGTAAGGAATCATTTTACACGCTGTATTGATGGTGTTTTGACCATATTTGCTCTTTTTCGTGTAGTTTTAAGGCTGTCAGACTGGGACGCAGAGTCTGCGCTGCAGTAAAGTGAAGCCGCGTTAACATTCACCTCTCCAGTGTGGCTAACGCGCTGATATTGCAAGCACACAGCCTGAAATGATACGAATTATCCAAAACGATTTGGAATGATTAAAAAGAATCTAAAACTTTCTCCTTTTCCCGTCTGCACACCTGAGGCTTTAAAGGAAGCCAACAGTGCCATAATGGCCAGGAGGGAGTCAGTTAAGCGCTGTTTATTTGAGCGTTATAACGAAGATTCTGATTAAGGGTTAAACTGCATCTGATTAAGAAAAAAATAATAGTTAAATATAGCGAATGATTCAATCCGGCGCTTATTACTCTTTATTAACTGTTTATCTGGAAAGCGCCTAAGCAAGGGTAAGAAATGGAACCGATTCCTTTTTTACGGAAGTCCTTGAACTATTTCGAACTGTTGCAGCATTTTGATGCAAAATGATTGAATAAAGTCTGGAAACTGTCGTCCCGTTTTCAGCGATAATCGTAAAAAGCCTGTGTTAGTGGCAGTGATTACATGAGTGATTGATTAACGTCTGGAACAAGTGTGGGAAGATTGCATGAACAAGCATAAAGGAAGCGTCGGACAGCGTATCAGACGTATTGTCGGTCGAATCGTATTGGTATGGCTGGGCGCATGGCTGGCAGGTATTTTACTCTTTTCATTCCTGCCGGTGCCGTTTTCAGCCGTGATGGCTGAACGACAGATTGGTGCTTGGTTACACGGTGATTTTAGTTATGTCGCCCATTCAGACTGGGTCGGCCATGACGAGATGTCGCCCTGGATGGGACTGGCGGTTATCGCCTCAGAAGATCAAAAGTTTCCTGAGCATTGGGGCTTCGATGTTGCGGCAATTGAATCTGTACTGGATAAAAGCGACAGCCGGATGCGCGGGGCGTCCACGCTGTCACAACAGACGGCGAAAAATCTGTTTCTCTGGGATGGCCGCAGCTGGATCCGCAAAGGTCTGGAGGCGGGTTTGACAGTCGGGATTGAGACGGTCTGGACTAAGCGACGCATTCTGACCGTCTATCTCAATATCGCGGAGTTCGGGCCGGGTATCTTTGGCGTTGAAGCGGCTTCACAGCACTATTTCCATAAACCTGCCAGCCGGCTTACGGCAGCAGATGCTGCTTTGCTGGCGGCGGTTTTGCCCAATCCGATACGTTATCGTGCTGCTGCCCCCTCAGGTTATGTCAGAGAACGGCAACAGTGGATACTGCGTCAGATGCGCCAGCTTGGCGGAGAAGGTTTTTTACAGCGTAACAAACTCGACTAGGCCTTAATCTTCGTCGAAACCCGCTTCAAATAGCTCAATGACCGCAGCCAGCGCCGGAACTTCCTCCGGGCCGCTGGCTTCAATTTCGATGTGTCCGCCTTTGGCTGAGTCGAGCATCAGCAGCGCAATTACGCTGCTGGCTTCAGCTTCCGTGCCCGCTTCATTGCGCAGCAACACTTCGGCATCAAAGCTCTGCACCAGCTCAAATAACTTCATTGCCGGACGGGCGTGCATGCCCAGCTTATTTTTAATTTCTACAGTTTGTCTGACGGTCATGATTTGCGCTTTTCCAGCGTACGATGGCGTGACTGTACATTCTTACCACGCGAACGGAAGTAATCCGCCAGCTGTTCAGCGATATAGACTGAGCGGTGTTTGCCGCCGGTGCAGCCAATCGCTACGGTAAGATAGCTACGGTTGTTGGTTTCCAGCATCGGCAACCAGAGTTCAAGGTAGCTGCGCGTCTGGTAGATAAAGTTATGCACTTCCGTATGGCGATCAAGAAAGGCCGCCACCGGACGATCGAGGCCAGTCATCGGCCGCAGCTTGGGATCCCAATGGGGATTGGGCAGAAAGCGCACGTCAAACACATAGTCAGCGTCAATAGGGATGCCATGTTTGAAGCCAAAGGATTCAAACACCATGGTCAGCTCACGTTCACGTTTACCCAGCAGGCGGGTACGCAGCATCTCGGCCAGCTCGTGCACTGACATCTCTGAGGTGTCGATGATGAGATCGGCCCGCGAACGCAATGGCTCCAGCAGATCGCTCTCTTCGTCAATCGCGCTCTCCAGGGACAGATTCTTGCTGGAAAGGGGATGCAGACGGCGCGTATCGCTGTACCGACGAATCAGCGTATTACGATCGGCGTCCAGGAACAGCAGCTGAGGTGAAAATGAGTCAGGCAGGTTATTCAGCGCGGTTTCAAAAATTTCCGGAGATTCTGGCATGTTACGCACATCAATGCTGACTGCTGCCGAAATATTACGCTCCGCCAGCGAGTTAGCTAACTCGGGCAGTAGCACGACCGGCAGGTTATCAACACAGTAGAACCCCATATCTTCCAGCGCACGGAGCGCCACTGACTTCCCCGAGCCTGAACGACCGCTAACGATCATCAGCACCATGACCTTTTCTCCCGTTTTAAAACCGGCACCTGGCCGGTAAAGACGTGTTACTGCTCTGTCTGGATTTCCGTAATAATGGCGTAGAGCTCTTCATCACTTTGGGCAGCGCGCAGACGACGGCAGACCGTTTTATCTGCCAGACGTTTCGCCACCAGTGACAGGGTGTGCAGGTGTGTTTTGCACTGGTCGGCCGGGACCAGCAAAGCAAACAACAGATCGACCGGCTGGTTGTCGACGGCATCAAATGCAATCGGCTGTTCGAGGCTGATAAAAACCCCAACCGCGCGCAGCGTATCCTCTTCCAGCTTGCCGTGAGGGATCGCGATCCCATTGCCAATACCGGTACTGCCCATGCGTTCGCGGGTCAGGATCGCTTCGAAAAGCGTCTGGTGCGGCAGGTTGAGCTGCTTAGCGGCCAGTTCGCTGATGATTTCCAGCGCACGTTTTTTGCTCTGGCAGTGTACGCCGCTGCGGGTGCAGTCTGGCGAAAGCACTGTGCTCAATTCCAGTGTAAGATCGTTGTTCATTATCATTTCACTTGCGTGTTCACCAGGCCATTCGCCGCCAGCGCGTCATTACCTCTGAGACAAGCTGCGCTTACTCAGATGACAAAACGGGGCGGATTATCCGCCCCATCCTGTCGGCTCTGCGCGCCAGGCGCGCGTTGCTAGCGTGAAGATTAGTGTTTTTTCAGTTTATCTTTGTGTTTGGTCAGCTGACGGGCCAGCTTGTCGATCAGCCCATCAATTGCCGCATACATATCTTCCGCTTCCGATGTAGCGTGCAGCTCGCCACCATTCACGTGAAGTGTTGCATCAGCCACCTGAGTGACTTTCTCAACTTTCAGGACAATATAGACCTGATTGATATGTTCAAAATAGTGTTCCAGTTTGGCAAATTTCCCGTTGACGAACTCACGCAGAGGCGGTGTGATTTCAACATGTTGCCCGGTCAGGTTCAGCTGCATAGGTCTTCCTTCTCATTTCTTTCAAACCAGTTGTTTACGCTGGTTCGATGGCGGGATGGATAAAGACTCACGATATTTGGCGACGGTACGCCGTGCCACCATAATCCCCTGATCAGATAACATTGAGGTCAGTTTACTGTCGCTCAAGGGTTTGGCTGGATTTTCCGCCGAAATTAATTTTTTCACCAGCGCACGAATCGCGGTTGAGGAGGCTTCGCCTCCACCTTCCGTATTCACATGACTGGAGAAAAAGTACTTTAGTTCAAAAATGCCACGGGGACTGTGCAGATACTTCTGCGTAGTCACGCGAGAAATGGTCGATTCATGCATCTCAACAGCCTGGGCGATATCTGCCAGCACCATCGGACGCATAAATTCTTCACCCTGCTCGAAAAACGCCTGCTGTTGCTCAACAATGCAGCGCGTTACTTTCAGCAGCGTATCATTGCGGCTTTCCAGGCTCTTAATCAGCCAGCGGGCTTCCTGCAGATTACTGCGGATAAACTGACTGTCGCTGTCGTTGCGCGCTGAACTGCCCATTGCCGCATAGTGCTGATTGATCTTGAGGCGTGGCAAGCTGTCGGCATTGAGTTCAACCGTCCAGCGACTGCCAACTTTACGCACCAGGACATCGGGAATGACATATTCTGGCTCGCTGGTATTGATCGACTGACCCGGACGCGGGTCCAGCGACTGAATCAGCACCATCGCTTCTTTCAGTACATCCTCTTTGAGGCGCGTCACTCGCATCAGGCTACGGAAATCGTGATTGGCCAGCAGGTCGAGATGCTCGCTGACGATCAGGCGTGCTTCTGCCAGCATCGGTGTGTCGGGCGCATATTGCGACAGCTGCACCAGCAGACAGTCACGCAGGTCGCGCGCACCAACACCCATCGGGTCAAAACGCTGGATGCGTTTCAGCACCGCCTCAACTTCATCCACTTCGAGATCATCGTTGCCGATACTGTCCAGGATCTCCTCAAGCGAAACGGTGAGATATCCGGTGTCATCGATAGCATCGACGATAGAGGTGGCAATAGCGCGATCGGTATCACTGAAAGGCGTCAATCCAACCTGCCACATCAGGTAGTCCTGCAGTGACTGTGTCGTTTCACCCTGATAAACCGGTAACTCATCATCCTGATAATCGGTGCCAGTGCCGGAAGGCGTGCCCGCCGTGTAGATCTCATCCCAGGTGGCATCCAGCGGCAGTTCATCGGGCATCTCTTTCTGCTCAAGCGCTTCGCGTGTATCCAGCGCCTCAGACTCCGGCGATTCCCTGGAGTCGATCTCTTCATGCAGATCAGTCTGCTCAAGCAGCGGATTGCTTTCAAGTGCAAGCTGTAACTCCTGCTGGAGTTCAAGCGTAGAGAGTTGCAGCAGACGAATCGCCTGTTGCAACTGTGGAGTCATTGCCAGCTGTTGGCTGAACCTGAGTTGTAGACCTTGCTTCATAGACAGGATGGTAGTTCCCAGGTAAACATCGGTATTAACGACACCTTATCAGAGTCTGAACTCTTCACCCAAATAAACCCGCTTAACCTGCTCATCCGCAAGAATTTCATTGGGTGTGCCATGCGCAATCAGGTGTCCCTGGCTGACAATATAAGCCCGCTCACAGACCGCTAAGGTTTCACGCACGTTATGGTCGGTAATCAGCACGCCGAGGCCGCTGTCACGCAGATGCTCAATGATTTTCTTGATGTCGATAACGGAGATCGGGTCAACACCGGCAAAAGGCTCATCCAGCAGGATAAATTTAGGATTAGCGGCCAGTGCGCGTGCGATCTCAACACGACGTCGCTCACCACCCGACAGCGCCTGACCCATGCTGTCGCGCAGATGCTCGATGTGAAACTCTTCCATCAGCTCACGGGCGCGATCCTGGCGTTGCTCTTCTGTCAGATCATCACGAATCTGCAGTACCGCCATCAGGTTATCGTAGACGCTGAGGCGACGGAAAATGGAGGCCTCCTGCGGCAGATAGCCGATGCCACGACGCGCTCGGGCATGCAGCGGCAGGATACTGATATCTTCATCATCAATAATGATACGGCCAGCGTCACGCGGGACAATACCGACCACCATGTAAAAGGTGGTGGTCTTACCGGCGCCGTTCGGACCCAGCAGGCCGACAATCTCGCCGGACTTTACCTGCAGACTGACATCTTCTACCACGCGACGGCCTTTATATGCCTTCGCCAGGTTTTCTGCGATTAATGTGGCCATAGCTATCAGTTACTCTTCTTTCCGCTGTTGGACGAACCTTTATCCTGAAGTTGCGACGGCACCAGGACGGTAGTGACGCGCTTGTTCTGGCCCTGGCTGTAAGCCTGCATTTTCTGCTCTTTTACCAGATAGGTAATACGATCGCCTTTGATGTTGCTGTCCTGCTGCTCAATGAACGCATTGCCGGTCAGTTCAACGAAGTCGTTAGCCAGTTCGTAGTGCAGCTTTGAGGCATGGCCCTGAACCGGCTTGCCGCTGTCCTGCATCTGATAGAACGTAGCGGGGTTGCCGTAGGCATCAACGATGGTTTTCTTGCTGTCGCCACCGGGACGGGTTACCACGACTTTATCCGCCGTGATTTTGATTGAACCCTGCGTCACGATGACATTGCCGGTAAAGGTCGCGACATTGCCCTGCAAATCGAGTGCCTGATTCTGCGAGTCAATGTTGACGGGCTTATCCGAGTCACCGGTCAGGGCAAGCGCCGGAACGCTGGTTGCCAGCAACATGCTGGCCAGTAAAAGCTTCAGGCTATTTTTGTTCATTTTGAATTTCATATGAGGTTTTGACCTTCTCGATTAACTCGGCGTTTTTTGTCCGTAAATTGCCGCGCATTTTCATGCCGGTGGAGTTAAAACTGCGTCCATACAATGTTACCTGATCATCAGAGGTAACATCCTGAGTGACAAGGTTGATCTGTGCGTTATCAGTTTTAATGCGCTCAAGCTGAGAATCCTGCGTCAGCGTATTCAGCTCAACATGGCCATACAGATAAAGCATACGATCTTTGGTGAGCTTTGCTTTATCGGCGCGTAACGTCCAGGTAGGGATTTTATTCTCATCATAAGTGGTCATCACCGGATTTTCGAACCAGCTCAGCTCGTCATCCGAGAAATAGGTCACTTTGTCTGAGACCAGTTTATATGACAGCGCGCCCTGCGGGTTATAAACCACAGTGTGTGAATCAGCACTGGTGTAGGTCGGCGACTGACTGTCGGGCCCGACGGGCGTGCCATTGTCATCCTGGTTAGTAAGATTCCAGCCGATCAAAACCAGTGCAATCAAGGTCAGAATCAGCGTTATCCAACGCCTGCTTTTACTCATACTGATTGCCCTTTGGCATCCTCAAATTTGTTCTGCGCCATTAATATCAGGTCACATACTTCGCGTACCGCGCCGCGTCCACCGGCGATCCGCGTTACGTAGTGGGCGCGTGGCAACAGGATCGGGTGTGCATCCGCCACTGCCACACTTAATCCCACCTTCGCCATAACCGGCCAGTCGATCAGATCGTCACCAATATAGGCGACCTGGTCGTCGGAAAGAGACAGTTTATCCAGAAGTTCACGATAGGCCAAAAGCTTATCCGATTGTCCCTGATAAAGATGACGGATGCCGAGCGTTTTGCAGCGATCTTCCATCAGACGGGCATTACGGCCGGTAATAATAGCCACTTCTACATCAGAGGTCAGCAAACACCGCACACCATAACCGTCCCGCACGTTGAATGCCTTCAGCTCTTCGCCATTATTTCCCATGTAGATCACCCCGTCGGACATCACGCCGTCGACGTCGCAGATCAGCAGACGAATGTTGCTGGCGCGTGCCATAACATCAGCGCTGACCGGGCCATAGCAGGTTTCAATCGGGGGAGTTGCCTGTTGCATTTTCTCTTCCTGTTCAGACTACGCCAGCGCGCAGCATGTCATGCATATGTACCACACCGAGCAGACGGTCGTCATCGGCCACCAGAATCGAGGTAATGTTTTTGGTCTGCATCAGGTTCAGGGCTTCAACCGCCAGCATATTTGGCCGGACGCGGATGCCACCCGGCGTCATCACTTCGCCAATGGTGGCGCGCTGAAAATCGATGCCCATATCAAAAATGCGGCGCAGGTCGCCATCGGTAAAGATGCCTTCAATTTTCATCAGACCGTCGACGATCACCGTCAGTCCCAGGTTTTTGCGCGTAATTTCCAGCAGCGCATCGCGCAGTGAAGCATCCCGCGTGACGTGCGGCAGCTCATCGCCGCTGTGCATGATATCAGCCACATGCAGCAGCAACTTGCGGCCCAGCGCACCGCCAGGATGGGAGAGGGCAAAGTCTTCCGCCGTGAATCCACGCGCTTCCAGCAGCGAAACCGCAAGCGCGTCACCCATCACCAGCGTGGCCGTCGTGCTGGAGGTGGGCGCCAGACCCAGCGGACACGCTTCCTGCGGAACATGAACACAAAGATGCACATCGGCAACCCGTCCCATCGCGCTGTCAGGCCGTCCGGTGATGCAGATCAGCGAAATATGCTGACGTTTTAACACTGGGATCAGCGCAAGAATTTCGCTGGACTCACCGCTGTTAGAGATGGCGATGACCACATCATTTTTGCTCACCATCCCCAGATCGCCATGGCTGGCTTCAGCCGGATGCACAAAAAAGGCGGGCGTGCCGGTACTGGCAAAGGTCGCCGCCATTTTTTTGCCGATATGGCCAGACTTGCCCATGCCCATGACCACCACTTTTCCCTGACAGGCATAAATGAGGGCGCAGGCGCGGGCGAAATCGTCATTGATATATTGATCGAGTTGTTCCAGTCCTTCACGCTCGATGCGCAGGACAGTTTTTCCCGCCTGCTGAAAATCAAATGCTGTTGGTTGCTGATATGACATAGTGAGTCTGTCCTTGTTAACCGTCCATAAATGCCGGCTGCATCCAGAGCAGCGTCACCCAGACGAAGAAACCACAGAGTAAAATTAAGCCTGCCGTGCGACCAACCCGACGGCGACGAAGCAGGCAAAGCAAGGCAAACAGCACGCTGACGCCCAGCATCACCCAATAATCACGGGCAAAAGCGTGATAGTCGATGCTGCCAGGATGAATCAGCGCCGGCAGGCCCAGCACGATGGCAATATTATAAATGTTGGCGCCGATCAGATTGCCGATCGCGATATCATCTTCACCTTTCAGCGCGCCAGCAATGACCGTTGCCAGCTCAGGCAGGCTGGTTCCCACGGCGATAAGCGTCAGGCCCATGACCAGTTCACTGACGCCAAAGTAGTCGGCAAAAGCGGTCGCATTATCGATCACCATCCGCGTCGACATCGGCAGTATAATCAGCGCGACGGCCAGCCAGAGAAAGGCCACTGTATTTCCGCTCTCTTCGCGAGGCAGTTCGGCCAGCTGTTCGCGGGTCAGGGTGTCGTTATTGTCCTGTTCCGCTTTTCGTGCAATGCGAATCACCACCATCAGATAAATAGCGGCTATGGCGATCAGGCCAATTCCATCCAGTCGACTAAGCTGATTGTCAAACAGCATGAATCCGCTGAGCAGGGTAACCAGCAACATTAACGGAAGTTCGCGGCGTATCAGATTAGAATGGACGTAAAGCGGGTGCATGAGCGCAGCGGCACCGAGGATCAGTAAAATGTTGGTAATATTCGAGCCGAGCGCGGTACCCACAGCAAGATCCATCTGGCCATGCTGCGCCGCTGAAAAGGAGAGGATCATCTCGGGCAGCGAGGTGCCGATGCTGACAACGGTCATGCCGATAATCAGTGGCGGGATGCCAAAAGATCGACACAATATTGAGGCGCTAAACACCAGACGATCGGCACCATATGCCAGTAAAAGCAAACCGATAATCAGCAGTGCAGAAGCTAAGAACATGAAAAATCCTTGCGTAAAAACCCGGGCCGGCAATGCTTTTCCCGACCGGTTTAAGGTTCTGTTTGGCGAGACAGGCGCTGATTTTGACCGCCTGAACGGCAAAAGTAAATTTAATGACCATTTTCGCCAAATCTTAGCGGTAAGTTTCTGTAAAGCTATCGTGAATCAGGACCGAACAGGCTACCATCGTACCCCATGTTTACGCCCGATCCTTACAAGAGGTAATAATGATCCAGCAGCAAACGAATCTGGTTGAGGTTCGTGGCGTGAGTTTTTCGCGCGGAGATCGCACTATCTTCGACGACATTTCGCTGACCGTGCCGAAAGGGAAAGTCACGGCGATAATGGGGCCATCGGGGATAGGAAAAACCACTCTGCTACGCCTGATTGGGGGGCAACTTCAGCCAACCAGCGGTGAAATCTTTTTCCGTGGCGAAAACATTCCGTCATTGTCACGCGCTAAATTGTACGAAGCGCGCAAGAAAATGAGCATGCTGTTCCAGTCTGGTGCCCTGTTTACTGACTTAACGGTCTATGAAAATGTGGCTTGGCCGCTGCGTGAACATACCCGTCTGCCTGCACCGATTCTGCACAGCACCGTATTAATGAAGCTGGAAGCGGTGGGTCTGCGCGGTGCTGCCCAGCTGAAACCAGCTGAGCTGTCGGGCGGGATGGCACGCCGTGTGGCACTGGCGCGTGCAATTGCGCTTGAGCCGGAGCTGATCATGTTCGACGAACCTTTTGTCGGACAGGATCCGATTACCATGGGCGTGCTGGTAAAATTAATCGACGAACTTAACCATGCTCTGGGCCTGACCTGTATTGTGGTCTCGCACGACGTACCGGAAGTACTGAGTATTGCGGACTATGCCTATATCGTGGCCGGACAAAAAATTATCGCACACGGCACCACGCCGGAACTGCGAGAGAATAATGACCCGCGCGTGCGCCAGTTTATTGATGGCCATGCGGATGGTCCGGTTCCCTTCCGTTTTCCTGCCGGCGACTATCTCGCTGATTTAACCGGCTCAGGGAGTAACTAAACAGATGGTCTTGAAGGCGCTGGCGTCATTCGGTCGTCAGGGAATTGAAACGTGCGCCAGTTTTGGACGCGCAGGATTAATGCTGTTTCACGCGCTGGTGGGAAAACCCGCGTTCCGCAGACATACGCCGCTACTGATCAAACAACTCTATAGTGTTGGCGTACTGTCGTTACTGATTATTGTGGTTTCAGGTCTGTTTATCGGCATGGTACTCGGACTGCAGGGCTATCTGGTGCTGAACACCTATGGTGCAGAAACCAGTCTGGGTATGCTGGTGGCGCTCTCCTTGCTGCGTGAACTGGGGCCGGTTGTTACCGCGCTGCTGTTTGCCGGACGGGCAGGATCGGCACTGACGGCTGAAATCGGCCTGATGAAAGCCACTGAACAGCTCTCCAGTATGGAGATGATGGCGGTGGATCCGTTGCGCCGGGTAGTCTCGCCGCGCTTCTGGGCCGGTTTTATCAGCATGCCGCTACTGACCATGATCTTCACTGCGGTCGGTATTGCAGGCGGTGCACTGGTTGGCGTGAGCTGGAAGGGGATCGATCCCGGTTTCTTCTGGTCAGCTATGCAGAACGCGGTCGATTTCCGAACCGATATCGTTAACTGCATCATCAAAAGCGCCGTCTTTGCCGTAACGGTCACCTGGATTGCTCTTTTTAATGGCTATGACGCGATTCCCACTTCTGAAGGGATCAGTCGCGCGACAACGCGTACCGTAGTACATGCTTCACTGGCGGTGCTCGGGTTGGATTTTGTGCTGACAGCACTGATGTTTGGGAATTGATGCAATGCAAAGCAAAAAAAGCGAAATCTGGGTTGGCATTTTTATGATTATGGCGTTGATCGCCGCATTGTTTCTCTGTCTGCGCGTCGCCGATTTAAAGTCGATGGGCACAGAGCCGACGTGGAAACTCTACGCGACCTTTGACAATATCGGCGGCCTGAAAGCCAGTTCGCCGGTCAAAATTGGTGGTGTGGTCATTGGCCGGGTGACAGAAATAGCGCTTGAGCCGAAAACGCTGCTGCCGCGTGTCACCATGGAGATCAGCGATCAGTATGCGAATAAAATTTCAGATACCAGTTCGCTGGCTGTCCGTACTCAGGGCCTGCTGGGTGAGCAGTTCCTGGCGCTGAACTTAGGCTTTGACGATCCTGAGCTCGGCTCGGCGATGCTGAAAGATGGCGATACGCTGCGTGATACGAAGTCAGCCATGGTGCTCGAAGACCTGATCGGCCAGTTCCTTTATAAGAGCGGCGATAACAAACAAAAAACTGACTCCAAAGACGCGCAGGAAGGCGACAGTGCTGCGCCTGCGGCACCGGCTCAACCTTAAAGAAGAGGGTTTACCATGTTTAAACGTTTATTGATGATTGCCATGCTGGTGGTAGCGGTACCGTTGACGGCGACCGCAGCCGATCAGAGCAATCCTTACAAGCTGATGAACGAAGCGGCGCAGAAGACATTCACCCGTCTGAAAAATGAGCAGCCGAAAATCAAGCAGGATCCCAACTACCTGCGTGAGATTGTGCGTCAGGAGCTCCTGCCATATGTGCAGATTAAATATGCAGGCGCGTTAGTGCTGGGACGCTACTATCGTGACTCAACACCTGCTCAGCGTGAAGCCTATTTCAGCGCCTTTGGTGATTACCTGGCGCAGGCGTATGGTCAGGCACTGGCACTCTATAACGGCCAGAGCTACCAGATTCAGCCCGAACAGCCGTTAGGCGACGCCCAGATTGTCGCTATTCGTGTCACCATTATTGACCCAAATGGACGTCCGCCGGTACGCCTCGATTTCCAGTGGCGTAAAAATAGCCAGAGCGGGAAATGGCAGGCTTATGACATGATCGCCGAAGGCGTCAGCATGATCACCACGAAACAAAATGAGTGGAGCGATTTGTTGCGTACCAAAGGTATTGATGGTCTGACGGCACAACTGAAGTCTTCTGCGGCACAGCCGATTACGCTGGATAAACAACAATAATGCACGAATCGTTACGCTGGGAGCGGGAAGCCAGCACGCTATTACTTAAAGGCGAACTGGATCGCGACACGCTGATGAGCCTGTGGCAGCAACGCGAGACGCTGATCAAAGATGTCGATACTATCGACGTCGCGGGGCTGGAGCGGGTGGACTCTTCCGGTCTCGCCCTGCTGGTGCACTTGCGGGAAATCGCGCGTGCACAGGGTATAACCCCATGCTTTACAGGCATCAGTGACAAACTGCGCTCGCTGATTACCCTTTACAATCTGCAACAGATTATTGTTTCTGCGGATAAAAGCGCCTGATTTCCGGTTGTTATGCTAAGCCCCTGTTTCCAGCAGGGGCTTTTGCGTATTTAAGAGTCAGCCGCTTTCCTCTACTATGTCAGCCTTATTATTATTAAGTGAAGTTAAGCCCAATGGAAAACAGTGAAATTCAGGCCGTGCTGATGGCCGCATTGCCTTTAGACGAAGTTCATGTGATGAGCAACGATGGCAGCCATTTTCAGGTGATCGCCGTAGGCGAACTGTTTGGCGAACTGAGCCGCGTGAAAAAGCAGCAGGCTGTCTATGCGCCGCTGATGGAATTCATCGCGGATAACCGCATGCATGCTGTCTCTATCAAAACTTATACTCCCGCTGAATGGGCACGTGACCGTAAACTCAACGGTTTCTGATCCTTCTGCGTGGTGAACTCGCCGTGAGCGAGTCCAATTTTTAGCTAGTTAATCGAGAGCCGTGTTGATGGAAAAATTTCGTGTGCAAGGCCCCACCCGTTTAAGTGGTGAAGTCACCATTTCCGGGGCAAAGAACGCCGCACTTCCTATTCTGTTTGCTGCCCTGCTGGCTGAAGAGCCGGTAGAGATTAAGAACGTGCCAAAGCTGCGCGACATTGATACCACCATGAAACTGCTGAGCCAGCTGGGTGCGAAGGTCGAACGCAACGGTTCTGTGCATGTCGATGCCAGTGCGGTAGATGTGTTTTGTGCGCCTTATGACCTGGTCAAAACCATGCGTGCCTCAATCTGGGCGCTGGGTCCGCTGGTGGCGCGTTTTGGTCAGGGTCAGGTTTCTCTGCCGGGTGGCTGCGCTATCGGCGCGCGTCCGGTTGATCTGCATATCACCGGTCTGGAACAGCTGGGTGCTGAGATCAAACTGGAAGAGGGCTACGTTAAAGCCTCAGTCAATGGACGCCTGAAAGGCGCGCTGATTGTCATGGACAAAATCAGCGTTGGCGCAACGGTCACTATCATGAGTGCAGCGACGCTGGCGACAGGTACCACTGTGATCGAGAATGCGGCGCGTGAGCCGGAAATTGTCGATACCGCCAACTTCCTTAACACCCTGGGTGCCAAAATCAGTGGCGCAGGTAGCGACAAAATCACCATCGAAGGCGTTGAGCGTCTGGGTGGCGGTGTTTATCGCGTTCTGCCCGATCGTATCGAAACCGGTACCTTCCTGGTGGCTGCTGCCATTTCAGGCGGCAAAGTGATGTGCCACAAAACCCAGCCAGATACCATGGATGCTGTATTGGCTAAGCTGCGTGATGCGGGTGCCGATATTGAAACCGGTGAAGACTGGATCAGTCTGGACATGCACGGCAAGCGACCAAAAGCGGTTAACGTGCGCACCGCTCCGCATCCGGGGTTCCCGACAGATATGCAGGCACAGTTCACCCTGTTAAACATGGTTGCGGAAGGCACGGGTCTGATTACCGAAACCATTTTCGAAAACCGTTTTATGCATATCCCTGAACTGATTCGCATGGGCGGACATGCTGAGATTGAGAGCAACACGGCAATCTGTCATGGGGTTGAAACCCTGTCAGGTGCGCAGGTGATGGCGACCGATCTGCGTGCTTCTGCCAGCCTGGTTCTGGCGGGTTGTATTGCGGAAGGCACGACGTTCGTTGATCGCATTTATCACATCGATCGTGGCTATGAGCACATCGAAGATAAACTGAAAGCAATGGGCGCGAACATCGAGCGTGTCAGCGAAGAGTAAGTCTGCTGAGGCACTCAAAAAGCCAGCCCCCTTCAGGGCTGGTTTTTTTTTCGCCTGAAAATAGCCTGCGGTCTCAGTTGCTGTCGGAATGCGCTGCAGGCGTCCGGATACGTTTTCTGCGATCCAGCAGGCGGTGGGTGTGGGGATCATAATATCGACTGGGCCAGATCTCACTCGGGTGAATCGTTAGCGCGTCGGCGATCAGCCATTCTCCTTTGGGCCACGGGCGCGTCAGCGCATTAGCCAGTGTTGACGAACTCAGACCCGATGCGCGTGATAGTGCTGCCAGCGTCATACCGCGTTTGTGCAGCGCCGCGATAATGTCAGCCGGATGCCAGTCTTCCTTTATTTTTTCCATAACCTGTTCTCCTTTTCCTTGTCATTGCGTCGTCCAGCAGGACGTTGGCTTTCCTTTTTAGTGCCATCTGGAAAGAACAGGGGTTTTATAGCAAAAAGTTTCCATTAATTTCCAGTTATTTTTAGATCCAGCGCCGGGTCTGTGGGATGACTCGCAAAAGGTGTGCAAATGCTTGCAGGAAATAAGAATAATGGGGACGGATGAGATGAAAACGGAGCCCGGAAGGCTCCGTGAGGGATCAAAAATCGCGCTGAACTGACATGTGCGCCAGCGACTCCAGGGCACTGCGCCATGGCGATTCCGGCAGAATTCTCAGGGCTTCAATGGCTTTATCCGCTTCCTGTTCGGCACGACTGCGCGTCCACTCCAGAGAACCACACTGATTCATCGCTTCCAGTACGGGTTCCAGCAGATGGCGGCCATTTCCCTGTTCAATGGCTTCACGGATCATCTTCGCCTGTTCAGGCGAGCCGTGCTGCATCGCATGCAGCAGTGGCAGGGTGGGTTTGCCTTCACTCAGGTCATCGCCAGTATTTTTACCCAGCGTTTCACCATCAGCACTGTAATCCAGTAAGTCGTCAATTAACTGGAAAGCCGTACCCAGATAGCGCCCATAATCCTGCAGGGCTTTTTCCTCTTCAGGTGTGGCTTCAGCCAGAATTGCAGAAGCCTGCGAGGCGGCTTCAAACAGACGCGCTGTCTTGCTGTAAATGACGCGCATGTAGCTCTCTTCAGTGATGTCGGGATCATTCACGTTCATCAGCTGCAGGACTTCACCTTCAGCAATGACGTTTACTGCCTCTGACATCAGCGCCAGGATACGCAGCGAACCCATGCTGGTCATCATCTGGAAGGCGCGGGTATAAATAAAGTCACCGACCAGCACGCTTGCCGCATTGCCAAACGCCGCGTTCGCGGTCGCTTTGCCACGACGCATATCGGATTCATCCACGACATCGTCATGCAGCAGCGTGGCGGTGTGGATAAATTCGATCAGCGCCGCATTGGTCACGTGCAGGTCGCCCTTGTAGCCCATGGCACGTGCGGAGAGCACGGCAATCATGGGACGGATACGCTTGCCCCCACCACTGATGATGTAATAGCCCAACTGGTTGATGAGCGAGACATCTGAATTCAGCTGGTCGAGGATGGTCTGGTTAACGGCAGCCATATCCTGTGCGGTTAATTCATTAATCTGTTCTAAGTTCATTCGTCTTTTCAGCTATGACTCGTTATCTCTGCCATGGTAAGTGGTTTACTCAGCCAGCGTTCAGGTAATCTGTTACTGA
This sequence comes from Pantoea eucalypti, assembly GCF_009646115.1. Lineage (NCBI taxonomy): Bacteria > Pseudomonadati > Pseudomonadota > Gammaproteobacteria > Enterobacterales > Erwiniaceae > Pantoea > Pantoea eucalypti. The sequence goes on along the minus strand of NZ_CP045720.1, from coordinate 3,659,416 downwards.
TTGTACTTGAATTTTGTGCCTGAGAAACGGTTGCATTCAGCCTGTGTTTTTTTTCTGCAAGAGTGTGCAAAGTGCTCTTGTCTTCTTCTGGAGTTTTGCGTAGAATTCGCGCCCTATTGTGAATATTTAGCGCGCCGCCTGATGAACTAAAAGGCAAGCGCAGAAGCGGAGTTTTATATGTACGCGGTTTTCCAAAGTGGTGGTAAACAACACCGAGTTAGCGAAGGTCAGACCGTTCGCCTGGAAAAGCTGGACATCGCAACCGGTGAAACGATTGAGTTTGACCAGGTTCTGATGATTGCTAATGGCGAAGACGTGAAAATCGGCGCGCCACTGGTTTCAGGCGGAATGATCAAGGCAGAAGTTGTTGCTCACGGTCGTGGCGAGAAAATTAAGATTGTTAAGTTTCGTCGTCGTAAGCACTACCGTAAGCAAGCAGGCCATCGCCAGTGGTTCACTGATGTGAAAATCACTGGTATCACGGCGTAAGAGGAGATCTGACAAATGGCACATAAAAAGGCTGGTGGTTCGACTCGAAATGGTCGTGACTCCAATGCAAAACGTCTGGGTGTAAAGCGTTTCGGTGGCGAATCTGTTCTGGCAGGTAGCATCATCGTTCGTCAGCGTGGCACCAAATTCCACGCCGGTACCAATGTAGGTTGTGGTCGTGACCACACCCTGTTTGCTACCGCAGACGGTAAAGTACAGTTCGAAGTTAAAGGTCCGAACAACCGTAAATACATCAGCATCGTTGCTGAGTAAGGTTGTCGTGACGCAGACGTTTAACGTCTGAACGCACGAATTGAAGGCCCCGCAGCTCCTGCGGGGCTTTTTACATTCTGCGGTCTGTTGCGGTAAAAGCGACGCATCACAAAAGTTTGCTGTACACTTTGTGTACGCACTGGCGAAAGCCAATCCTGATTTATCCGCCGCTGGTCAGCGCAGAAGACCCTGGCGGACCCGTCTGCAGAGTGCTGCAGACGATTGTGTGACGGAGATAGAAAATGAAGTTTGTAGATGAAGCGACAATTTTGGTCGTCGCCGGTGATGGCGGTAATGGTTGCGTGAGCTTCCGCCGCGAAAAATATATCCCGAGAGGCGGCCCTGATGGCGGTGATGGCGGTGACGGCGGTGATGTTTATCTGATCGCTGATGAAAACCTCAATACCCTTATCGATTATCGTTTCGAAAAATCTTTCCGGGCAGAGCGCGGACAGAACGGCCAGAGCCGCGACTGTACAGGCAAACGCGGTAAAGATATCGAAGTTAAAGTGCCAGTCGGCACCCGGGTTATCGATCAGGGTACAGGTGAGACACTCGGTGACATGACGCGTCACGGCCAGAAACTGATGGTCGGCAAGGGCGGCTGGCATGGTCTGGGCAACACGCGCTTCAAATCCTCAGTGAACCGCAGTCCTCGTCAGAAAACGATGGGTACTCCAGGTGAAAAACGTGACCTGCAGCTGGAGCTGATGCTGCTGGCAGACGTTGGGATGCTGGGCTTACCGAACGCCGGTAAATCAACCTTTATCCGTGCTGTTTCAGCTGCCAAACCAAAAGTGGCGGACTATCCATTTACCACGCTTGTGCCGAGCCTGGGCGTAGTCCGTATGGACAGCGAGCAGAGCTTCGTCGTGGCTGATATTCCTGGCCTGATTGAAGGCGCAGCAGACGGTGCTGGCCTCGGTATCCGCTTCCTGAAACACCTTGAGCGTTGCCGCGTATTGCTGCACCTGATCGACATCGATCCGATCGATGAAAGCGATCCGGTTGAAAATGCCCGCATTATTCTCGGCGAGCTCGAAAAGTACAGCGAGAAGCTGTTCAACAAGCCACGCTGGCTGGTCTTCAACAAGATTGATCTGATTAGCGAAGAAGAAGCGCAGTCACGGGCAAAAGCCGTTGCTGAAGCGCTGGGCTGGGAAGATAAGTATTACCTGATCTCTGCCGCAAGCCGTACTGGTGTCAACGAACTCTGCTGGGACGTGATGAGCTTCATCAATGCCAACCCGAAAGAAGCCGAGCTTGAAGAGAAACAGCCGGAAAAAGTGGAGTTTATGTGGGACGATTACCACAAAGAAACCATTGAAAACACGGTCGAAGTGGAAGATGAAGAGTGGGATGACGACTGGGATGATGAAGACGACGAAGGTGTTGAAATCATCTATCAGCGTTAACCGCGCGTCTGCTACAGCGTGATATAGGATGCCCCCTTTCAGGAATGAAAGGGGGCATTGTTCTTTCTGGAGCCAGCACTTCAGGGCGACGCTGGTATCCGCTTCTGAAGCGTTCAGCCATAAAAAAACGCAGCAGGTTGATCACCTGCTGCGTTTTTATTACTGCGTAATCAGTTGTTCTGATTGATATCGCGGTAGAGTCGGCTCTCGAAACGCACCAGGGGAATACGACGGGTACGTTGATCTTCCGGCGGTACCGCATACCCGGAAAGGAACTGAACGAACGCCACCCGCGCGCCACTTGAGGTAGTGATAAAGCCCGCCAGGTTATAGACGCCCTGCAATGAACCGGTTTTCGCCGAGACTTTGCCATCCAGTCCTGCTTCATGCAGTCCGCCCCGATATTGCAGCGTGCCATCATAGCCAGCCAGCGGCAGCATCGAAATATAATCCAGCGTGTTGTCATTCTTCGCAATGAACTGCAACACCTGCATCATGGTTTGCGGCGAAATCAGGTCGTGACGCGACAGGCCGGAACCATCGACCTGGATGCTGTTGCCCATATCGACGTTGGCTTTCGCTTTCAGGATACGACGAACCGCATCCTGCCCGGCACGGAAGGTTCCTGGTACGTTGAAGTAGTGATGACCAATAGTGCGGAACACCGTGTCGGCAATCATGTTGTCTGATTTCTTCAGCATGGTGTGCAGCAGCGTATGCAGCGGCGCGGACTGGGTCGATGCCAGTACGGTGCCTGGCTCCGTGACCTGCGTCTGACGCACCAGATGCCCGCTGTAATCAATCTCTGACGACCGCAGTTCCGCCTTGAGAATCTCGCCAGCCCAGGCCGCACCATCCTGCACGGCAAAGGCCAGCGGCAGCGGTTCGGCACGCTGACGCATACAGCCAGTCAGCGTGTAGCGGTTCAACTCGCCCGGCACCACATCCAGTTCACAATATTGCCCTTCGCCGCTGTTGCGGCCGATTGTGCGGACCTGGCTGTACATATGCGCCGGATAATAGGAGGCGATGCGAACAAAGGCATTTTCACCCGGCGTATTCGCGCTGTAGAGCGACACCGAGAAACAGTTCTTATCAACAATCGCAGCACCCGGCGGGGCGCTGAAGCACTGAGTCATATCGTTCCACGGCCAGCCCGGCGCCATGTCGTGACTGGCAAACACGGACGTGTCGATAACCAGATTGCCTTTGATATGGTTAATACCCTGCTTCTTAATCGCCGCGACCATGTTGCGCAGATCCTGACGGGTTAAAGTGGGATCACCGCCGAAACGTGCGACTAAATCGCCGTTCAGGGTGCCATCTATAATGGCGCCGCGAGTCTCAAAAGTGGTCTGAAAACGGAAATCGCCACCCAGTTCCAGTAATGCCGCCAGCGCCGTCACCACTTTCATGGTACTGGCGGGCAGGGCCATCTGTTTTCCGTGATAATCAATGATCGGTGTTGAAGCACCCACTTTCTGGACCATCAGCGCCAGATTGGCACCGTCAGGCAGGTACTGCATGTATTCATCAACTGGCGCTGCGTGTGCCTGCAGCATAAATGCACAGCTTAATCCGGTAACAAGTCGTGAAAATCGCATAATCTCGCGGTAACTGGCAGGTGAGGGCGTCAATACTACGTTGCCGGACGGTGCAAAGTAAACGATGACCCGCAGTGAACTCTGGGGTAAAATACGTATCAAATTGCAAAACTCTTTTCTGGCCTGGAAGCATCTCCGGGTCAGGATTCTTTTATTTGCAAAAACGGGCTAATGTGCCGCAGAACGCTTTTTTCTGCAGTCACCGGTCAGGATGACATCGTTAACAGGAAAGAGGGCGAGGAGCTTAAATGAATCAGATTCCGATGACGTTAAGAGGCGCTGAAAGATTGCGCGAAGAGCTGAACGAGCTGAAAACCGTGAAGCGCCCGCGCATTATCGCCTCTATCGCTGACGCACGCGAACACGGCGATTTAAAAGAAAACGCGGAATACCATGCTGCGCGTGAAGAGCAGGGTTTTTGTGAAGGGCGTATTCAGGAGATTGAAGCCAAACTCTCCAATGCGCAGGTGATCGACGTCACCCAGATGCCTAAAACTGGCCGCGTAATTTTCGGCGCAACGGTGACCGTACTGAATGTCGAGACCGACGAAGAGTCGACTTATCGTATCGTGGGCGATGACGAAGCGGACTTTAAGCAAAATCTGATTTCGGTCAATTCGCCGATGGCGCGTGGCCTGGTGGGAAAAGAGGCCGATGATGTGGCTATTGTTAAAACCCCAGGCGGCGACGTTGAGTACGAAATCCTGAAGGTGGAATACCTTTAAGATGTTGCTACGCTTTGAAAAGCGTTAAAGCACAATGTAAAGAAAAGAAAAAGGCCGCATCGCGGCCTTTTATCTGAGGTAAGAGCATGTCACTTTCTTTGCCCACTTAACGTGGCAGAGAAATTTTGCTCTCTTTAGAGGGGCGATACAGCACCAGCGTTTTGCCGATCACCTGTACGTTGCTGGCACCGGTCTCACGCACGATAGCCTCAACGATCAGCTGTTTCGTTTCACGATCTTCTGAGGCGATTTTTACCTTGATCAGTTCGTGATGCGCCAGAGCCTGCTCGATTTCGGCCAGCACGCCTTCAGTCAGGCCGTTGCCACCCAGCATAACCACGGGCTTGAGTGGATGGGCGAGGCCCTTGAGGTGCTGTTTTTGTTTGGTACTTAGATTCATCGTAGTTTTTTACTTACTCAGGGATTGAAAACGGTTCATTCTACCGCCATCTCGGGTATATCACCAAATCGACGCAACCCATTGCGTGCAGGTTTATCGCTACGATGACGATTTAGTTGGAAATAATATGACGGGTAAAAAGCGTTCAGCCAGCTCCGGCCGCTGGCTTCAGGAACACTTTAGCGATAAATATGTGCTCCAGGCGCATAAAAAAGGGTTGCGCTCGCGCGCCTGGTTTAAACTTGATGAAATACAACAGGGTGACAAGCTGTTCAAACCCGGTATGACCGTGGTAGATCTGGGTGCCGCACCCGGTGGCTGGTCGCAATATGTGGTACAGCAAATCGGGAACAAAGGGCGCGTCATTGCCTGTGATATCCTGCCAATGGATCCAATAGTCGGTGTCGATTTCCTTCAGGGCGATTTTCGTGAAGAATCGGTGATCAATGCGCTGCTTGAGCGCGTTGGCGATCAGAAAGTTCAGGTTGTCATGTCCGACATGGCGCCGAATATGAGTGGTACACCTGCCGTAGATATTCCCCGGTCGATGTATTTAGTGGAGCTGGCGCTGGAGATGTGTCGGGATATCCTGGCACCTGGCGGCAGTTTTGTAGTGAAAGTGTTTCAGGGAGATGGCTTCGATGAATACCTGCGGGAAATTCGCTCCCTGTTTACGAAAGTAAAAATTCGTAAGCCGGACGCTTCACGTTCTCGTTCACGTGAAGTGTACATTGTGGCGACTGGGCGCAAACTATAACCAAATTGCTGGAGAAGTCCGCAGCGTTGCTGCGATTCCATGTATGCAGGAACTATAGTACCCTACGCTATCTGTTAACACCGATGTAATATGAGGTTAATCCCTTGAGTGACATGGCGAAAAACCTGATTCTCTGGTTAGTCATCGCGGTCGTGCTGATGTCAGTATTCCAGAGCTTTGGGCCCAGCGAGTCGAATGGCCGTCGGGTTGATTATTCAACCTTCCTGTCGGAAGTGAACCAGGATCAGGTCCGCGAGGCACGCATTAACGGGCGTGAAATTAACGTTGTCAAAAAAGACAGCAATAAATATACCACCTACATTCCTGTCAATGATCCTAAGTTGCTCGATAACCTCTTGACCAAAAACGTCAAAGTGGTTGGCGAACCGCCGGAAGAACCAAGCCTGCTGGCTTCAATCTTCATTTCGTGGTTCCCGATGCTGCTGCTGATCGGTGTGTGGATCTTCTTTATGCGTCAGATGCAGGGCGGTGGCGGAAAGGGCGCGATGTCCTTCGGCAAAAGTAAAGCCCGCATGTTGACGGAAGACCAGATTAAAACCACTTTCGCTGACGTCGCAGGTTGTGACGAAGCGAAAGATGAAGTGGCTGAGCTGGTGGAATATCTGCGTGAGCCGAGCCGTTTCCAGAAGCTGGGCGGTAAAATTCCAAAAGGCGTTCTGATGGTGGGGCCACCGGGTACCGGTAAAACCTTGCTCGCCAAAGCGATTGCTGGCGAAGCGAAGGTGCCTTTCTTCACTATCTCCGGTTCTGACTTTGTGGAAATGTTTGTCGGTGTTGGTGCATCCCGTGTGCGCGACATGTTCGAACAGGCTAAGAAAGCGGCACCGTGCATCATCTTCATCGATGAAATCGATGCCGTTGGTCGTCAGCGTGGCGCCGGTTTAGGCGGTGGTCATGATGAACGTGAGCAGACGCTGAACCAGATGCTGGTTGAGATGGATGGTTTCGAAGGTAACGAAGGTATTATCGTTATCGCCGCGACTAACCGTCCTGACGTACTGGACCCTGCGCTGCTGCGTCCGGGCCGCTTTGACCGTCAGGTTGTTGTAGGCCTGCCCGATGTACGCGGTCGTGAGCAGATCCTGAAAGTGCACATGCGTCGTGTGCCACTGGCTACCGATATTGATGCAGCGATCATTGCACGTGGTACCCCAGGCTTCTCAGGTGCCGATCTGGCCAACCTTGTCAACGAAGCAGCGCTGTTCGCCGCCCGTTCAAACAAGCGTGTGGTGTCGATGGTTGAGTTCGAGAAAGCGAAAGATAAAATCATGATGGGTGCGGAACGTCGCTCCATGGTGATGACGGAATCGCAGAAAGAGTCAACGGCTTACCACGAAGCCGGCCACGCGATTATTGGTCGCCTGGTACCAGAGCATGATCCGGTCCATAAAGTTACGATTATCCCGCGCGGCCGTGCGCTGGGTGTGACCTTCTTCCTGCCTGAAGGCGACGCGATCAGCGCCAGCCGTCAGAAACTGGAAAGCCAGATTTCAACGCTTTACGGCGGTCGTCTGGCAGAAGAGATCATCTACGGTGCAGAACGTGTTTCTACCGGTGCGTCTAACGACATCAAAGTCGCGACTAACCTGGCACGTAACATGGTGACGCAGTGGGGCTTCTCTGAAAAACTGGGTCCGTTGCTGTATGCAGAAGAAGAGGGTGAAGTGTTCCTTGGACGTTCTGTCGCGAAAGCGAAACACATGTCTGATGAAACTGCCCGCATCATCGACCAGGAAGTCAAACACCTGATCGACAGCAACTACCAGCGTGCTCGCCGCATTCTGGGTGAGAACATGGACATCCTTCACGCGATGAAAGACGCGCTGATGAAGTATGAAACCATTGATGCACCGCAGATCGACGACCTGATGGCACGCCGCGAAGTGCGTCCGCCAGCAGGCTGGGAAGATCCAGGCAGCAACTCAGATAGCAACGGTACGCCAAAGGCGCCACGTCCGGTTGATGAACCGCGTACGCCAAACCCAGGCAATACCATGTCAGAGCAGTACAACAAATAAGACGTAACATCGTCAGACAAAACCCCGGCTGGTCCGGGGTTTTTTACATCCAGATATTGATCAGCAAGGAGTTTTCACCATGAAGTTGTTTGCCCGTGATTCCCATCTCGATTTATCTTTCCCGCATGTGATGGGCATTCTGAATGTCACGCCGGACTCCTTTTCAGATGGTGGTAAACATAACGCGCTGGTTGATGCGCTGACGCATACCAATGAGATGGTTAATGCAGGTGCCACCATTATCGACGTGGGCGGTGAATCAACCCGTCCTGGCGCTGATGAAGTGAGTGTGGAGGAAGAGCTGGAGCGGGTGATTCCGGTGGTCGAAGCCATCGCCCAGCGTTTCGAAGTCTGGATCTCAGTGGACACCTCTAAAGCCGAGGTTATCCGGGAAGCTGCGCGAGTGGGTGCTCACATCATTAATGACGTTCGTTCACTCACTGAACCAGGCGCGCTCGATGCTGCAGCCGCTACCGGACTTCCCGTCTGTTTAATGCATATGCAGGGCGAGCCGCGCACCATGCAGCAGGCACCGGTTTACGAAAACATCTTAAGCGAAGTGGACACTTACTTCGCTCAGCAGATTGCACGCTGTGAAGCGGCGGGAATTAAAAAAAAGCGGCTGATACTCGACCCGGGCTTCGGTTTCGGTAAAAATCTCAGCCACAATTATGAACTGCTGGCTCATCTGGGCGATTTTCACCACTTCGGTCTGCCGCTGCTGGTTGGGATGTCGCGTAAGTCAATGATTGGTCAGCTGTTAAATGTCGGCCCATCACAGCGTTTAACCGGCAGCCTGAGCTGCGCGGTGATTGCTGCCATGCAGGGCGCGCAGATTATTCGCGCGCATGACGTAAAAGAGACGGCCGAAGCGATGCGCGTGGTCGAAGCGACCCGAAGAGCAAAAGGAGTATCATGAGTAATCGTAAATATTTCGGTACAGACGGCATTCGCGGCAAAGTCGGTGAAACCCCCATTACCCCCGATTTTGTCCTGAAGCTCGGCTGGGCCGCAGGTAAAGTGCTGGCGCGCCATGGTTCTAAGAAGATCATTATTGGTAAAGATACCCGTATCTCTGGCTACATGCTGGAGTCCGCGCTGGAAGCAGGCCTCGCTGCGGCAGGCCTGACAGCGGCGTTTACCGGCCCGATGCCGACGCCCGCCATCGCCTATCTGACCCGCACCTTCCGCGCAGAGGCGGGCATTGTGATTTCGGCGTCGCACAACCCGTTTGACGACAACGGGATTAAGTTCTTTTCCTCCGAAGGCACCAAATTGCCTGATGACGTTGAAGAAGCGATTGAGCTGGAGATGGAAAAGCCGATTACCTGTGTTGAATCAGCGCAGTTAGGCCGTGCCAGCCGCATCGTGGATGCCGCAGGGCGTTACATTGAGTTTTGCAAAGGGACATTCCCCAGCGAACTGAATCTGAATGGCCTGAAGATTGTGGTCGACTGTGCCAATGGTGCCACCTACCACATCGCGCCGAATGTATTGCGTGAACTGGGTGCGACCGTCATTGCTATTGGTGTCCAGCCAGATGGCATGAACATTAATAAAGAGTGCGGTGCAACCGATCTCAAACTGCTGCAGCAGCGTGTGCTGGCCGAGAAAGCTGATATTGGTCTGGCCTACGACGGCGACGGCGACCGTATCATGATGATTGACCATCTGGGCGACAAAGTGGATGGTGACCAGATCCTCTATATCATTGCACGTGAAGCATTGCGCCAGGGACAGTTACGCGGCGGTGTAGTGGGTACGCTGATGAGTAACATGGGACTGGAGTTAGCGCTGAAGCAGCTTGGCATTCCGTTTACCCGCGCCAAAGTGGGTGACCGTTATGTGCTGGAGAAGATGCAGGAGAAGGGCTGGCGTCTCGGTGCTGAGAACTCCGGTCATGTGATCCTGCTCGATAAAACCACGACCGGCGACGGTATCGTTGCAAGTTTGCAAGTACTTACTGCAATGGTGCGCAACCACATGAGCCTGCACGATCTCTGCAGTGGTATGAAAATGCTGCCGCAGGTTCTGGTCAACGTGCGCTTTTCAGGTGAACATGATCCGCTGCAAAGCGATGCCGTCAAAACCGTGACCGCGGAAGTGGAAAAAGCGCTGGCAGATCGCGGACGTGTTCTGCTGCGTAAGTCCGGCACCGAGCCATTGATTCGTGTGATGGTCGAAGGCGAAAATGAAGCGCAGGTCACCGAACTGGCGAATCGCATCGCCGATCAGGTCAAGGCTGTTTAAAACAGTAACAGGCAGTCTGCAGAGTGTGGAACTGCCTGTAAAATCACCGGGATGGCGCTTTTTTCTGCAATCAGTTCGGGTAGTAAAAATTGCACTTGCAGAGATATGCGCCTTTGGTTAGTATTCACACCCGCTTCTGATGGGTGATGACGAGACTCCCCATCAATACTGGTGAAGCTTTAACTGTACGATTATCGTGCAAGGAACAGGTTGAATATGTACGAAGCTCTTTTAGTTGTTTTCCTTATTGTAGCTATCGCCCTCGTGGGTATGATCATGCTGCAGCAAGGCAAAGGCGCTGATATGGGAGCCTCATTCGGTGCAGGCGCATCCGGTACAGTGTTTGGTTCGTCGGGTTCAGGTAATTTCATGACCCGTACTACTGGCATTTTAGCGGCATTGTTCTTCATCATCAGCCTGGTTCTGGGTAATCTGAACAGCAATAAAGCGTCAAAAGGAAGTGAGTGGGAAAATCTTTCTGCGCCGGCGCAGTCTTCTCAACAGACTGAAAAGCCAGCTCAACCGGTTACACCGGGCAGCGATATTCCTAAGTAAGGTCGTCAGCACAACGAATCGTTGTGGTCAGTGCAGTGCCGTGGTGGTGGAATTGGTAGACACGCTACCTTGAGGTGGTAGTGCCCGATTGGGCTTACGGGTTCAAGTCCCGTCCTCGGTACCAAATCGTAGTATCACTTGCATTTTTTGCAGGTCTGGCGTATTATTCGCCACGTTTTCGGACGCGGGGTGGAGCAGCCTGGTAGCTCGTCGGGCTCATAACCCGAAGGTCGTCGGTTCAAATCCGGCCCCCGCAACCACTTTCCCTTTGAGTTCTTTTTCAAATATACTGTATGCATCGACGGACGCATTCACGGCTATTTTTTGAAAGAAAATTCTTTGGATGGAGTCCGGGCCGCATTGCGGCATACAGGGTCCAGTGATTAAAAGCCCCGAATATTCGGGGTTTTTTGTTATTAGCGAATCGTAATACTGGGCTATAGGCCCTTTTTTTATGTCTTGGGGGTGGGCTTGTCCACATTAGAGCAAAAATTGACAGAGTTGGTATCGGCTCCCGTAGAAGCGCTGGGTTACGAACTGGTTGGAATTGAATTCGTTCGTAGTCGCACATCTATCCTGCGCATCTATATTGATAGTGAAGATGGCATCAATGTCGATGATTGCGCCGATGTCAGCCACCAGGTAAGTGCGGTAATGGATGTTGAAGATCCTATTACTGTTCCTTACAACCTTGAAGTCTCTTCACCGGGACTCGATCGTCCTCTGTTCACCGCTGAACACTACACCCGCTTTATGGGTGAAGAAGTGAGCCTGGTGTTGCGTATGGCCGTTCAGAACCGCCGTAAATGGCAGGGAACCATCAAGTCAGTTGATGGCGAGATGATCACGGTGCACGTTGAGGGTAGCGATGAAGTGTTCGCGCTGAGTAATATTCAGAAAGCGAACCTGGTCCCCCACTTTTAAAAGTCCGGATTGAGGCTAACCAGGATGAACAAAGAGATCTTAGCTGTTGTAGAAGCCGTTTCTAACGAAAAAGCCCTGCCGCGTGAGAAAATCTTCGAAGCGCTGGAGAGCGCGCTGGCGACTGCGACCAAGAAAAAGTACGAGCAGGAAATTGAGGTACGCGTCAGCATTGATCGCCGCAGTGGCGATTTCGATACTTTCCGCCGCTGGGAAATCGTTGAAGAGGTAACACAGCCGACGCGCGAGATCACGCTGGATGCGGCCCGCTTCGAAGATGAAGCATTCAATCTGGGCGAATATGTCGAAGATCAGATTGAATCGGTCACCTTTGACCGTATCACCACCCAGACTGCTAAGCAGGTTATCGTGCAAAAAGTGCGCGAAGCTGAGCGCGCAATGGTGGTTGATCAGTTCCGTGAGCAGGAAGGCGAAATCATCACCGGTGTGGTGAAAAAAGTTAACCGCGACAACATTTCCCTCGATTTAGGCAGCAATGCCGAAGCGGTCATTCTGCGCGAAGATATGCTGCCGCGTGAAAACTTCCGCCCGGGCGATCGTATTCGTGGCGTACTCTACTCTGTACGTCCGGAAGCGCGTGGCGCGCAGCTGTTCGTCACGCGTTCCAAACCCGAAATGCTGATTGAACTGTTCCGGATCGAGGTGCCAGAAATTGGCGAAGAACTGATTGAAATTAAAGCAGCCGCCCGTGATCCGGGTTCGCGCGCTAAAATTGCAGTCAAAACCAACGACAAACGTATCGATCCGGTCGGTGCCTGTGTGGGCATGCGCGGCGCGCGTGTTCAGGCAGTTTCCAGTGAACTGGGTGGCGAGCGTATTGATATCGTGCTGTGGGACGATAACCCGGCACAGTTTGTTATCAACGCCATGGCTCCGGCCGATGTGGCGTCAATCGTGGTTGATGAAGATAATCACACCATGGATATCGCCGTAGAAGCTGGCAATCTGGCTCAGGCGATCGGCCGTAACGGCCAAAACGTGCGTCTCGCTTCGCAGCTGAGTGGCTGGGAGCTGAACGTGATGACCGTCGATGATCTGCAGGCTAAGCATCAGGCTGAAGCACATGCAGCGATCGATATGTTCACTAAACATCTCGACATCGACGAAGAGTTCGCCACCGTACTGGTGGAAGAGGGCTTCTCCTCGCTGGAAGAGCTGGCATACGTGCCAATCAACGAGCTGCTGGAAGTCGACGGCCTCGACGAAGAGACCATTGAAGCCCTGCGTGAACGAGCAAAAAATGCGTTAACCACCCTGGCACTGGCGAAAGAAGAGAGTCTTGGAAATCAGGAGCCCGCTGAGGATCTTCTGAATCTTGAAGGCCTCGATCGTGCGCTGGCGTTCCGCCTGGCGTCGAAAGGCGTTTGCACGCTGGAAGATCTCGCTGAGCAAGGTGTTGACGATCTGACGGATATTGAAGGCCTGTCTGATGAACAAGCCGGCGCGCTGATTATGGCCGCACGTAATATCTGCTGGTTCGGCGATGACGCGTAATAACAGGAAGGAACAGCATGACAGATGTAACCGTAAAATCGCTGGCCGCAGAAATTCAGACTCCGGTCGATCGCCTGGTACAGCAATTTGCTGATGCGGGTATCCCTAAGTCTGAAAATGACGCGGTGAGCCAGCAAGAGAAAGAAACCTTACTATCTCATCTGAACCGTGAACACGGTCAGGTCGGTTCAGCTAAGCTGACGTTGCAGCGTAAAACGCGCAGCACCTTGAATATTCCAGGCACCGGGGGTAAAAGTAAGTCGGTGCAAATTGAAGTCCGCAAAAAGCGTACCTATGTGAAAGGTGATGCAGAGTCTGAGCAAGCTCAGGCAGAAGCTGAAGCCGAGGCGCAGCGTGAAGCGGAAGAGCAGGCGCAACGCGAGGCTGAAGAAAAAGCCCGTCGCGAAGCTGAACAGAAAGCGCAACGTGAAGCCGAAGACAAAGCAAGGCGCGAAGCCGCTGATAAGGCCAAACGTGCAGCAGCGGAAAATGACAAAGTGACAAATCAACCTACCGACGAAGTGACAAAGGCTGCGCAATCAGACAAAGCCCGTCGCGAAGCAGAAGCTGCTGAACTGAAGCGTAAAGCTGAAGAAGAAGCGCGCCGTAAGCTGGAAGAGGCTGCCCGCCTCGTAGCCGAAGAAGCCCGCCGTCTGGCTGAAGAGAAATCAGCTGAATGGGAAAAACCGGAAGAAGAGGATAAAGGCGACTATCACGTCACCACTTCTACCCATGCCCGTCAGGCGGAAGATGAAAACGACCGTCAGGTTGAAGCAGGTCGTGCGCGTGCGCGGACGACTGCTAAAGCTGCGCGTCCGGCGAAAAAAGGCAACAAACACTCTGAAGCCAAAACTGACCGTGAAGAAGCGCGTGCGCAGGTTCGTGGTGGTAAAGGCGGCAAGCATCGCAAACCTAGCGCACTGCAGCAGGGCTTCAACAAGCCAGCGCAGGCTGTTAACCGTGATGTTGTGATTGGCGAAACCATTACCGTAGCCGAACTGGCTAACAAAATGGCAGTGAAAGGTTCTCTGGTCATCAAAGCGATGATGAAGATGGGCGCAATGGCGACTATCAACCAGGTGATCGATCAGGAAACTGCACAGCTCGTTGCCGAAGAGATGGGCCACAAAGTAACCCTGCGTCGTGAAAACGAGCTGGAAGAAGCGGTAATGGACGATCGTGATACCGATGCTGCGCAGGAGTCTCGTGCGCCGGTTGTCACCATCATGGGCCACGTCGACCACGGTAAAACGTCTCTGCTGGACTATATCCGCTCCACTAAAATCGCCTCTGGCGAAGCGGGCGGCATTACACAGCACATCGGTGCTTACCACGTTGAAACTGACAACGGTATGGTCACCTTCCTGGATACCCCGGGCCACGCCGCGTTTACCGCGATGCGTGCACGTGGTGCGCAGGCTACCGACATCGTTATCCTGGTGGTTGCAGCAGACGATGGCGTAATGCCACAGACTGTTGAAGCTATTCAGCACGCCAAAGCCGCGAAAGTGCCGGTTGTGGTTGCCGTGAACAAGTGCGATAAGCCAGAAGCGGATCCGGATCGTGTTAAAAACGAACTGACTCAGTACGGTATCATTCCGGAAGAGTGGGGCGGCGAAAACATGTTCGTGAATGTCTCTGCGAAAGCGGGTACCGGCATTGATGATCTGTTAAACGCTATCCTGCTGCAGGCGGAAGTTCTGGAACTGACCGCTATCCGTGAAGGTATGGCGAGCGGCGTGGTGATTGAATCGTTCCTCGACAAAGGTCGTGGTCCGGTTGCCACCGTGCTGGTACGTGAAGGTACGCTGAACAAAGGCGACATCGTTCTTTGTGGTTTCGAATATGGCCGTGTTCGTGCAATGCGTGACGAACTGGGTCGCGAAGTCATGGAAGCGGGTCCGTCTATCCCGGTTGAGATTCTGGGCCTGTCCGGTGTGCCGGCTGCGGGTGATGAAGCGACTGTGGTACGTGACGAGAAGAAAGCACGCGAAGTTGCACTCTATCGTCAGGGCAAATTCCGCGAAGTTAAACTGGCTCGCCAGCAGAAATCTAAGCTCGAGAACATGTTTGCTAACATGACCGAAGGCGAAGTATCTGAACTGAACATCGTTCTGAAAGCTGACGTTCAGGGTTCTGTCGAAGCCATCTCTGATTCTCTGCAGAAACTCTCCACCGATGAAGTGAAGGTGAAGATTGTGGGTTCAGGCGTCGGCGGGATTACCGAAACCGATGCGACCCTGGCGGCTGCTTCTAACGCCATTCTGCTTGGCTTCAACGTTCGTGCCGATGCCTCTGCGCGTCGCGTCATTGACGCAGAAAGCCTGGATCTGCGCTACTACTCTGTCATCTATAACCTGATTGACGAAGTTAAAGCGGCGATGAGCGGTATGCTGGCACCAGAGTACAAACAGCAGATCATTGGTCTGGCTGCGGTCCGCGACGTATTCAAATCACCGAAGTTTGGCGCCATTGCCGGTTGTATGGTGACGGAAGGTAACATCAAACGTCACAATCCAATCCGTGTCCTGCGTGACAACGTGGTGATTTACGAAGGCGAGCTGGAATCTCTGCGTCGCTTTAAAGATGACGTCAACGAAGTGCGTAACGGCATGGAGTGCGGTATCGGCGTGAAGAACTACAACGACGTTCGCGTTGGCGATATGATCGAAGTGTTTGAAATCATCGAAATTAAACGCACCATCGAGTAATAGACTGCTGATGTGTTGCAATTTGGGAGGCCTCTGGCCTCCCGAATTATTTGGGAGAAATAATGATGGCGAAAGAATTTGGTCGCCCGCAGCGCGTTTCACAAGAGCTGCAAAAAGAGATTGCGATGATCCTGCAGCGTGAGATTAAAGATCCACGTCTTGGCATGATGGTCACGGTGTCTGGCGTTGAAGTGTCACGCGATCTTGCCTACGCAAAAGTGTTCGTCACTTTCCTTAACGACAAAGATGAAGATGCCATTAAACATGGCCTGAAAGCGCTGAAAGAAGCGTCAGGTTATATTCGCATTCTGCTGGGTAAAGCGATGCGTCTGCGCATCGTGCCTGAGCTGACCTTCTTCTACGATAACTCGTTAGTTGAAGGGATGCGTATGTCCAATCTCGTCACCAGCGTTGTGAAGAATGATGCTGAACGTCGTGGTCCGGACGCCACTGGCGATGACGAGGAGGCGTAATGAGTCGTCCGCGTCGTCGCGGTCGCGACGTCCATGGCGTGTTGTTGCTGGATAAGCCACAAGGCGTCTCGTCGAATGATGTCCTGCAGAAAGTAAAGCGTATCTTCAACGCTAATCGCGCAGGACACACCGGCGCGCTTGATCCCCTGGCCACTGGCATGTTGCCAATTTGCCTGGGTGAAGCAACCAAGTTTTCTCAATATCTGCTGGATTCCGACAAACGCTACCGTGTGATAGCCCGACTGGGCGAGCGGACTGACACGTCAGACGCCGATGGCAACATCGTGCAGACGCGTCCGGTCAGCTTCAGTCAGGCCGAACTCGATAGCGCCCTGGAGAGCTTCCGCGGCGAAACGCTGCAGGTGCCCTCAATGTTTTCGGCACTGAAGCATCAGGGACGTCCGCTGTATGAGTATGCGCGTCAGGGCATTGTGATCGAGCGTGAACCGCGTCCGATCACGGTCTATGAGCTGCAGTTTATTCGCTGGCAGGATAATGAGCTGGAGCTGGAAATTCACTGCTCCAAAGGCACCTATATCCGCACCATCATTGATGATTTGGGTGAAAAGCTGGGATGCGGTGCGCATGTCACCATGCTGCGTCGTGTGCAGGTTGCCCGTTATCCCTATGAAAGGATGGTGACGCTGGAGCAGCTCAATACCCTGCTGGCGGAAGCCACTGACGCTGGCATCTCACTGGAATCGCAGCTTGATCCGCTGCTGCTGCCAATGGACAGCCCGGCCTCTGATTTCCCTGAAGTGAATATCCCGACTGCCGTGGCAGATTTGTTCCGCCTGGGACAGCCAGTACAGGCGAGTAATGCGCCTGCACAGGGACTGGTCAGGATATCAGAAGGCGAAGCGCGTAAGTTTATCGGCATGGCAGAAATTGCCGCTGATGGGCGTCTTGCGCCGCGTCGTTTAGTGGTTGAGTATCAGGATTAAGTCGTGCGGCCACTTTTCGCTGATGGGGCATTTGCGTTGCTATCAGGCGCAGAGTAGAATAGTGCGGCTTTAAAGCGGGATGCTGAATTAGAGATCGGCACCCATACATTCATTTATTACCGGAGTTTATTATGTCTCTAAGCGTAGAAGCTAAAGCAGAGATCGTTGCTAAATATGGCCGTGGTGCTAACGACAGCGGTTCAACCGAAGTTCAGGTTGCCCTGTTGACCGCGCAGATTACCCATCTGCAGGGTCACTTCTCTGAGCACAAAAAAGACCACCACAGCCGCCGCGGTCTGCTGCGCATGGTATCTCAGCGTCGTAAGCTGCTGGACTACCTGAAGCGTAAAGACGTTGCACGCTACAGCAGCCTGATCGAAAGTCTCGGTCTGCGTCGCTAAGTCTGAAAAATCTGATCGTCGGGGCATTATGTGGTTTTTTGCACTGTGTGCAGCTTACGATCAGATTTGTGCGAGTTTCGTGAAGAGGGGGCCTTTATGGCCCCTTTTTTCGAGCAATCGGCAGCAATCCGGTCCAAACTGATGTATTGTTGCTTAGTGTGATCTTTAGTTTGCAGAATTTCGCGCGGCTAATGAGAGGCTTTACCGCAGAGGCGGTCGAGGGTTGTCATTAGTCGCGAGGATGCAGCTGAAGATTGGTAATCAATGGCGGGCTACAGATAGCCATGCCCCGAAGTTAAGGACTTTGACTTTGCTGAATCCGATCGTACGCAAATTCCAATATGGTCAACATACCGTCACGCTGGAAACCGGCATGATGGCTCGCCAGGCGACAGCCGCTGTAATGGTGAGCATGGACGATACTGCAGTGTTCGTCACTGTTGTAGGTCAGAAAAAATCTAAACCAGGTCAGGACTTCTTTCCACTGACCGTAAACTATCAGGAGCGTACTTACGCTGCTGGTCGTATCCCAGGCAGCTTCTTCCGTCGTGAAGGCCGTCCAAGCGAAGGCGAAACGCTGATTTCGCGTCTGATTGACCGCCCGATTCGTCCACTGTTCCCGGAAGGCTTTGTTAATGAAGTCCAGGTTATTGCAACCGTGGTTTCTGTTAACCCACAGGTTCACCCGGACATCGTTGCGATGATGGGTGCTTCTGCCGCTCTGGCGCTGTCAGGTCTGCCGTTCAATGGCCCAATCGGTGCAGCGCGCGTAGGGTATATTAACGATCAATATGTTCTGAACCCAACTGCAGATGAGCTGAAACAGTCTCGTCTGGATCTGGTTGTTGCGGGTACGCAGAATGCCGTTCTGATGGTTGAATCTGAAGCTGAGATCCTGTCAGAAGAGCAGATGCTGGGCGCTGTGGTCTTTGGCCACGATCAGCAGCAGGTTGTTATCGAAAACATCAATGCCCTGGTTGCAGAAGCTGGCAAACCACGCTGGGACTGGCAGCCAGAAGCGGCTAACACCGCACTGATTTCTCGTGTTGCTGCCCTGGCAGAAGCGCGCATCAGCGATGCTTACCGCATCACTGACAAGCAGGAGCGTTACACGCAGGTTGGCGTCATTAAAGACGAAACCATTGCTGCTCTGCTGGCTGAAGATGAAACGCTGGATGGTTCAGAAATCGGCGATATCGTGCATAGCCTCGAAAAAACCGTCGTTCGTACCCGTATCCTGAATGGCGAGCCACGTATCGATGGCCGTGAAAAAGATATGATCCGCGGTCTGGACGTGCGTACTGGCGTATTGCCACGTACCCATGGTTCATCACTGTTCACCCGTGGTGAGACGCAGGCGCTGGTTACGGCCACGCTGGGTACAACCCGCGATGCGCAGAACCTGGATGAGCTGATGGGCGAACGTACCGACAGCTTCCTGTTCCATTACAACTTCCCTCCGTACTCTGTCGGCGAAACCGGCATGGTAGGTTCGCCTAAGCGTCGTGAAATTGGTCACGGTCGTCTGGCGAAACGTGGCGTGTTAGCCGTTATGCCAAAAGCGGAAGATTTCCCTTACACCGTGCGTGTAGTGTCTGAAATCACCGAATCTAACGGTTCTTCTTCAATGGCCTCTGTCTGTGGTGCTTCACTGGCGCTGATGGATGCAGGTGTGCCAATCAAAGCCGCCGTTGCGGGTATCGCAATGGGTCTGGTGAAAGAAGATGAGAAGTTTGTGGTTCTGTCTGACATCCTGGGCGATGAAGATCACCTGGGGGACATGGACTTTAAAGTAGCCGGTAGCCGTGAAGGTATCACCGCGCTGCAGATGGACATCAAAATCGAAGGCATCACGCGTGAAATCATGCAGGAAGCGCTGAACCAGGCTAAGGGTGCGCGTCTGCACATCCTCGGCGTTATGGAACAGGCTATCAGCACACCGCGTACCGAGATTTCTGAATTTGCTCCACGCATCTACACCATCAAAATCAGCTCTGACAAGATCAAAGATGTGATTGGTAAAGGCGGCTCAGTGATTCGTGCACTGACCGAAGAGACCGGCACAACGATTGAAATTGAAGATGACGGCACCGTTAAAATTGCTGCGACCGATGGTCTGAAAGCGAAAGAAGCGATTCGTCGTATCGAAGAGATCACTGCAGAAATCGAAGTGGGCCGCGTTTACAGTGGTAAAGTGACCCGCATCGTTGACTTCGGTGCCTTCGTCGCTATCGGTGGTGGCAAAGAAGGTCTGGTTCACATTTCACAAATCGCTGATAAGCGCGTTGAGAAAGTGACTGATTATCTGCAGATGGGTCAGGAAGTGCCGGTTAAGGTGATGGAAGTTGATCGCCAGGGCCGCGTACGTCTGAGCATCAAAGAAGCGACAGAATCTAAGCCGCAGACTGAAGAAGCTGCAGCGGTGATTACACCTGACGCGGAATAAGACGTTGCTGGTTTGCCCCTCTTTGCCTGGCAGAGAGGGGCGTTTGTATCATCGCGAGGGCGGGAATCCTTGTGCACAGCAGGCGGATGACAGGATGGTTATCCCAATGTTTGTATTCGGGAGTGGGAAATGAAGCCTTTTCTGCGCTGGTGTTTTGTTGCGACAGCTTTGATGCTGGCAGGATGCAGCAACTCCAATTGGCGTAAGAACGAAGTTCTTGCAGTGCCTTTACAGCCCACACTGCAGCAGGAAGTGATACTGGCGCGCATGGAACAAATTCTTGCCAGTCGCGCTCTCACCGATGATGAACGCGCACAGCTGTTATATGAGCGCGGAGTGTTGTATGATAGTTTAGGTCTGCGGGCATTAGCGCGGAACGATTTTTCGCAAGCGCTGTCTATAAGACCAGATATGCCCGAAGTGTTTAACTACTTAGGCATATATTTAACGCAGGCGGGCAACTTTGATGCCGCCTATGACGCGTTTGATTCTGTACTTGAGCTTGATCCAACTTACAACTATGCGCATTTAAACCGTGGTATCGCCCTCTATTACGGCGGTCGATACAAGTTAGCGCAAGATGATCTGCTGGCGTTTTATCAAGACGATCCTAACGATCCTTTCCGCAGTCTGTGGCTCTATCTCGTTGAACGTGAGATGGATGCTGACAAGGCAAAAGTGGCGCTTCAACAGCGTTACGACAAAGCGGCGAAAGATCAATGGGGATGGAATATTGTCGAGTTCTACCTTGGAGATATCAACGAGAAAACGTTGATGGAAAGTCTCAAGGCGGACGCAACGGATAACACCTCGCTCGCTGAACATCTCAGTGAAACCAACTTCTATTTAGGTAAGTACTACCTAAGTCTGGGGGAGAAGGACGACGCGAAAGCGTTGTTCAAACTGGCGGTGGCCAACAACGTCAATAACTTTGTTGAACACCGATACGCATTGTTGGAACTGGCGCAACTCGGCCAGGCACAAGACGATTTATCAGAATCTGACCAGCAATAGCTGACGAACTTAATTTGCCTGTAAAACCTGTTAAGTCATCATCTTAAAGGATGAAGGCTTTTCTGTTCGTCAAAACTTTTAATTTGAGCCGGTTCACACTTTTTGATGAAAATGACTGAAAGTTTTCACGACGAGTTATGTAGACTGGCCGCCGCAATCTAAGAGGCACGTGTACTACATGACTGATATTCAAACCACTTTTGCTGACCTTGGCCTGAACGCCGACATCCTTGAATCACTGAATGGCATGGGCTACGTAAAGCCATCCCCAATCCAGGCTGAGTGTATTCCTCACCTGCTGGCGGGCCGTGACGTGTTAGGCATGGCGCAGACCGGGAGTGGTAAAACTGCGGCTTTCTCTCTGCCGCTGTTACACAACATTGATCCTACTGTTAAAGCGCCACAGATCCTGGTGCTGGCACCTACCCGCGAACTGGCGGTACAGGTTGCTGAAGCAGTTACCGAATTCTCTAAACACATGCGTGGCCTGAACGTCGTCGCCCTTTACGGCGGCCAGCGTTATGACGTGCAGCTGCGCGCACTGCGTCAGGGTCCACAGGTTGTTGTAGGTACGCCTGGTCGTCTGCTTGACCACCTGAAACGCGGTACGTTAGACCTGTCTAACCTGCGTGGTCTGGTGCTGGATGAAGCTGATGAAATGCTGCGTATGGGCTTCATCGAAGACGTTGAAACCATCATGGCACAGATTCCAGCGGATCATCAGACTGCGCTGTTCTCTGCAACTATGCCGGAAGCGATTCGTCGTATCACTAAACGCTTCATGAAAGATCCACAGGAAGTGCGTATTCAGTCAAGCCTGACCACGCGTCCTGATATCAGCCAGAGCTACTGGACTGCTTATGGTCGTAAGACCGATGCACTGGTTCGCTTCCTGGAAGCTGAAGACTTTGATGCTGCTATTATCTTCGTGCGTACTAAAAACGCGACGCTTGAAGTGGCAGAAGCGCTGGAGCGTAGTGGCTATAACAGCGCCGCGCTGAACGGTGACATGAACCAGGCACTGCGTGAGCAGACGCTGGAACGCCTGAAAGATGGTCGTCTCGACATCCTGATTGCAACCGACGTTGCGGCCCGTGGCCTGGACGTTGAGCGCATCAGCCTGGTTGTGAACTACGACATCCCGATGGATTCAGAGTCTTACGTTCACCGTATCGGCCGTACCGGTCGTGCCGGTCGTGCTGGCCGTGCGCTGCTGTTCGTTGAGAACCGCGAGCGTCGTCTGCTGCGTAACATCGAACGTACGATGAAGCTGACCATTCCTGAAGTTGAACTGCCTAACGCAGAACTGCTGGGTGAGCGTCGTCTGGCTAAATTTGCCGCGAAAGTACAGCAGCAGCTGGAAAGCAGCGATCTGGATCAGTACCGTGCTCTGCTGGCTAAAATGCAGCCAGAAGATGAAATGGATCTGGAAACTCTGGCAGCCGCACTGCTGAAGATGGCACAGGGCGAACGTCCTCTGATTCTGCCACCAGAAGCACCACGTCCTGCACGTCGCGAATACCGCGATCGTGACGAGCGTGATGGCCGTCGTGACAGCCGTGAAGCGCGTGGCGATCGTGCTCCGCGTGAAAACCGCGAAAGCCGTGATGGCGACCGTCCACGTCGCGAACGTCGTGACGTTGGTGAAATGCAGCTGTACCGCATTGAAGTAGGCCGCGATGATGGTGTTGAAGTTCGTCACATTGTTGGCGCTATCGCTAACGAAGGCGACATCAGCAGCCGCTATATCGGTAACATCAAGCTGTTTGGCACCCACTCAACTATCGAGCTGCCGAAAGGCATGCCAGGCGATGTGCTGCAGCACTTCACCCGTACGCGTATTCTGAACAAACCGATGAATATGCAGCTGCTGGGTGATGCACAGCCAAACGAAGGCCGTGGTGATCGTCGTCCAGCTGGCGGTGAGCGTCGTGGTCCAGGTGCTGGCGGTCCGGGCGCAGCTAACCGTGAAGGTGGTCGTCGCTTCTCTTCTGAACGCCGTGAAGGTGGTCGTGAAGGCGGTGGACGTACATTTAACCGTGAAGGTAGCCGTGGTCCACGTCGTGAAGAAGGCGCAGCTGCCGCTCCACGTCGTCGTGATGCATAACGACTTAGCGTCGTAGTAAAAAGGGAAGCCACTGGCTTCCCTTTTTTTATGCCCGTCAGGCACCGCCGCTAATCATGACGCGCTCTCCGCTGACATAGGCGGACTCCTCAGAGGCCAGAAAAAGCGCCACCTGCGCGACATCCTCTGGCAGACCAAAACGCCCCAACGGCGTAGCCGCCAGCAGCTGCGCTTTGAGCTGCGGACTCATCCTCTTCGCTGCCAGTAATCCCTCAGTCAGGATCATGCCAGGCGCCAGGGCGTTAACCCGGATATTCCTGGCACCCAGCTCGCGCGCCAGTCCCTGAGTCAGGGTATCCACCGCACCTTTGGTGGCTGACCAGAGTACGGAGCCCGGCGTGCTGTTTTTACTGTTAAGGGCGCTGAGGTTAATAATGCTGCCGCCGTGCGCGGGGAAGTGGCGAATCGCCTGCTGACAGACCATCAGCGTGCCGAGCAGGTTAACGTTAATTTGCTGCTGCATCTCCTCCTGTGTCAGCGCCTCAAACTCGCCGTGATGAAAGCTGCCTGCATTGTTCACCACAATGTCAGGTGCGCCGAAACAGTCTGCGGTGGTGGCGAACAGTCGTTCCACATCCCGCAGGCGAGAGATATCTGCCTGAACTGCCACGGCTTCACTGCCCAGGGTGATGATATCGCTGACTACGTCAGCGGCCCCGACTTCATCCTGACGATAATTGACCACGACGCGTGCGCCCGCTGCGGCAAAGGCGATAGCAATCGCCGCACCTATGCCTTTCGAGGCGCCGGTCACCAGTGCGATTTTGTTCAGCAGTGCTTTCATTATGTCATTCTCCGCCGTAATGATTGCGTCGAAAGACTATGCGCGCTGGTGCTGAGAAGCGGGTAGCGCAATCCTGCAAGCTTTTTGCACAATCCTGCAAAAGTGCCTTATCGCCACAGGTATTTGGCCGGAGGTCAGGTAATATCAGCACAGCGAGCAGGAGGGGGAAGAACAGAGTGACAGAGAGTGATAAGTGGCAGGCGCTGGCACAGTTAATTGCCCGTCATGCGCCGGAGGATGGCCGGCATTCCAGTGTCATCGATTGCTTGTTTTTTGGCCGGGTTTCAGCGCCCACTGAGCCCATGCACTTTGCTCAATGGGCCAGTTTTGCGCTGGTGGCGCAGGGCAGTAAAGCGCTGCATATGGGTGATGAGGTGCTGCACTATGGGCCGGGTGATCTGCTGCTGGTGACTCTCGATATGCCGGTACGCGCCTGCGTGACTGTCGCCACGCCGGAAAAGCCGAATCTGGGGATTGGTATTGCCATCAACGAATCCCGGCTGAGGCGCTATCTTGAAAAGTTTCCTCCCGCGCTGCCGCTGGCGATCGCACCTGATGAACGCGGCGTCACCGTACACAAAGTCTCACCTTTGCTGGTGGATGCGGTCATTCGACTGGTACGCCTGCTAGACCATCCCGAAGATATTGATGCTCTGGCTCCGCTCATTGAGCAGGAGATTTTCTACCGGTTGCTGACCGGGCCAGAAGGCTCGCGGATTTTAAACATGGCGCTGGCTGAGCGGCCGGGCAGTCGGGTGGCACAGGCTGCACGCTGGCTGCGGGAGAATTTTCATCAGCCGCTGAAAATCGATCAGCTTGCCAGTAATGTCGGCATGAGTATCTCTTCACTGCATCATCACTTCAAAGCCGTCACTGCCATGACGCCGATGCAATACCAGAAACAGCTTCGGCTGAATGAGGCACGGCGTTTAATGTTGGTAGAAAAGCTGGATGCCGGTACGGCAGGTTATCGGGTGGGGTATCAGAGCGCGTCACAGTTCAGCCGGGAGTATCGCCGCCTGTATGGGCAATCACCGGCGAGGGACAGCCGTGAACTGGCGGTGAGCACGGAGACCCGCCGCCTACCGCAAAACTGATTAGAGGCTGTTTGCCGCTTCCATCGCAATGGCAAAGGATTTGAGGCGCGCATCGCGGTCAAAAATCTGGCCGTTGACCATAATCTCATCCGCCTGGGTTTCACGCATCAGTGAGGCCAGCCCATGACGCACCTTATCAATATCGCCGACCAGTGACATGCTGAGCGCCTGCTGAACACCATATTGTTCTGACGGTGACCAGAGGTTATCCATGTTTTCAACCGGTGCCGGTAGCGGGCCCGGTTTGCCGCGGCGCAGGTTAATAAACTGCTGCTGCATTGAGGTAAACAGGAAACGCGCATCACGCTCATTATCAGCGGCAACCACATTAATGCAGACCATGGCGTAAGGCTTATCGAGACGCGCCGATGGCTTGAAGTTCTCGCGATAGACGTGCAGGGCCTGGAACAGCTGGTCAGGCGCAAAGTGGGAGGCAAACGCAAACGGCAGGCCCATTTTTGCTGACAACTGTGCGCTGTAAAGACTGGAGCCGAGCAGCCAGACCGGAATTTTCAGACCCAGACCGGGTACGGGTTGCACTGGCAGCTGCGCATCCGCGTCAGCATCGAACCAGTTAATCAGTTCAGCGACATCTTCGGGAAAGGTGTCGATGTGCATGTTGGCCTGATGACGGCGCAGCGCCATCATGGTGCGCTGGTCAGAACCTGGCGCACGACCTAAGCCGAGATCGATACGCCCAGGATAAAGGGAAGCCAGCGTGCCAAACTGCTCACCGATGACCAGCGGCGCATGGTTAGGCAGCATGATCCCGCCGGATCCCAGCCTCAGGGTCTCGGTATTCGCCGCCAGATAGCCAATCAGCACTGACGTCGCGGCGCTGGCAATCCCTGTCATGTTGTGATGTTCAGCCAGCCAGTAGCGTTCGAAACCCAGTTTTTCCGCCTGACGCGCCAGCGCCAGTGAATTATGAAACGCATCCCGTGCGGTCGCGCCCTGTGGAATCGGCGCAAGATCCAGTACGGACAGGCGAAGAGGTTTTTTATCAGACATGACTACTCCCGTTGAATGGCGCAGGCATTAAGTGAAGGCCTGCACCATTAAGTATTACGCATCATTCCTTCTATTAAAACTGCTAACCTGTGCAGGAATATAGCCGGTATGTGCTTTTACTCAGGAGACCAGCGTCATACCCGCCAGTTTGCGCCAGTAACCGTTACAATCGCTGCCTTTCGCGACCATTAACGGTGCCTGGCCGTTTTCATTGGCGCGGAAACGGTCGATCTCCGCCAGCGTCGTGACACCCTGCGGCGAGAGCCGGACACAATCAACCCGATCGCGCATACCGGCCAGATCGTTACCCAGGTTATAGCAGTAGCCGCTCATGGTCTGAATGCCATTGAGGACGAACACCTGCTGTCCCTCCTGAGAGTTAACGCGACGGCCTGCTGGATAGTTGATGCAGCAGGTTTCGCAGTCATCTTTCGCGCGGTTTTCCGAGCGGGCGGTGAAGCAGCGCGCCGAGAGCGCAAGCGGCAGATGACCGTAGCCCAGCACCTCCACCTCAAATTGCTGCCGGATACCTCGTCTCTCGCACTGCTCCAGCAGTTGTAGCAGCCAGTCACGGGACATCTCCACCGGCATACACCAGCGCGTCATGCCCTCTTTGACCAGCAGTTGTAGCGTGTCAGCGTTATAGACATTCAGCGTCGGGCCCGCGACAAAAGGCAGGTGACGTTCAGCGGCCATATTGACCGCGCCGATATCATTGGCTTCAATCAGAAACTCGCCGTTCTCAACGTAACGCTGCAGCTCTTTCAGCTCAGAGGGTGACTGCAGCAATGCCAGCGTGCTCAGTACCACCTGTTTGCCGCTGGCCGCGACTTCGCGGGCCAGATCCATCCAGCGCGCATAGGGCGTGGCGCGGCGTTTACTGCACACCGCTTCGCCGAGATAGATAATATCTGCGCGACTGCGGACAGCCTGTTGATAGAAATCTTCCAGCGTATCGGTTGGCCAGTACCAGAGCACCGGCCCAAGGGCATATTGCATCATGACTCCTTATTGCCATTCACGGTGATAAGCACCCAGCGTGGTTTGCGTGCCTTCGGAGAGATCGCCCAGCGTCTGCATCCACTGCGGCGCGACGTCAAACTGTTCCGGCTGCGCTTTGCAGCGATCGATGGCCTGACGCCAGACGCGCGCCACGTCAGCAACATAGGCGGGACTGCGCTGACGGCCTTCGATTTTCACTGAGGCGATGCCTGCCCGCAGCAGTTCCGGCAGCAGTTCCAGGGTGTTGAGGCTGGTGGGTTCTTCCAGCACGTGATAACGCTGATTGTTAACCTCATAACGCCCTTTACATAGCGTCGGGTAACCTGCACTTTCGTCCGGCGCGTAGCGATCAATCAGCACTTCATTGAGACGTGACTCCATGCCCTTTGGCGTCTGCTGCCAGCGCACAAATTTCGCCGGGGAGCAGGCGCCCGCGCTGTTAGGTGATTCGCCAGTCAGCCAGGAAGAGAGATAGCAGCGGCCTTCGGCCATAATGCACAGGCTGCCAAAGGCGAACACTTCCAGCGGCACCGGCGTGCTACGCGCCAGCTGTTTAACCTGATGAATCGACAGCACGCGCGGCAGCACGACACGTTGCAGATTGAAGTGGCGATGGTAAAAGCGAATCGCTTCCAGATTGGTCGCGGAAGCCTGGACAGAGAGATGACGTTCAACCTGCGGATAGTGCTTCGCGGCATATTCCAGCGTGGCGATATCGGCCAGGATCAGCGCATCGGCGCCGTTTTGCGCCGCTACATCGATTGCCCGCTGCCAGCGCCCCATACCATCCGGATGGGCAAACGTGTTAATTGCCACATGCAGTTTGCGCCGATGCTGATGCAGATAGCGCGCCGCTTCAGCCAGCTTTTTATCGGTGAAATTCAGGCCCGCAAAGTGACGGGCATTGGTGTCATCTTTCAGTCCCACATAGACTGCATCAGCCCCATTCTCTGTGGCGGTGCGGACGGCGGGTAAATTTCCTGCCGGACAGAGCAGTTCCATAGATGTTCCTCTCAACATGCGATGGGCGTCGAGTCTAGGCATCTGATCCGGGCAGTGTTTTGATTTGGGGCAGTGAAATTCCAGTTCATCGGCCCTTGCGGCACTTTTTTCCTTGCCACCGCAGCCGTTTTTATTGATCTCAGAGGAGGCGCGCAGAAAAGGATATGGCAATATACGTAAAATTTTCTAAAGGGAGTGACGAAAGTGTTAGAGCGGATACATGCCCATTTTGTAAAAAACGGCCCTAAAATCTTAGGGTTACCCGCAGCACTCACCCCATTTCCGGTCAAACAGTTGATTCTGCAACAACTCTTAAACTGGCAATTTCGCCATGCTTTGGCTGAAGGTGAGTTAGACTTTCTGAACGGTCGCCTGCTGGGTATCGAGATTGCCGATCTCAATCTGCACTGGATCACCACGCTGCAGGACGGCCGACTGGCGGTATTGCAACAGTCCGAAGCGGATGTCTGGTTTCGGGGCAATGCCAATGATCTGTTGCTGGTGGCAGCACGTAAAGCAGATCCCGATATGCTGTTCTTTCAACGCCGGCTGGTGATTGAAGGTGACACTGAACTGGGACTTGAGGTGAAGAACGTAATGGATGCTATTGAACCTGAGGCTATGCCCACCGCGTTACGCACGGCAATTGAACAGATGGCGAAATTTATCGATGCCGGTATGAAACAGGACGCGAAGGCCGCACGGGCGCGCGCGGGTGCCGCATGTTGATCCGTAGCGAAATTGGTGTTGATGCCGCGGGCATCGACGCATTGCTCAAACGCTGCTTCAGCACCCCGGCAGAAGCGGAACTGACTCAGGCGCTGCGTGAAGATGGTCTGCTGACGCTCGGCGTGGTCGCCACTGATGAGGAAGGACAGGTGCTGGGTTATGCCGCATTCAGTCCGGTCAGCGTTCAGGGTGAAGATCGCGGCTGGGTGGCTCTGGCACCGCTGGCCGTCGATGAGACGCTACGCGGCCAGGGTCTGGCCAGCAAGCTGATTTATGAGGGGCTGGATACGCTCAATGAATTTGGCTACAGCGCGGTCGTCGTGCTGGGCGATCCGGCGCTGTTCAACCGTTTTGGTTTTGAACCGGCGGCACGTTACGGTCTGCGCAGTCGCTGGCCGGGAACAGAGGCCGCATTCCAGGTCTACCGTCTGGCGGAGAATGCTTATGACGGCGCGGAAGGGCAGATCGACTACGCCGAACCCTTTAATCGCCAGCCGTAATACTCAGCCAGCTCTCCAGATTGATCGGCTGAGCCGCCACCAGCAGTAATTTCTGTTGGCGGGGCAGTTGCTTAACCTGATACTCCAGTCTGGAGGCGCTGGCACGATCGCCCGCTGCACAGTGAAACACCAGGTCCAGCGGACCTTTGCCGCGTAGCGCACGTGCGCCACGCCCGCTCTGGTGCTGAGCGACCCGGCGCACCACATCCGTGGTGATGCCGGTGTACAGAATCCCTTTCGCCGTGCGGACGATGTAGAGTTGCCACTGCTGACTCATCGCAATCATTTCCCAAAAAAAGGTGCCGGGCAGTGTAGCGCGCTTCACGCTCTGGTGCACCGCCAGGAGTTTATCTTGTCCGATCACGCCCATCTGGTTCGCTACCTCAGAAAGCAGCATGTGCTTTCACTCTGCTGTACCGCCGACGATCAGCTGTGGTGCGCTAACTGCTATTACGTCTTTGATGAGACGCGCATGGTCTTCTGGATCATGACCGAACCCGATACCCGCCATGGCGAGTTGATGGTGCAGAATCCGCAGGTGGCGGGCACCGTTAATGGTCAGCCCAGAAGTGTGTTGCTGATAAAAGGGGTGCAGTATCGTGGCCGGATTAAAAGGCTGGAGGAGGCCACAGAGCAGATTGCCAGAGCCGCTTACCAGAAACGTTTTCCGGTCTCACGCAAAGTGTCGGCACCGCTGTGGGAGATTGAGCTGGATGAGGTGAAAATGACGGATAATGCGCTGGGATTCGGCAAGAAAATTGCCTGGGTGCGGGAAAAATAGAAACGCCCCTTTCAGCTGAAAAGGGCGTATCGGGTTTACAGCGCTTCGAGGATCCGCAGGGATTCACGATTAAAGGCCGGTAAATCGTGCGGCGTGCGGCTGGTGACCAGCTTATCGCCGTCTACCACCACTTCTTTATCATGGAAGTCAGCACCGGCATTGATCAGGTCAATGGCAACGGCTTTAACCGTGGTCATCTTGCGACCGCGAACGCCATTCGCGCTGATCAGCAACTGTGGCCCGTGGCAAATGGCAAAAATGGGCTTGCCGCTGGCAACAAACTCTTTGGTAAAGGCCACGAAACGATCGTCGCCGCGCAGGGCGTCAGGCGAGTGACCGCCTGGCAGAAGCAGGGCGTCAAATTCAGCCGGGCTGACGTCATCGATGCTGCGATCGATGGTCACTTCCGCTTCGCCTTGCTTGCCTTTAACAACATTACCGGCTTGTTTCTCAATGGTAACCACCTCAAAACCAGCGCGTTTATACACTTCCGCAGGTGAAGTAAATTCTGAGTCTTCAAATTCATCGGTAATTAAAACCGCAACTTTCTTGCTCATCTTTTTCCTCCTGAAATTTGTGGAGCGCGAGGCGCGCTTTCCGGATAACGCTGTAAGTCTGGTCGCTGAGAGTCAGAACGCAAGCCAGCCCGTGAAGATCAGCTATCTTTTAACCTATACGCAGTGAAATAAGGACGAATCTGAGATGAATCGCGTATTACTGACCGGTGCAACCGGCTTAGTCGGGTCGCATCTGCTACGCTTACTGATTCAGGATCCGCGCGTCGATGAAATCATCGCGCCAACCCGACGGCCACTGCCTGTGATGCAGAAAGTCGTGAACCCGGTTGAAGCCGATCTCACCGATGTGCTGGGGCCGCTGGACTGTTCACTGGATACGGTGTTCTGCTGTCTTGGCACCACGCGTAAGCAGGCGGGCAGCAAACAGGCATTCATCCACGTCGATTACACTCTGGTCGTGGACAGTGCATTGTGCGGATTACGCTTAGGGGCGAAGCAGATGCTGGTGGTCAGCGCGCACGGCGCCAGTCGTCACTCACCGTTTTTATATAATCGTGTTAAAGGTGAAATGGAGAATGCGCTGCGTCATCAGGGCTGGCCGCGCCTGACGCTGGTGCGGCCTTCACTGCTGCTGGGAGAGCGCAAGCAGAAGCGCGGCGGTGAAAGCCTGGCGGGGCCGCTTTTCGCGCTGCTGCCGGGTAACTGGCGCGCCGTGCATGCGCGCGACGTCGCGCGCTGTCTGCACCAGCAGGCTTTCACCCAGGGAGGTGAGAGTGTCACTGTCATTGAGTCAGGCGATATCCCGCGTCACTCAGCGTAACGGCCAGATAATCTGATTACGACTGCCGCGCCATTGCAGCGTGGCATCTTTCTCTTCTTCGACAAAGCGACCATCGATCAGCACGTCGAGATAGTCCAGCACAGCGCGCTGCGCGCTGTTCAGCTCCTGCATCCGGTAACCGGTCCAGAGCCAGATATCTTTATCGGGACATGTCTGCCGGACCCGTTTTACCAGACGGCGGATGTGCGGCACGTTTTGCGGATGCAGCGGATCGCCGCCGCTCAGCGACAATCCCTGGCGCGGAATGCGCGTATCCTGCAAATCCGCCAGCAGTTGCTCCTCCATCTCAAGTGTAAAGGGCACGCCGGAGTCGAGCCGCCAGGTGCTCTGGTTGTAGCAGCCGCGACACTGATGTTCGCAACCGGCGACAAACAGTGTGCAGCGGGTGCCGGGACCATTAATAATATCGACATCATAGTAGCGATGGATATGCATCATCCCAGCGGTCCCTCTTCAAGATGTTTTACCCGACGCTGCACTTCCTGCTGCTTACCGGCGTTAAACGGCCGTGCATCCGGACTGCCCAGATAGCCACAGACCCGCCGGGTGACAGAGACGCGCGCCGGATCGTGGTTGCCGCAGTTCGGGCAGGTAAAGCCGCGGCTGGTACAGGTGAACTCGCCGTTGAAGCCGCACTCGTAGCATTCATCAATCGGTGTGTTAGTGCCGTAATAGGGCACGCGGTCATAGCTGTAATCCCAGACATCCTCCAGCGCTTTGAGATTGTGCTGCACATTCGGGTATTCGCCGTAACAGATGAATCCGCCATTCGACAGCGGCGGATAGGGTGCTTCAAAGTCGATTTTGTCGTAAGGATTCACTTTCTTCTCAACGTCGAGATGGAAGCTGTTGGTGTAGTAGCCCTTGTCGGTGACGCCCGGCACCAGGCCAAACTGCGCGGCATCAAGACGGCAAAAGCGGTCGCACAGATTCTCGCTCGGCGTGCTGTAAAGGCTGAAACCGTAGCTGGTTTCCTCTTTCCAGCGCTCGGTGGCATCACGCATACAGGCGATAATCTCCACACCTTTAGCACGCAGCGCCGCGTCATCGTAAGGGTGTTTATGGCCTCCGCTGAGTGCGTTCAGCGTTTCGTGCAGGCCGATATAGCCCAGCGACAGCGATGCACGGCCGTTTCGGAAAATAGGACCGACTTCATCATCCGCATTCAGCCGGACGCCACAGGCACCTTCCATGTAGAGGATGGGCGCGACGCGTGCTTTGGTTTTCTCCAGCCGCGCCACCCGCGTCATGAGCGCCCGCTTAGCCAGCAGCAGGCGCGCATCGAGCAGCGTCCAGAAACGCGCCTCATCGCCGCCTGCTTCCAGCGCAATGCGCGGCAGATTCAGGCTGATCACGCCGATATTATTGCGCCCTTCATGAATCTGCTCGCCATTCTCTTCATAAACGCCCAGGAAGCTGCGGCAGCCCATTGGGGTTTTAAATGAGCCGGTCACTTTCACGACCTGATCGTAATTGAGGATGTCGGGATACATCCGCTTGCTGGCACACTCCAGCGCCAGTTGCTTGATGTCGTAGTTAACGTCGCCCGCCCGGCGGTTAACGCCCTCGCGAATGCTGAACACCAGTTTTGGAAACACCGCTGTTTTGCGATTTTTACCCAGCCCCGCTAGTCGGTTGCGCAGAATTGACTGCTGAATCAGCCGCGCTGCCCAGTCAGTCCCCAGACCAAAACCAAAGGTGACAAACGGCGTCTGGCCATTGGCGGTGTGCAGGGTATTCACCTCATACTCCAGCGACTGAAAAGCGTCGTAGCACTCTTTCTCCGTACGCTGGCGTGCATACTCTTCTGCCTGTGGAATCTGCCACTGCTCAGCAATCGCCAGATGCCGGGTATAGCTCTGCTCAACAAACGGAGCGAGCACTTCATCAATGCGGTTTATGGTGGTGCCACCGTAAATGTGGCTGGCGACCTGGGCGATGATCTGCGCCGTGACGGCGGTGGCGGTGGCGATCGATTTAGGCGGCTCGATCTCAGCATTGCCCATTTTGAAGCCGTTGGTCAGCATACCTTTCAGATCGATCAGCATGCAGTTGAACATCGGGAAGAAGGGCGAGTAGTCGAGATCGTGATAGTGGATCTCGCCGCGCTCGTGCGCCAGCACCACATCGCGCGGCAGGATCTGCTGCTGCGCGTAGTGTTTTGCCACGATCCCGGCCAGCAGATCGCGCTGCGTCGGGATCACTTTGCTGTCTTTATTGGCATTTTCGTTCAGCAGCGCCGCGTTGGTCTGATCGACCAGGCCGCGAATGGCGTGATGTAACTGGCTCTGGCGATCGCGAGCGACATCGCGATCGTGGCGGTATTCAATGTAAGCGCGTGCCAGCTGCGGGTATGGGCCCGCCATCAGCGTCTCTTCCACTGCACACTGAATCTCCCGGATATCCACTTCCGGACGATCGGCCAGCCGCAGTGCAACCTGCTCAGCGACCTGCGTGCACCAGGCCAGGTCATCGACCTCTGCTGCCTGTGCCGCCGCCGCGACGGCCTGCTCAATACGCTGCGCATCAAAACCCGTCCGACATCCATCACGCTTGATGACCACCGTCGCCATTTCTCTCTCCGTAAACTACATATAGGTGTTTGATGGATTCTATCCCCTACATGTAGTGATTGCTGCGAATTATTGCGTTCTGTTTTGACCTGAAACAAGGAAGATTCAACACGGCAGGGAATGCCGACTGAGGTAAGAATCAGGTTTTGAGATCAGGTTTCCGGGTGATTAACTGGCGTATTGGCGTGCAGCAACTTTAATCAACGTTATGCCCTGTTAAAACGTTGACGTCACAAGGATGCCCGCCAATGTGGTTACCCCGTTCTCTGCTCCTGCTTTCAGCCTTTTGTCCACTCGTCCTGGCCAGTCCGCTGCCACTGATGCCCTGGCCGCAGCAGGTGGAGCAGCCCGCCAGTGGCGGTGCACTTACCCTGACGCCGCAACTGACGCTGCAAATCTCAGGTGATCATCTGGCAGGTGCTGAAGCACGCTGGCTGGCGCGAATCAGTAACCAGACGGGCTGGCCGCTGTTGCCTGCATCCCAGCCGGTGGCCGCGCCGACTATACGTATCGTCATTGCAAAGGCGGTGGACCCGCTGCCACTGCCCGACAGCGATGAGAGCTATCAGTTGCAGGTCGATGGCGACGGTGTCCTGTTAACTTCACCCAGCCGTTTTGGCGCGATGCGCGGTATGGAAACCCTGCTGCAACTTATCCAGAACGGTGCACAGGGCACGACGATTCCTTACGTGACCATCCACGATCATCCCCGCTTTCCGTGGCGTGGTGTGCTGATCGACACAGCGCGCCACTTTATGCCGGTAGAGACACTTAAACGTCAGATCGACGGCCTGGCCGCCGCGCGAATGAACGTCTTTCACTGGCATCTCACTGACGATCAGGGCTGGCGCTTTGCCTCCAGCCACTATCCCCAGCTGCAGCAGAAAGCCAGCGATGGCAACTACTACAGTCAGCAGCAGATGCGGGAGATTGTGAAATATGCCACCGAGCGTGGGGTGCGTGTGGTGCCTGAGCTGGATATGCCGGGACACGCCTCTGCGCTGGCGGTGGCGATGCCGGAGCTGATAAGCAGACCGGGAAATTATCAGATGGAGCGCGGCTGGGGCGTCTTTAAACCGCTGCTCGATCCCAGTAACGAACAGGTTTATGAGGTGATCGACACGCTGGTGGGTGAGATGGCGGCGATCTTCCCCGATCCCTGGCTGCACATCGGCGGCGATGAAGTCGATCCCACCCAGTGGAACGACTCACCCGCGATTCAGCAGTTCATGCGCGATCACAATCTGAAAGATGCGCATGCGCTTCAGGCGTACTTCAATCAGCGGGTGGAAAAGATCCTGGAAGCCCATCACCGTCAGATGGTGGGCTGGGATGAGATCGCCCATCCCGATCTGCCGCGCAGCATTCTGATCCAGTCGTGGCAGGGCCAGGATACGCTGAGTGCGCTGGCAAAAGAGAACACGCGCGGCATTCTCTCCACCGGGTTCTACCTCGATCAGCCCCAGCCTGCCAGCTACCACTACCGCAATGAGGTCACGCCGCGCGGGCTCAACGGCCTGGATCGTCTGCGGCCCGGCGATCAGGCGCAGAGCTGGTCATTCACGATGCCGCGCCTCAAAGGCAGCCCGGTGAAGGGCAGCTTTACGCTCATTCAGGGCGAGTCGGGCTGGCGCGGTTTTATCGACTTCGACGGCAAGTCCCGGCGGATGGTTCGTGAGATCAACTGGCTCTCGACGCAGCAGGTGCAGTTCAGCGTGGATAGCTGGATGGGACCGTTCCAGCCGGTGTTCACGCTGCAGCAGCCGTCCCTCAAAGGCTATGTGCTGGTAGGCAACGTCCGTTATCCCACCAGCGGTCAGCGCCTGATGCAGCCGCCGGCGGGCATCGCGCCCGTGCTGCCCACGCCAGAACAGGTGCAGCACAATCTGCTGGGTGGTGAGGCAGCGCTGTGGGCGGAAAACATCAACAGCCAGATTATTGATACCAAATTGTGGCCGCGCGCCTTTGTGGTGGCTGAGCGGTTATGGTCGGCAGAGGATGTCACGAACATGGATTCAATGTATTCGCGGCTGTCAGCGATGGATCGCTGGAGCACTGTATCGGTGGGAACGCTGCAGCAAGCCCAGACGGAGCAGCAAATGATGCGGCTGGCCAACGGGCACGATATTGCCCCACTGCAAATACTGGCTGAGGTGCTGGAACCGGCGCAGTACTACACCCGCCAGCATCTGAAGTTTCAGGCGGGCCATTACGACTATCACGAGCCGTTAAACCGGCTGGCGGATGTGCTGCCTGCCGAGAGTGAGGCGGTGCGCCAGCTGGCGCAGCATGTCGCCGTGTTAATCGCCAACCGTAATAACCCGGCCGCTGCCTCCGCAGTTCGTGCGCCGCTGCAGCGCTGGCAGGCCAACACGACTGCGGTAATGCCGATCATCAACGGTAGCGCGACGCTGAAGCCGCTGGCACACAGCGTGCAGCAGATTGAGGTGCTGAGCACCATGGGCCTCGCGCTGGTGAATGCTTACGTCCGCAATCAGGCGTTTGGTGCCAGCGAAGTGGCGGAGATGCATGCGACACTCGATGCCGCTGCGCAGGTGCAGGATGAAACGG
Organism: Pantoea eucalypti; assembly: GCF_009646115.1. NCBI lineage: Bacteria > Pseudomonadati > Pseudomonadota > Gammaproteobacteria > Enterobacterales > Erwiniaceae > Pantoea > Pantoea eucalypti. The sequence continues at coordinate 3,622,950 of NZ_CP045720.1, read as the reverse complement.
TGATTGCGCTGGTCAGGCCGCTGGAGACGCTGTTGCGCGCCTTTCAGTAAATGCGGTGGCCGGTGCGGAACCGGCCACCGTGGCATCAGGCCGGGCCGCTGACTGAATGGCGACGCACCAGCGTCGGGCTGAACATGTGGGTGACTTCTGGCAGCGGCAGATCGTTAGCCAGTGCCAGCGCAAGCTGGGCTGCCTGCTGCGCCATGGTGACAATCGGATAGCGGACGGTGGTGAGGCGCGGTCGCACATAGCGCGACACCAGCACATCATCAAAGCCGATCAGTGACATCTCTTCCGGCACGCGAACACCGTTATCGCTCAGCACTGCCAGTGCACCTGCCGCCATGGAGTCGTTGTAACAGGCGACAGCGGTAAAGTTCCTGCCGCGCCCCAGCAGTTCCGTCATCGCCTGCTCACCGCCGACTTCATCCGGTTCGCCCCAGGTGACCAGCCGGTCGCTGCACGGCAGGCCGTGCTCTTTCAGCGCATCGTAGTAACCCTGCAGGCGATCTTCGGCATCAGAGATGGTGTGGGTCGAACAGATAAAGGCGATATTCTGATGGCCGAGCTGGATCAGATGACGGGTGGCAAGCCAGGCACCGTAGCGATCGTCAAGCGCAATACAGCGCTTTTCAAAGCCTTTTATCAGCCGGTTCAGCAGCACCATACCGGGCACCTGCTTCATCAGCACTTCCAGCTCTGCGTCGGGAATTTTCTTGGCGTGAACCACCAGCGCCGCGCAGCGATGACGCATCAGCTGTTCAATCGCCTGCCGCTCTTTTTGCTCATTATGGTAACCGTTACCAATCAGCAAAAAGTTACCGGTATCGCCTGCCACCTCATCCACGGCTTTAACCATCGCGCCAAAAAAGGGATCGGAGACGTCACCGACAATCAGTCCGAGCGTTTCGGTCGATTGTTGCGCCAGCGCGCGTGCGTTGGCATTCGGGTGATACTGAAGCTGCTCCATCGCCTGGCCTACGGCCTGTCGGGAGCTGTCGCTGGCTTTGGGAGAATTATTGATTACACGTGAGACTGTGGCGACAGAAACGCCCGCCAGTCGCGCAACATCCTTTATGGTAGCCATGCGTTGACCTGCTTTGGGGAAAACGTTTACACATCACATCAGTGTTACGGAAAAGGGCGGACACATCAACCCGACAGAATGTCAGCGTCGTCGCAAAAAGGGGCGAAATCGGGCACTCAGGCACATCTTCTGCTCAGCCGCCGCCCCGTGTTATGCTCAATCTCCCACCTGGCTACCGTGAAAAACAACGATGAAAACCAAAGTGCCACATCTGGCTCACTGGGGCGCCTTTACCGCCGTCACTGAAAACGATCGCCTGATTGGCTGCGAACCCTTCTTCGCCGATGCCGATCCGTCACCGATGATCCACACCATTCCTGAACTGGTCTACTCCGACAAACGCATTCGCCAGCCGATGGTGCGTCGGTCGTGGCTAAAGTCACACGAAAAGAGCGATCGCACGCTGCGTGGCCGGGAAGATTTTGTCGCCGTCGACTGGGAAACCGCGCTGGACCTGGTGGCGGAGGAGAATCGCCGCGTGCGCGAGCGTTACGGTGCATCGGGCATTTTCAACGGCTCCTACGGCTGGTCATCGGCTGGACGCGTTAATCACGCCCGCACCCTGGTTCGTCGTTTCTACTTTCAGGGTGGCGGTGGCGTCGATCAGCAGGGCAACTACAGCTGGGGTGCCGCGCAGTTCTTCCTGCCCTATGTAATCGGCACGTATATGCCGCTGACCGGGCGCGTCACCGAATGGCCGCAGGTGGTGGAACACGCCGAAATTTTTGTCGCTTTTGGTGGGCTGGCGCTGAAAAACGCCCAGGTTGCCTCGGGTGGCGCAGGGCAGCACAGCCTGAAACCGGCGCTGATGCAGCTGGCGGCCAAAGGGACGCCGGTAATCAACATCAGCCCGATGCGCGATGACTGCCCGGAATTCGTTAACGCCGAGTGGATCCCGATTCGCCCCAATACCGACGTGGCGCTGATGCTGGCGCTGGGCCATGAAATCACCCAGCGCGGCGCGGTTGACGAAGCGTTTCTCGCCAGCCACTGCACCGGCTGGCCGCAGCTGCGTGCCTATCTGCTGGGTGAAACCGACGGCGTGGCGAAAACCGCTGGCTGGGCCAGTCGTATCACCGGCGTTCCAGCGGATAGAATTGTGCAGCTGGCGCAGCAGCTGACCGGCAAGCGCAGCTTTATTACCTGCTCCTATTCCGTTCAGCGCGCCCATCGCGGCGAACAGCCTTACTGGATGATGATTGCGCTGTCGTCGATGCTCGGCCAGCCAGGCCTGCCGGGCGCAGGTTTCTCCTTTGGTCACGGTTCAATGAACAGCGTTGGCAATCCGCGTCAGGAGGGGCCAGCCCCGATGATGAGCACCGGCCCCAATCCGTCCGGGCTGTCGATTCCGGTGGCGCGCATCAGCGATATGCTGCTCAATCCAGGCCAGCCGTACCGCTTCCAGGGCGAAACGCTGCACTATCCTGACATTCACATGGTGCACTGGGCGGGCGGCAATCCGTTCCATCATCACCAGCAGCTGAACCGGCTGGTGGAGGGGTGGCAACGGCCCGATACGGTGGTGGTGCAGGATATCGTCTGGACGCCTGCTGCGCAGATGGCGGACATCGTGCTGCCTGCCACCACCACGCTCGAGCGCAATGATATAGGCGGCTCCTCACGCGACCGCTTTGTGCTGGCGATGCATCAGGCGATTAAACCGCAGCACCAGGCGCGCAACGACTTCGATATTTTTGCGGACCTGGCCGAGCGCCTCGGCTACCGCGACACCTTCACCGAAGGGCGCAATGAGATGCAGTGGATCGCCCATCTTTATCAGCAGTGTGCGACCGCGCATCAGCGCAAAGGCATCAATTTCCCCGAATTTGATGCGTTCTGGCAGCGCGGCTTTGTGGAAATTCCGGAAGGCGGCAAGCCCTATCAGTTTATGGAGGCGTTCCGCGCCGATGCGCAGGCGAACCCGATTAAAACCGCCAGCGGCAAAATCGAGCTTTTCAGCCAGACCATTGCGGACTACCAGCTTGACGATTTTGCCGGTCATCCGGAGTGGCGTGAGCCGCAGGAGTGGCTCGGCTCGCCGGTCAGCCACGACTATCCGCTGCACATGATCTCAATTCAGCCTTCGGACCGGTTACACAGCCAGCTGGATGCCACCGAAACGGTGCAGGGCAATAAAACTGCCGGACACGAAACGCTCTACATGCATCCACAGGATGCAGCAGCGCGCGGTCTGGTGGAGGGCGACGAGATTGAGGTGAGCAACGCACGCGGCGTGATGCTGGCGGGCGTGCGGATCACCGAGGGCGTGACGCAGGGCGTGGTCATTATCTCTACCGGTGCCTGGTTTGATCCTGGTTTTGGCAAGGCATGGCAGCCGCACGATCGCGCGGGTAACCCCAATGTGCTGACGCTCGATATCGGAACCTCGTCGCTGACGCAGGGACCAAACGCCATGAGTTGTCTGGTGGAAATCAAAAAACATCAGGATTGCACAATAGCGTAAGGATCTCATGGCTGGTTACATTTTGCGGGTAACTGTTGCGTTTGAGAGATAGCAGCCGATTAATCCCTCTTGCTACATTCAGGGTCCCAGAGGTATTGATGGGTGAACATCAATAGATTTTCTTGATTACACCAACCTGCGCAGATGCGCAGGTTTTTTTTGCCCAAAATCTGCGGCCGATAACGAACTGATACACAGTTTTCCTGTTATACAGCCAGCGCTTTCTTTATAACTGCTGGCACCAGCCTCTTTCTCTTATTTTGCGCAGCGGAATGCCATGCCCCGGATTAAAAAACTACTGGGAAAAGACCAGATAAAAGCGCCATTTAACCCTTTTCGTTTTCGGCTGATCTGCCTGGGTGTCACGACCTGTCTGGTGGTGCTGCTGGCGCGCGTCGCGGACCTGCAGTTCCTGAATCAGCCGATGCTGGAGCACGAAGCCGATCAGCGATCGCTGCGTACCGTCACGCTGCCGACCAGCCGCGGTACCCTGCTGGATCGTAACGGTGAAGCGCTGGCGCTTAGCGTGCCATCGCGCGATGTCATTGCCGATCCGCAGCGAGTGCTTGAGAGTAACCCCGATTTCACCAGCGCTAAATGGGCCTATCTTGCGGCGGCGCTTAACACCCGTCCTGAAGAGCTGGCGGCGCAGATCACTGCTAACCCGAAACGTCGCTTCCTCTATCTGGGCCGTAAAGTTGAACTGGGCATCGCGAAAGATATTAAAGAACTGAAGCTGAAAGGCATCAGCGAAGTCTACGACGACAGCCGTTTCTATCCGATGAGCGAGGCCTCTGCGCCGCTGCTCGGCATTGTAGGTGCGGATAACGTGGGTCTTAATGGCCTGGAAAAAGGCTTTGATAAAGTGTTGCAGGGCGAGCCTGGCAAAGAGGTCTATCGTCAGGATGCGGCGGGCAATATCATCGCCATGATCAACTATCAGCCGCCGACTCAGCCGCCAACGGTGCAGCTCAGCATCGACAAATATGACCAGTACACGCTCTACAGCAAACTGCGTGACGGCGTGCTGATCAACAAGGCGGATTCAGGCGCCGCCGTGCTGGTGAAAATTGACACCGGCGAGATTCTGGCGATGGCCTCCTATCCGTCGTTCAACCCTAATAACTACGAAGGGGCGACTCCGGCGCAGATGCGTAACTCGGCCATCAATGACAGTTATGAGCCGGGATCGACTGTTAAGCCGTTAGTGGTCATGGAGGCGCTGGAGCGCCACCTGGTGCGCCCGGATTCCGTCATCGATACCACGCCTTATAGCGTGAACGGCCACCTGATCCGCGACGTCGGTCACTGGCCGCGCCTGACCATGACGGGCATTCTGCAAAAATCGAGTGACATTGGCGTATCACACCTCGCGCTGGCGATGCCTGCGGAAGCGCTGGTGAATACCTATCAGGCGTTTGGCTTGGGTAAACCCACCGGATTAGGGCTGACCGGCGAAAGCGTCGGCTACTTCCCGCTGCACCGTACCCGCTGGGCCGATATCGAGCGGGCCACTTTCTCCTTTGGCTACGGCCTGCGTGTCACGCCGCTGCAGATTGCCCGTGAATACGCCACACTCGGCTCTTATGGCGTTTACCGTCCGCTGTCAATCACACGCGTTACGCCACCGGTCATGGGGCGGCAGGTTGCCAACCCGGAAACGGTGAAAGAGGTGGTGCATATGCTGGAGAGTGACGTCCTGCCGGGCGGAACCGGGCTGAAAGCCGCGGTGCCGGGTTATCGTCTGGCGACCAAAACCGGTACGGCGGAAAAAATGGGCACCAGCGGCAAGTATGATGGCGGCTACGTCAACTACACCGCCGGTATTGCGCCAGCCAGCCATCCTGAAGTGGCGCTGGTGGTGATGATCAACCATCCAACGGCAGGCGATCACTTCGGTGGCTCGGTTGCCGCACCAGTGTTCGGTAATATTATGGGGCCGGTGCTGAAACACATGAACATTGCGCCAGATGCCATTTACACGAAACCGGCGACCAATACTTCGGATAAATCTTAGTGGAATCAGAGTGTAAGCGAGACGTGAAAGATATTCACACCTCGTTGCACTTCCCCGAATTCGGTTGCGTTTTCTCGCTGTCCCCGCGCGGTCAATCAGTGCGAGGATAGCAGTCCCAGAGGTATTGATGGGTGTGAAAACAACACCGCTTCGGCAGTGAGATCCCTGTTATTACACCAACCCACGCAGATGCGTGGGTTTTTTTTGCCTGCTCGCCGGACGCTCTCTTCCCCGCTGTATAACCGCCGTTAAATCATCATCGTTCTTAACGAAACCCTGACAGTTTGCCAATAGAAAGGCGCGTCGGCTTTCACCGATAATGGCCGCCGTGAACCCTGGCGTTTTTTTGCTCGCCTCAGCCGGTTCACACTGCCGCATTCCGCATGTTCCGGGATTTCTTTTTCTGCTTACCTGAAGAGTTTGACGATGACTCACCTTTCTCGCCCCGGGCGTACTTTTGGGCTCAAATGGCTGCTCCTGTTGCTGGTGGTTGCGATTGTCGCGGGCGTTATCTGGCGTCTGCTGACGGCGGGTCATGGGCCGGGTGAGGGGATGCCGCCGGGCAGGCATGGCGCGCATGGCATGATGGGCGGCGGGGCGACGCTGGTTCACAGCGGTATGGCCAGCACGGCGGATGTGCCGGTGTGGCTCAATGCGCTCGGCACGGTGATCCCCAACGCCAGCGTGACGGTGACCAGCCGCGTTGACGGCCAGCTGGAGCAGGTTTTCTTTACCGAAGGGCAGAAGGTCAGTGCCGGGCAGTTGCTGGCGCAGATCGATCCGCGCAGCTATCAGGCGACGCTGAACCAGTATCAGGGCGAACTCAGCGAAAATCAGGCGCTGTTGAACAGCGCCGAACTGACGCTGGCGCGCTACCGCAAACTGGCGGCACAGGACGCGCTGGCGCGTCAGGATCTGGACAGCCAGATTGCCACCGTCGGGCAGTATCGCGGTGCGGTCGCCGCCGATCAGGCGCAGATCGCCAGTGCAAAGCTGAGCATTGAATATGCCCGCATCACCGCTCCGATCAGCGGGCGCGTCGGTTTGCGTCAGATCGATCCCGGCAACATGGTTCAGAGCGCCAGCAGCACGGGCCTGGTGACGATCACCCAGATGCAGCCCGCCGCCGTGACCTTTAGCGTGCCGCAAAGCGATATCCCGGCGCTGGTCAGCGTCCTGCATCAGGGCCAGAGCCTGCCCGCCACGCTGTTTGATCAGGACAACCAGCATCAGCTCGCCAGCGGCGAAGTAAAGTTCATCAGCAACCAGATCGACACCGCCACCGGCACCGTGGCGCTGAAAGCGGTATTCGCCAACCAGGATGAGTCGCTGTTTGCTAACCAGTTTGTCAATCTGCGACTGCAGATCCGGGTGCTGAAAGGCGCGACGGTGATCCCGGCGCAGGCGCTGCAGTTGAGCAGCGACGGCAGCTTTGTCTTTGTGATCAATCAGGATAACACCGTCACGCGCAAAGCGGTCACCACTGGCCCTGCGTTCGGCGACGATCAGCAGGCGATCCTCAGCGGCGTTTCGCCAGGCGATCGGCTGGTGACAGAAGGGATCGATCGCCTCACCAGCGGCAGCAAAGTCACGCTGGCCGATGAGACACCTGCTGCCGGTGCCGTGTCGAAATGAACCCGTCTCGCCTGTTTATTCTGCGTCCGGTCGCCACCATCCTGCTGATGGTCGGCGTGCTGATCTCTGGCATTTTTGCCTATAAATTTCTGTCGACCTCGGCGCTGCCGCAGGTCGACTATCCGACCATTCAGGTCACCACGCTCTATCCGGGCGCCAGCCCGGATGTTATGGCGTCGTCAGTCACCTCGCCGCTGGAGCGCCAGTTAGGGCAGATGGCCGGGCTGAGCCAGATGAGCTCCACCAGCGCCAGCGGCGCGTCGATCATTACCCTGAAGTTCAGCCTCGATCTCTCGCTGGATGTCGCCGAGCAGGAGGTGCAGGCAGCGATCAATGCGGCGAATAACCTGCTGCCCGACAATCTGCCCAATCCGCCGACCTACAAAAAGGTTAACCCGGCGGACAGTGCAGTGGTGACGCTGGCGGCGAGCTCCAGCACGCTGCCGCTGACCGAGGTGCAGGATCTGGTCAATACCCGGGTAGCACTAAAGCTGTCGCAGATCTCCGGTGTCGGGATGGTGACGCTGGCGGGCGGACATCAGCCCGCGATTCGGGTGCAGATGAATCCTCAGGCGCTGGCGGCGCATCATCTGACGCTGGAGGCGGTGAATACGCTGATTGGCAACAGCAACGTTAATGGCTCTAAAGGCGGCTTTGACGGGAAATATCATTCGGTCACCATCGACGCCAACGACCAGCTGCGCACCGCCGACGCGTACGGCAACCTGATCCTCACCTATGAGAACGGCGCGGCGCTGCGCCTGAAAGATATCGCCCATATTGAACAGGGCCCGGAGAACAGCTTCCAGTCGGCGTGGGCCAACAACCAGCCGGCGATTGTGATTAGCGTGCAGCGCCAGCCGGGCGCAAACGTAATTCAGGTGGTGGACAACATCAAGGCGCAGCTCCCCGCGCTGCAGGCGGCACTGCCGGACGGGGTGAAGATGACGATTCTCTCCGACCGCACTCAGACCATCCGCGCCTCGATCAGTGATGTGCAGTTTGAGCTGATGCTGTCGATTGCGCTGGTGGTGATGGTGACCTTCCTGTTCCTGCGCAACGTGGCCGCTACGCTGATCCCCAGCGTGGCGGTGCCGCTGTCGCTGATCGGCACCTTTGGTGTGATGTATCTGGCAGGCTTCAGCCTGAATAACCTGTCGCTGATGGCGCTGACTATCGCCACCGGTTTTGTTATTGATGACGCCATCGTGGTGGTCGAGAACATTTCCCGGCGGCTGGAGCAGGGCGAGTCGCCGATGGAGGCGGCGCTGAAGGGCTCACAGCAGATTGGCTTCACCATCATCTCGCTCACCTTTTCACTGATTGCCGTACTGATCCCGCTGCTGTTTATGGGTGATGTGGTCGGGCGACTGTTTCGGGAGTTCGCGATCACGCTGGCGGTGGCGATTCTGGTGTCGATGCTGGTGTCGCTGACTCTGACGCCAATGCTGTGTGCGTATCTGCTGCGCCACATTCCGCCCGAACAGCAGTCAACTTTTTCCCGCAAGGGCGGCGAACTTTTCGATGCGCTGGTGCGCGGCTATGACCGGCTGCTGACCGTGGTACTTAACCATCAGAAACTGACGCTGCTGGTGGCGCTGGCGACCTTCGGGCTGACCGCGCTGCTCTATATGATGGTGCCGAAGGGCTTCTTTCCGACCCAGGATACCGGGCTGATTCAGGGCATTACTGTCGCCTCACAGGATGTCTCATTTAAAGCGATGGCCACGCGGCAGCAGGCATTGTCGGCTCTGATTCTGAAAAACCCGGCGGTGGAAAGCGTCTCATCGACGATTGGCATCGACGGCACCAACACCAGCCTCAACAGCGGACGGTTACAGATCAACCTTAAGCCATTTGGCTCGCGTGATGTGAAAGCGGATGAGGTGATTAAACAACTGCAACAGGCGACCGCCGATGTGCCAGGTATCCGGCTCTATCTGCAACCGGCGCAGGATCTCACCGTCAACGACCAGGTCTCGCCGAGTCAGTATCAGTTCACCCTGGACGACGCCGACAGTGAAAATCTGGTCAGCGGGTCGTCAAAAATGGTGGCGGCGTTGCAGCAGCGTCCCGAATTTAATGGCGTGGTAAGTAACCTGCAGGATCAGGGGCGCGTCTCATACGTTGAGCTGAACCGCGATAAAGCGGCGCGCTTTGGCATTACTGCGTCGGACGTGGACACCGCGCTCTATAACGCTTTTGGTCAGCGTCTGGTCTCGACTATTTTCACCCAGTCGAATCAGTATCGGGTGGTGCTGGAAGTGGCTCCGGCTTACCAGCAGGGTCCGGCGTCGTTTGATGATGTTTATCTGCAGCCCTCTTCCGGCAGCAGCTCGTCATCAACCACCAGCACGGCTTCATCCACGGCTTCGTCATCAACATCAACGTCTTCATCAACGTCGACGTCCAGCTCAGCTTCTGATAGCGACACGGCCAGCAGCGGCATGGTGAAACTTACCGCTATCGCCACTATTCATCAGCGCACCGGCTCGCTGATGCACATGCGGCTGAATCAGTTTCCGGCGGTGATGATCTCCTTCAACCTTAATCCGGGCTACTCGCTGGAGGATGGGCAGCGGGCGATCGCCGACGTGCGGCAGCAGTTGCACCTGCCAGAGAGCACCACGCTGCGTTACCAGGGCGAAACCTCGGCGTTCCAGAGTGCCACCGGCAACACGCTGTGGCTGATTCTGGCGGCGCTGATCACTATGTATGTGGTACTCGGCATCCTCTACGAGAGCTTTATCCATCCGGTCACCATTCTCTCAACGCTGCCGTCGGCGGCGGTGGGCGCGCTGCTGACGCTGTTGCTGGCAGGCACGGAGTTCAGCCTGATTGCGCTGATTGGGGTCATCCTGCTCATCGGTATCGTGAAAAAGAACGCCATCATGATGATCGACTTCGCGCTGGAGGCAGAACACAAGCAGCATCTCAGCCCGCGTGACGCGATTCATCAGGCCTGTCTGCTGCGCTTCCGCCCGATCCTGATGACGACCATGGCGGCGTTGCTCGGCGCGTTACCGCTGATGCTGGCCTCCGGCTCGGGCGCAGAGCTGCGGCAGCCGCTGGGGCTGGTGATTGTCGGCGGGCTGATTGTCAGTCAGGTGCTGACACTCTTCTCCACGCCGGTGATCTACCTGCTGTTTGATGGGCTGGCGCAGCGCGGCAACGCCTGGGTGAAACGCCGTCAGCAGCAGGCGCGGAGCGGGCAATGAATCTGACCCGGCTGTTTATCTTTCGTCCGGTGGCGACGCTGCTGCTGACGCTGGCGATACTGTTGCTCGGCGCGCTGGGCTACCGGCTGCTGCCGGTGGCACCGCTGCCGCAGGTCGATTTCCCGACCATCATGGTCAGCGCCAGCCTGGCGGGGGCCAGCCCGGAGACCATGGCCGCCACCGTCGCGACGCCGCTGGAACGTTCGCTGGGGCAGATTGCCGGTATTAGTGAGATGACCTCCAGCAGTTCGCAGGGCTCCAGCACGGTCATCCTGCAGTTTGATCTGGACCGCGATATCAATGGCGCGGCACGCGACGTACAGGCGGCGATCAACGCGGCGCGCAGCCTGCTGCCGAGCGCGATGGCCTCGCTGCCCACTTATCGCAAAGCCAACCCGTCAGATGCGCCAATTGTCATGCTGGCGCTGACCTCCGCCACCCGCTCGCCCGGCGAGCTTTATGACCTGGCAGAGAGCAAAATCGAACAGGTGATGGGGCAGGTGCAGGGCGTCGGCGAAGTCTCGCTGATGGGCAGCGCCTTACCCGCGGTGCGCATCGATCTGCAGCCGCTGAAGCTGACGCATTACGGCATCTCGCTGGAGACGGTGCGCGCCGCTGTCGCCAACAGCACCACCAATCTGCCTAAGGGGATTTTGCAGAGCAGTGACCAGTCGTGGCTGGTGGACAGCAACGGACAGCTGGAAAAGGCCGCCAGCTACCGCGATCTGATCATCACCTGGCAGCAGGGCAAGGCGGTGCGGCTGCGCGACGTCGCCACAGTCTATGACTCGGTGGAAGATCGTTATCAGGCGGGATTCCTCAATGCCACGCCTGCGGTGATGATCGGCATTAAACGTCAGGCGGGCGCGAACATGCTCGAAACCATCGACGCGATCAAAGCGCAGTTGCCGCTGCTGGAAAAGAGTCTGCCCGCTGACAGCCAGCTGAAAGTGGTAGTTGACCGTTCGCCCGGCGTGCGCGCCTCACTGTATGACACCGAAGAGACGCTGCTGATCGCGGTGCTGCTGGTGATAGCGGTGGTGTTTATTTTCCTGCGCAATTTGCAGGCAGTGATCATTCCGGCGCTGGCGCTGCCGGTGTCGCTGATCGGCACCTGCGCGGTGATGTACCTGCTGGGTTACAGCCTGGATAACCTGTCGCTGATGGCGCTGATCGTCTCCACTGGCTTCGTGGTGGATGATGCGATTGTGGTGCTGGAGAATATCACTCGCCATATTGAGCGTGGGCTGAGTCCGCTGCGGGCGGCGCTGCGCGGGGCGCAGGAGGTGAGCTTCACCGTGCTGTCGATGACCGTGTCGCTGATTGCGGTGTTTATCCCGATCCTGCTGATGGGCAGCATTGTTGGACGGCTGTTCCGCGAATTCGCCGTAACGCTCACCGTGTCGCTGCTGATCTCGCTGTTCGTCTCACTCAGCCTGACACCGATGCTCTGCGCACGCCTGCTAAAGCCCAAACCGCCCGTCAGCCAGCGACCACATCCGCTTTATCAGTTTATTGAAAATCAGCTGAACCGCCTGCTGGCTGCCTACGGACGCGGGCTGGCCTGGGTGATGCGCCATCAGAAGCTGACGCTGCTCAGCCTGCTGCTGACCGTGCTGCTGAACGTTTTTCTCTTTACCGTGGTGCAAAAGGGCTTTTTCCCCAATCAGGACACCGGGCTGCTGATGGGCGCGCTGCGTGCCGATCAGAACATCTCATTCCAGGCGATGAAGCCGAAAATGCTGATGTTTACAAAGATCATTCAGAAAGATCCGGCGGTCGAGAGTGTGATGTCGTCTATGGGCAGCGGGATGTTTGGCTCCCGCAACAGCGCCAACTTCTTTGTGCGGCTTAAGGATTTTAGCCAGCGCGATGCCACGGCTACTGAAGTGGCTAACCGACTGACGCGCAAAACCAGCCATATCGCCGGGGCGCAGATGTTCCTGATGGCGGCGCAGGATCTGCACATTGGCGGACGTAGCGCTAACGCGACGTATCAATACAGCCTGCAGGCGGACGATCTTGCGCTGCTGCGGGTCTGGACGCCGAAAGTGCAGGCGGCGCTGGCAGCCATTCCCCAGCTTAACAGCGTAGATTCCGACTCGCAGACGGGCGGTCAGGAGGTGGAGCTGACGATTGACCGCGACCGCGCCACCCGACTGGGCGTCAACGTGAAAATGCTGGATACACTGCTGAATAATGCCTTCAGCCAGCGGCAGATCGCCACGCTCTATCACACTCTGAATCAGTATCACGTGGTGATGTCGCTGCAGGACAGCGACACCGCGAATCCGGCGACGCTACAGCAACTCTATGTGATTAACGACAGCGGTGATCGCGTGCCGCTCTCCGCCTTTGTCCGTTTCAGCGGTGGCAACGCGCCGCTGTCGGTAGCGCATCAGGGCCAGTCTGCCACCAGCACGGTGGCATTTAACCTCAATGATGGCGTTTCGCTGGAGCAGGCGCAGTTACTGATTAAACAGGCGATGGCGAAGCTGGGCCTGCCCTCGACCATTCATGCCGGTTTTGCCGGTACCGCCGCGGCCTTTTCACAGCTGACCGCAACCATGCCGTGGCTGATTCTGGCGGCGCTGGCGGCGGTCTACATCGTGCTCGGCGTGCTCTATGAGAGCTATATCCATCCGCTGACCATTCTCTCGACGCTGCCGTCAGCGGGCGTCGGAGCGATGCTGCTGCTGCTGCTGACCAACACGCAGCTCACGGTGATCGCGCTGATTGGCATCATCCTGTTGATCGGCATCGTGAAAAAGAACGCCATCATGATGATTGATTTCGCCATTGATGCGGAGCGGCGGCTGGGCATGTCGCCGCAGCAGGCGATCACCCAGGCGTGCCTGATGCGCTTCCGGCCAATCATGATGACCACACTGGCCGCCTTTTTTGGCGCCTTGCCGCTGGCGCTGGGCAGCGGCGGTGATGCCGACCTGCGCAGTCCGCTGGGGATAGCGATTGCAGGTGGGCTGGCGCTTAGCCAGCTGCTGACACTGTTCACCACGCCGGTTGTTTATCTTTGGCTCGATCGTCTGGGCCGTGCCACTCAACGTCAATGGCGTCGTTTGCGCCCTGCGGAATCCTGATCCATGAAACCTCTCATCCCGTTTGTTGTGATGCTGCTGTGCGGCTGTAGCGTGGGTCCTGACTATCAGCGCCCGTCTGTAGCGATGCCGGTTCACTATAAAGAGGCCCGAGGCTGGCAGCCGGCGACACCGCTGGATGCGCAAAGCAAAGGCGAGTGGTGGACGGTTTACCATGACGCCACGCTGAGCGGGCTGTTGAGCCAGGTCAGCGTGTCAAATCAGAACGTAGCAACCTATGCCGCGCAGTACCGGCAGGCGCAGGCTCTGGCGGCTGAGTCACGTGCAGCGCTGTTTCCCTCGCTGGACTATGACGGCAGCGTAACGCGCAGCGGCAGCCATGCCACCAACAGCAGCGTTCGCACCACCAGCAGCAGCCATCAGGCGGAATTGAGTGCCAGCTGGGAGCTGGATCTGTGGGGTAAACTGCGGCGCACGCTGGAGGAGAACCGCGCCAGTGCTTCGGCCAGCGCGGCAGAACTGGCCAACATCACGCTGAGTGCCCAGTCTGAGCTGGCGCAGGACTATTTCCAGCTGCGCATCATGGATCAGAAAATCGCGCTCTATCAGCAGAGCGTTGATGCTTATCAGCACTATCTGAACGTGATCACCAGCCAGTATCAGGCGGGCACCGCGTCGCGTGCCACGCTGGCCCAGGCGCAGCTGCAACGGGAGAGCGCCAGCGCCTCGGCGCAGGATTATCAGTGGCAGCGTGCGCAGATGGAGCACGCCATTGCACTGCTGATCGGCAAAGCTCCGGCCGACTTCAGTCTGCCCGCTGCGCCACTGACGGCCACATTACCCGCGATTCCGGCAGCCCTGCCGGGCGAGCTGTTACAGCGCCGTCCCGATATCGCGTACGCCGAACGTAATATGGCCGCCGCCAATGCCGCCATCGGTGTGGCGGTAGCCGGTTACTATCCTGACCTGACTCTGAGCGCGAGTGGTGGTGTCAGCGCCTCCGTGCTGCATTCGCTCTTCTCGCTGCCGGACCGCGTCTGGTCACTGGGACCGGCGCTAAGCGGTACATTGCTCGACGCGGGTGCGACCTCGGCGAAGGTCGATCAGGCGCGGGCAAGCTGGGATGCCAGCGTGGCCACCTATCGTCAGACGGTGCTGACCGCGATGCAGGAGGTGGAAGATAAGCTGGTGGAGTTGAACACGCTGCAGGGCGAAATCGCCGCGCAGCAGCGCGCCACCGACGCGGCCCAGACTTCGGCGCGGGTGACACGCCTGCAGTATGAGGCGGGCATGATTGACTACCTGGATGTGGCGACCACTGAGAACAGCAGCCTGAGCGCACAGCAGAGTTTGCTGACGCTTGCGACCACGCAGTGGGTCAGCAGCGTCGCGCTGATTGCCGCGCTGGGCGGTGGCTGGCAGGCCCCCTGAAGCAGTATCAGATTGCCGATAATTCGGTTGTCGAACCGCGTCAAATCCTGCATCGTGAGGGCTATTTTTCACGATGCTAAGGAGCTGGCATGGCTTTCACATTTTTACGCCTGATATTTCGCCTGTTATGGCGGGTCGAACTGCGGGGCGACGTCGCCGAACTGCATAAGCAGAAGGTATTGATCACACCGAACCATATGTCGTTTCTGGACGGCATGTTGCTGGCGCTATTTTTGCCTGTTAAACCGGTGTTTGCCGTCTACTCGACCATCAGCGAAAGCTGGTTTATGCGTCTGGTTAAACCCTTTATCGACTTTGTGCCGCTGGATCCCACCCGGCCCATGGCGCTGAAGCAGCTGGTTCGGCTGATTGATACGGGCCGTCCGGTGGTCATCTTCCCGGAAGGACGAATTACTGTTACCGGCTCGCTGATGAAAATCTACAGCGGGGCAGGCTTTGTCGCGGCGCGTTCCGGCGCTAACGTCGTGCCAATGCGCATTGAAGGCGCTGAATACACGCCGTTTGGTCGTCTGGCGGGCGTGTTTAAACGTCGCCTGTTCCCGCGCATCACTCTCACCGTTCTGCCCGCCACCCGCATTCCGATGCCAGAGGCGAAACGGGCGCGCGATCGCCGCGTGCTGGCCGGTGAGCATCTGCATCATGTGATGATGGAAGCGCGCATGGCAGTGCGTCCGCGTGAAACCCTGTTTGAGGCGTTTCTGGCGGCGCGGACGCGTTACGGCGCGTTTAAGCGCTGCATCGAAGATGTGAATTTCAAACCCGACAGCTATAACGGCCTGCTGAAGAAGTCGCTGGGCGTAGGCCGTATTCTGGAGCGTTACAGCCAGCCGCGTGAAGTGGTGGGGCTCCTGCTGCCTAATACCACCGTGACGGCGGCGGCGATTTTCGGTGCCACACTGCGCGGGCGCGTTCCGGCCATGCTCAACTATAGCGCGGGCGTTAACGGCATGCGTGCAGCACTGACCGCGGCGCAGATTAAAACCGTCTTCACGTCGCGGCAGTTCCTGGACAAAGGCAATCTGTGGCATCTGCCGCAGGGGCTGGACGATGTGCAGTGGATCTACCTGGAAGATCTGAAAGATACCGTCACGGGCAAAGACAAGCTGTGGATCCTTGCCCATCTGCTGATGCCGCATCGCGCCCAGTTACCTCAACAGCCGGAAGATGCCGCGATGGTGCTGTTTACCTCCGGCTCTGAAGGCAACCCTAAAGGCGTGGTGCATTCCCATAAAAGTCTGCTGGCGAACGTCGAGCAGATCCGCACCATCGCCGACTTCACGCCGCGCGACCGCTTTATGTCGGCGCTGCCGCTGTTCCATGCGTTTGGTCTGACCGTCGGGCTGTTTACGCCGCTGATGACCGGTGCTCAGGTCTTCCTCTATCCCAGCCCTCTGCACTATCGCATCGTGCCGGAGCTGGTTTATGACCGTAACTGCACCGTGCTGTTCGGCACCTCAACCTTCCTGGGTAACTACGCGCGCTTTGCCGCGCCCTATGATTTTGCCCGTCTGCGCTATGTCGTTGCGGGTGCGGAGAAGCTGCAGGAGAACACCCGTCAGCTCTATATCGAGAAGTATGGCATTCGCATTCTCGAAGGCTACGGCGTCACCGAGTGCGCGCCGGTTGTGGCGATTAATGTGCCGATGGCAGCGAAGACACACACTGTGGGACGCATTCTGCCGGGCATGGATTCACGCCTGATGTCAGTGCCGGGCATTGAGCAGGGCGGACGCCTGCAACTGCGTGGACCAAACGTGATGAAGGGCTATCTGCGGGTCGAAAATCCTGGCGTGCTGGAAGCCCCGGCCGCCGACGATGGCGAAGGTAATCTTGAAGCGGGCTGGTATGACACCGGTGATATCGTCAGCTTCGATGAAGGCGGTTTCTGCCAGATTCAGGGACGTGCCAAACGCTTTGCGAAGATCGCGGGTGAGATGGTGTCGCTGGAGATCGTCGAGCAGATCGCGCTGAAGGCGTCGCCGGAGAAACAACATGCGGCGTCGCTGCGTCCGGATGGACAGCGCGGCGAGGCACTGGTGCTGTTCACCACGGACGCTGAACTGGTGCGCGACAGGCTGCAGAAAGCAGCCCGCGAGCTGGGTGCGCCAGAGCTGGCACTGCCGCGTGATATCCGCGTCATGAAGCAGTTGCCGCAGCTGGGCAGTGGTAAACCCGATTACGTCACGCTGAAAAAAATGGCGGAAGAGGAGCAGGCATGAGCCTTGATCGTAATGCGCCGCTGATGTCGCGCAGCATGATTGCCGTGATTATCGCCCAGTTCTTTTCGGCGTTTGGCGATAACGCGCTACTGTTTGCCACGCTGGCGGTACTGAAAAGTCAGTTCTATCCCGACTGGAGCCAGCCGGTCTTACAGATGCTGTTTGTCGCGGCCTATATTCTGCTGGCGCCGTTTGTCGGTCAGGTGGCGGACAGCATGGCGAAAGGGCGGGTGATGATGCTCGCTAATAGCCTGAAGCTGCTGGGCGCGCTGGTGATCTGCTTCGGCTTCAATCCTTTCATCGGCTATACCCTGGTAGGCGCGGGCGCAGCGGCTTACTCGCCGGCCAAATATGGCATCCTCGGTGAGATCACCCACGGCGAGAAGCTGGTGAAAGCCAACGGGCTGATGGAGGCATCGACCATCGCCGCCATTCTGCTGGGTTCGGTGGCGGGCGGCATGCTGGCTGACTGGCATATTCTGGCGGCGCTGGGCATCTGTGCGCTGACCTACGGCATCGCTGTGGTCGCGAACCTGTTTATCCCGAAACTGCAGGCGGCGCGGCCTGGTCAGAGCTGGCAGTTCGGCGTGATGGTACGCAGCTTTTTCAGTGCTGCCGCGCTGCTATGGCGTGATGCAGAAACCCGCTTCTCGCTGCTCGGCACCAGTCTGTTCTGGGGCGCAGGCGTTACGCTGCGTTTCCTGCTGGTGCTCTGGGTGCCGGTGGCGCTGGGGATCAATGACAACACCACGCCAACCACGCTGAATGCCATGGTGGCAATTGGCATTGTGATTGGCGCAGCGGCGGCGGCGAAGCTGGTGACGCTGGAGACCGTGCGTCGCTGTATGCCGGCTGGTGTGCTGATTGGTGTCATGGTGGTGGTCTTTGCGCTGCAGCACTCTCTGCTGAATGCTTATTTAGTGCTGATGCTGATTGGTGCACTGGGCGGTTTCTTTGTGGTGCCGCTGAATGCGCTGTTACAGGCGCGGGGCAAAGAGAGTGTCGGTTCAGGCAATGCCATTGCGGTACAGAACCTGGGTGAGAACAGCGCCATGCTGATTATGCTGGGGCTCTATACACTGGCGATTAAGGCGGGCGCGCCTGCGGTAGCGACGGGCGTCGGCTTTGGCGTGCTGTTTGCGCTGGCGATCGCCGTGTTGTGGCTGTGGCGACCTGCTAAGCGTTAAGTGATTCACCGCCGCTCTCCTGTATCCCCGGAGAGCGGCGGCTTACGCTTTAGCGACGAATCGCAATCGCTTCGATTTCGATTTTCACATCTTTTGGCAGACGCGCCACTTCGACACAGGAACGCGCCGGGAAGTGAGCTTCATGCTCGGTGAAAAACGCTTCATAGGTCGCGTTGACCGTGGCGAAATCATTCAGGTCCTTTACGAACACCGTGGTCTTCACGATGTCGCCAACCTTCAGACCCGCAGCTTCAACAATCGCCTTCACATTTTCCAGTGACTGACGCGCCTGTGCGGCAATGTCATCTGCCACCTGGCCGGTCGCCGGATCAACCGGAATCTGACCGGAGGTCATGATCATGCTGCCCAGATCGACACCCTGAACATAGGGACCGATAGCGGCAGGGGCTTTTTCAGTACTGATTTCACGTGACATCATGGCTCCTTTGATTACGTCGTCAGGCGGCGATGCCGCCACTGTTGCCCATTATAAGGTCGGGCAGGGCGATTACCAGTGACCGAGCACCACATGGCGGGCGAACTCTTTCTCGCAATATTTGCACTTCAGATGCACATCGTCGGCGCGCTGCTTCACGGTAAAGCTGGAGAAGACCGGCTCGCTGCGGCTGATACAGTTGCTGTTGGGGCAGGTCAGCACCCGTTCAACATGATCCGGCAGCGTCGGGGCGATCTTCGCCACCACTTCATAATCGTCGATGCGGTTAACCGTGGCATGGGGTGCATAGACCGCCAGCTGATTGACCTGATCGTCAGTGAGAAACGTATTTTCAATCTTAATCAGGTCTTTGCGGCCCATCTCACCCGACGGCAGATTCAGACCGATGGTAATGCGCTGATCGGTTTCGGTCAGCCGGAATAGGGAGAGCAGTTTAAAGCCAATCTGCGCCGGAATGTGGTCGATGACCGTGCCGCGTTTGATTGCTTCGACCTGCAATTTGTTGTCTTGCGTCATGGGAAATCTCCTTACAGGGCGAGTTCGCTGTTTAAAACCAGAGCCAGCAGAGCCTGGCGCGCATAGATGCCGTTACCCGCCTGCTGGAAATACCAGGCGTAAGGGGTTTTGTCGACATCGGTGGTGATCTCATCGATGCGCGGCAGCGGATGCAGCACTTTCATGTTGTCACGTGCCGTAGTGAGATCGGTGGCGCGCAGAATAAACTGCGCTTTTACGTTGGCATATTCTGACGGATCGAGCCGCTCTTTCTGCACCCGCGTCATGTAAAGAATATCAAGCTGCGGCATCACTTCTTCAAAGCTGTCGTGACGTGACCAGGCGATATTCTTCTCATCCAGCATGTCAGTGATATAAGCCGGCATTGCCAGCGCATCGGGCGCGATAAAGAAGAAGCGGTTACCATCAAACTTCGCCAGCGCCTGCGTCAGAGAGTGCACCGTGCGGCCATATTTCAGGTCACCGACCATCGCCACATTCAGCTGACCAAGACGGCCCTGGGTCTCCTGAATGGTGAAGAGATCGAGCAGGGTCTGGGTCGGATGCTGGTTCGCGCCGTCACCGGCGTTGAGAATCGGAATGCCGCCAGAGAACTCCGTTGCCAGCCGCGCCGCGCCTTCCTGCGGATGACGCATCACAATCGCATCAACGTAGGTGCTGATCACGGAAATGGTATCGGCCAGGGTTTCGCCTTTCTTGCCCAGCGAGGTATTACTGCCGTCAGCAAAGCCTACCGCTGATGCGCCAAGGCGATGAATCGCAGTCTCAAACGACAGGCGGGTACGGGTCGAGGCTTCAAAGAAGCAACTGGCAATAACCTTGTGCTTCAGCAGTTCCGGCTGCGGATGGGCTTTCAGCCTGGCGGCGGTGTCCAGGGCCAGTTCCAGCTCTTCACGACTGAGGTCGTTGATTGAAATGATGTGCTTGCGATATAGCGGGTTAGGCATAGCTCTCTCCTCTGCGCGGCCGGATTGCGGACAAAAAAAAGCCCCTGATTAAGGGGCTTTTTTATGATCGGGTCGATGACCGAAAGAAACAGCAGCACCGCCTGCGGTCAGGCGAGATGGAGCGTCAAATTGTCCGCTGTGCTGTAGCATATTTCCTCCGGCAAATTGGGCCGCATTATACCCGTTCGCGGTAGAGCAGCAAGAGGAAAACGTTTGCGCTTCTTTATCTGACTAACGCTACTTTACGGTAAGGCGAGCGCCATCGGTCAGCGCTGGCCCAGCGTGGCCACCATCACCGCTTTAATGGTATGCATCCGGTTCTCGGCCTGGTCGAACACAATGCTGTGCGGCGACTCAAACACCTCGTTGCTCACTTCCATGCCGTTGGGCAGATCGTACTGCTCTGCCATCTGCTGACCCAGCGTGGTCTGATCATCGTGGAAAGCGGGCAGGCAGTGCAGGAATTTAACCTGCGGATTGCCGGTCAGATCGAGCATCGCACGGTTAACCTGGTAGTCACGCAGCAGGGCGATACGCTCGGCCCAGACTTCTTTGGCTTCGCCCATCGACACCCAGACGTCGGTGTAGATAAAGTCAGCGCCTTTCACACCGTCGGCAATATGTTCGGTAAGGGTGATTTTACCCCCGGTCTGCTGCGCGGCGTGACGGCACTGCGCCACCAGTTCGTCCTCTGGCCAGCAGCTTTTCGGTGCCACCAGACGCAGATCCAGACCCACCTGTGCCGCCGCTTCCAGCATAGTGTTACCCATGTTGTTGCGCGCATCGCCCACATAAACCAGCGTCATCTCACTGAGCTTTTTGCCCGGCAGGTGCTCCTGCATGGTCAGCAGGTCAGCCAGCAACTGGGTCGGGTGAAACTCGGTAGTCAGACCGTTCCACACCGGCACGCCCGCATGTTCCGCCAGCGTCTCCACCAGCGCCTGACCGTAGCCGCGATACTGAATACCATCGTACATGCGTCCCAGCACCCTTGCAGTGTCGCGCATCGACTCTTTATGGCCGATCTGACTGCCGCTCGGGCCCAGATAAGTGACGTTTGCACCCTGATCGTAAGCGGCAACTTCGAAAGAGCATCGTGTACGGGTCGAGTCTTTTTCGAAGATGAGCGCGATGTTTTTACCTTTCAGATACTGCACTTCGCTGGCGCTTTTTTTCGCCTGTTTTAATTCAGCGGAAAGGGACAGCAGATGATCAATTTCGGCGGGGGTAAAATCCAGAAGTCTGAGGAAATGGCGCTGATACAGCTGACTCATACAACACTCCGGTAAGCATTAAAATGAATTAAAATTCAATTTAACCGTATGAATATTCATTTTCAAGTGTGAGCTGAATAAACTTTTCGTTTTGTGTAGTGGCGCGACAGGCAGTGTGGGAAAATAATTGATTATTGCCGAACTCAGAGAGGACATTGTCATGGCATATGAAGCATTACTGGAAGAGCAGCAGGAAGAGACGCGGCAGGTTATTGAAGAGCTGCTGGAGGATGGCAGCGATCCTGATGCGCTCTATACCATCGAGCATCATCTCTCATGCAATAATTTTGATTCACTGGAAAAAGCCGCGGTTGACGCCTTCAAGCTGGGTTATGAAGTGACCGAGCCGGAAGAGCTGGAGCTGGAAGATGGCACCACGGTGATGTGTGTCGATATTATCAGCGAATCTGCACTGAAGCCGGAGCTGATTGATGCGCAGGTTGAACAGCTGGTGAACCTGATTGGCAAGTACAACGTCGATTATGACGGCTGGGGCACCTATTTCGAAGATCCCGATGCCGAAGATGAAGACGAAGATGACGACGCCATCGAAGATGAAGATGATAATGGTATTCGCCACTAAGTAGCCGGGGCGGAGAGTTCTCCGCCTGTCACCTCTGCCACACCTGTTTTGACATCATGAACTACGCACCGTTACTTGAACCGATCTATCAGTTTCTGCACTGTCGCACGCCACAGGCCTGGATTGATGAGGCGCGCAAACCAGAAAATCTGACTCTGCTGTTAACCGACCATCTGGTGTGCGAACTGAAAGCCGCGCAGACTGCGGTGTGGTTGATCCGCAAATATGTCGCCGACAAACCCAGCGGCGACGCTATTCTGACGTGGCTGAAGCCCTATGAAGATTTTATCTTCCGCGAAGATGGCGACAGCGACTTTATCAATGCCCATAAAAACCTGACGAAACGCATCATCGTGCGCAATGCGCTGCCCTGGGCGGATGAGCTGGTGGAGAAGATGGTGTTGCTGATTAAAGAGGAGCTGCATCACTTCTATCAGGTGTGGGAAATTATGCAGTCGCGCGGGTTGGTCTATCAGAAGATCACCTCCAGCCGCTACGCCAAATCGCTGCTGCGTGAAGTGACGACGCATGAGCCGGAAACCCTGGTGGATAAGCTGATTTGTGGCGCTTACATTGAGGCGCGCTCCTGCGAGCGCTTCGCCAGTCTGGCACCCTATCTTGATGACGAACTGGCAAAGTTCTATCTGTCGCTGCTGCGCTCAGAGGCGCGGCACTATCAGGATTATTTAACGCTGGCGGCGCAGATTGCCACTAAAGACATTACGCCACGCGTGCAGGCGATTGGGATAACAGAAGGGCGGTTAATCAGCGAACCTGACACCGAATTACGCTTTCACAGCGGCGTTCCGGCGTTCTGAACCAATTATAGTCACGGGGC